>NZ_JBICUS010000007.1:315188-413325 GCF_043198455.1 Spirillospora sp. NPDC048824 | reverse complement strand
GACGAGGACGCCACTGACCGGACCGGCCCTGACCAGGACGAACACGCCGCCTAACGATCACTGGCCCCTGTCTCATTTGACTTGACACCTTCCGGACCCGGCCCATCGACTGGGTGATGCCCAGCCGCCGGCAGACGGCCTGGTGGCGGGACGCGGTGTACTCGCTGCCGCGGTCGGAGTGGAAGATCACCCCGTCCACGTCACCGCCGCGCGTCGCCGCCGCCATCTGCAGCGACGCGATCGTCAGGTCCGCGTCATGGTGCTGCGACATCGCGAACCCCAGCAGTCGGCGGGCGAACATGTCCTCCACCGTGGCCAGATACAGCGGCCCCTCGCCGGTGTCGATCTGCGTCACGTCCCCGACCCACAGCAGGTCGGGGGCGACGGCGGTGAAGTTGCGGTGCACCAGGTCCGGGGCCGCCGCCCGCCTGCCCTGGCGGGTCAGCGACCGGCGCCTGCGCGGACCGGGCCGCCCGGCCAGGCCGAGCTCGACCATCCGCGCCGCCACCGTGTTCACCGACACCCGCCAGCCCTCCTCACGCAGATCATCGGTGACCCGCGGGGACCCGTAAGTGCCCCCGGACGCCTCGAAGGACCGGCGGATCGCCTCATCCAGCTCGGCCCGCCGCCGCTGCCGCCCAGTCGGCGCCTGGACCCCGATCCGCTGCCTCCACTTGTAGAACCAGGACTGCGAGACGCCCAGCGCCCGGCAGGCCACGGCGTGGGGGACGTCATGGACGGTCTTCTGGTCGGCGATGAAGGCCGCCACGCTCACCGGCCCTCCGCCTCCTTCACCCAGAGGACCACTGATCGCTTGAGGACATCACGCTCCATCTCCAACTGAGCGCGCTCGGCCTCCCACGCGGCGCGCTCCTCAGCATGCCGCCGGGCCATCTCGGCCTTCTGCCGGCGCAGCCGCGCCAGCTCCTCCCGCTCGGACTCACTCAGCCCCGAGCCCTTGGACGACTTGGACAGGGCGCCGCCTCCGTTCCCGCCAGAACCGGCCAGCCGATCCTTCTTCACCCAGTTGTGCAGCGTGTACTGGTTGATCCCCAGATCACGCGCCACCTGCGCAACCGGCCGGCCGGTCTCCTGCACGATGCGCACCGCTCCGGCTCGAAACTCCGGATCGAACGAGCGTCTCTCGGTATCCAACGACCCAACCTTCTCCCAGGTTCGGTCTCCACGATCTCAGGGGAAGCGCAAGTCCCCGCAGTGCTCGGCGTGCCAGATCCAGCACCGTGCTGCCGCCGCCATGTTGACCTGTCTGTGGAGGCGGCGGCCGGCAACTACGTACCAAGGAGGAGAGACGGGGAGGAAGCGCGTTTCTTAAGGTGTCCGAAGCGGGCCATACCGCTCCTGGTAAATGCGCTGTCCCTAGGATCCCGGTCATGTCCTCCCCGTTTGATCTTGTGGATGAACTCGCTGCGGGCTTGGAGAACGCCGATGCTGCGTTTCGGTTCATATCCCGCTACTGCGCTGCGTGGACGACTCCGTTGGCCAGGCCAGACGCGTACTCCCTGGGGGAGGTACAGGAGGTTGAGCGGAGGTTGGGGATCGCTCTTCCGGCGTCGCTGAGGGAGGCGTTGCTGCTCTTCAGCAGGCGGTATGTCGGATCCGTCGATCCGGACCGCAGCCTCATGCATCGCCTGATAGGGGTCGAGCGCTTCGACATCGATGCGGACCTACGGGCGTTGATGTACCAGGCGGAGAATCAGGGGGTCTGGGAGCGCTATGTGCGCCTGGAAGACATGCATCTGGACGACCCTCCGACGTTCCAGACTACGAACGACTACTCTGAGTTGCGACCGTTCACCGATCGGTTGTCGGTGGCACTCTTAGATCTGGTGCTGCGCGAACACTGGTGGCACGACAAGCGTCTGATCGTTTACGGCGAGCTCCGGCAGGAGCAGATCGCCGATCTGGCCGACCGTTTCGAGGAACTGGCACTGTCCTCGGTCGTGCCCTGCTACGACTGGATCGTCCCCATGTCGCCTGATCGCTGGTTCCTGGCCCCCGAGGTCCTGGTGCATCTCGAACACACCATGGTCACGACAGAGCAGGAGTGGCAGAACGATCCGTGGGGGAGACGACGTCCGGGAACCGCCGCCAACCTCACCTTGCGCGGACGCACCTCGGAATCACTCCATGCCCTGATGCCTACCTTGCCCGAGCAGTGGTTCGCCTGACAGCAGCTCCTTCCCGAGATGCGGGACTCGGGCGACGCCTCGCCCGCTGATTGCCTGCCGGACTGTGCAGGTGCGCCCGAAGCGTTCAGTGCGTCATCCTGTCGCAGGGGAGAGTTGGAGCTGAAAGACGATGCGGTCGACCGTGGGTCCGTCGTAGTCGGCGACGGGGCCGATGACCGTGAAACCCATCGCGGTGTGGAAGGCGATGGAACCGTAGTTCTGCGGGGAGGTGATTGCCTTGACCTTCGTGCGATGCTCGGCCGCAACTAGATCGAAAAACTGCTGGTAAAGGCGACGAGCCAGCCCGTTACCGCGAAGATGGGGTGCGATGCCGACGGCGTGGATGTAGGCGGTGTCAGGCATCGAATGGGACAGGAGCCCGACGAGGAACCCCGCCAGGCCATCGCCGTCTTCAACTACCAGGCTGGTGCGATGGAAGTGGTCCAAGTACAGCCGGGGCAGAATCGACCTGATCGGCCGCCCCCACCAGTCATCCACCACACCGACGATGCGGCCGTAATCATCCGGCTCAGCCAGCCGCAGATGCACCCCCTGGTCCACGACCATGATCGTCCCAGCAACGCCCATCCACTGTCCAGAGTCCTTGGCGACTCATTCCGTTAGGACCTCTTAGCGGGATGGGATCGCGACGCTCCAGAGCGTACACAGAACACTCCATAGTCAGGCGAACACCGCTGGACAGCGCGACGGAGTGGTGACCTCCGACTGGAAATCGCGCTGGACGTGTCCAAAATCAGGCAGGGCGCCGTCCAGTTACTTGGTGAGACAGGGGACCGGGCGACCATCACGGGTCACCCGACATGACCAGCACCAACAAGCCGAACCCGACACCCGCCAGCAGCGCGCGGCAGCTTCTGCCGCTGTCCGTCTGGCTCTGCCCGGACGACACCACCGACCAGCCCGCCCACGACGCGCAGCCCTGCCAGGGCCCCGCCCACCGGGCACCCCGCACCCGCGCCTGCGAACGGCACCAGGGCACCATCAGCTCCGGGCTCGCGCGCCACCTCATCACCACCGCCACCGGCGAAGGCGACGTCATCGCCGAGGCGTTCATCACGAACTCCGCCACCCTGCGCACGGCGGCCGAACTCGACCGGCGCGCCGTCGCCTGCGTCCCGCACTTCCCGCTCGCCCAGCACATCGGCGCGCAGCTACGCGCCCACCTTCCGCACGAACACCTTGCACGTGTTGTGATGCGGCCCTGTCGCGCCGACCAGATGCATCTCGGCCTGGCCGACTACTCCGGGCAAGTCGCGCTGGTCATCGCGGCACCACCCACCGTCGGCAGCCGCACCACCGACGCGAAAGCGACACGGGCCCGGGGTGCGTGCCCGGCGTGCTTGTCGGACGTCTTGACCAACAGTGCCTTCCACGCTCGATCGTTCCTGCCAGCCGCCTACAGGGTGCTGCGGCCCGGTGGCCACCTCGCCGTCGTGACCACCGCCCGACACCACAACGGGCACCTCATCGACCCCGCACCGGCGATCATCCGCGAGGCCCGCAAGGCCGGGTTCCGCTATAGCCAGCACATCATCGCCGTCCGCGTTCCGGTCGAGGGCGACACCCTGCTCATCCAGGCCAGCCCCGACAGCCTCGGGCAACTCCGCGACATCCGCTCCCGGGCCCTGCCACCCGCGGCCCGAGTCCACGCCGACGTCTGCATCCTCACGCGACCGGGCAACAGCGGCCAGGAAGGTGACCGATGAACACCAGCACCCACACCGAGACCCGCAGACTCGCGTCCGTACTCCTCACCGGCCAGCGGCCCTCACGCCTCCAGCGCAAGGGCCGCTACATGCCCGAGTCGATGACGCACCCGGCCAAGATGCTCCCCGCGATCGCCGCCAAGGTCATCGCCACCTACACCGAACCCGGCGACCTGGTGATCGACCCCATGTGCGGCATCGGAACCACCCTGGTCGAAGCCGTCCACCAAGGACGCGACACCACCGGCATGGAGTTCGAAGCGCACTTCGCGCAGATGGCCGCAGGGAACCTACGGCATGCCCGCACTCAAGGAGCCACCGGCACCGGACAGGTCGTCCACGGCGACGCCCGAAACATCGCCACCGCGCTCGCCGACCTCACCGGCACCGCCGCGCTCGTGCTGACCTCCCCGCCCTACGGGGCGA
Source organism: Spirillospora sp. NPDC048824 (assembly GCF_043198455.1). NCBI lineage: Bacteria > Bacillati > Actinomycetota > Actinomycetes > Streptosporangiales > Thermomonosporaceae > Spirillospora > Spirillospora sp. NPDC048824. The sequence goes on along the minus strand of NZ_JBICUS010000007.1, from coordinate 408,983 downwards.
CTACCCACGGGCAAGTATGCACCGGCCGAGACAACGGCGGTGGAAAGATCGACAAGTCCCACAACCGATACTCCACCGACCGCCGCAACCTCGCCCACCGCCCGACCGCCGAACTCGTCGCAGGGTTCGGACAGATCCTCACCGGGTGCGCGGCGCTGCTCCGCCCAGGCGGAGTCATCGCGGTCACTGTCCGCCCCTTCCGCGTCGCCGGCGAACTCGTCGACCTGCCGGGCCAGGTCATCACCGTCGCCGAAGACAACGGCCTGGTCCTGGCCGACCGTTTCGCCGCCCTGCTGTGCGGCCTGCGCGACGGGCAGATCGTCACCCGCGCTTCGTTCTTCCAGATGATCGAATCCCGCCGCCTCCGCGAACACGGCATCCCAGCCATGGCCACCGCCCATGAGGACCTGTTGCTGTTCCAGGTACGCACCGAACTGCGTCCCGGAGGCGGTTGGTGAAGCTCCAGCGTGGTTCCGGTGAGGAGCCGGACTGCTCGCCGAGCATATGGTCGCCGCGAAGCCCCACGGGCTTGACATGGCTTGACCTTGCCCAACGAGGTCGGGCTGGATCGACCAGCCGATTCCGGTTCGCCCGCGCCACCGGAACGTGCGGGGCGGTCACTCGATGAGTACCCCGGACAAGAGAAAACGACAGGTCCGGGTCTCGACGCCGGACGAGCCGCCACGGCTCACACCGGACGTGGCTCACGTCCTGCTGCGGATGGTGCTCAACGCACGCTCCCGCCCAGGCCCGGATCCCAAGCGCCAACAGGAGAACAACGAATGACAGTGTCGAATGTGCCGCTGCCGCAGGCGGCTGTCCAGCAGCAGGGGTTGAGGTTCGCCTTCTACGGGCGGGTCTCGACCGAGGACAACCAGGACCCAGCCGCATCACGCGCCTGGCAACTCCGCCGCGCGACGGGCCTCGTCGAGCCCAAGGGCGGAACGATCGTCGCCGAGTACTTCGACGTCGACAAGTCCCGCTCGATCCCGTGGGCCCGCCGCCCGCAAGCCTCCGCGCTGATCGAGGCGCTCAAGAACCCTGTCCGCGACTTCGACGCGGTCGTTGTGGGCGAGCCGCACCGGGCCTTCTACGGCAACCAGTACTCGCTCACGTTCCCGCTGTTCGAGCACTTCCGGGTGCCACTGTGGGTACCGGAGGTCGGGGGCGCGATCGACCCGGCCAACGAAGCCCACGACATGATCATGGGCGTCTTCGGTGGCCTGTCCAAGGGCGAGCGCAACCGCATCAAGATCCGCGTCCGGTCGGCCATGGCCGCGATCACCGCGACCGAGGGACGTTACCTCGGCGGCCGCCCGCCCTACGGGTACGAGCTGATCGACGCCGGACCGCACCCCAACCCGGCCAAGGCGGCGGATGGCAAGCGCCTCCGCCGTCTGGTCGCGCATCCGGCCTACTCGTTGGTGGTGAAGTGGATCTTCACCCAGTTCATCGGCGGGCGGGGCATCTTCGACATCGCCGAGGAACTCACCCGCGAGGGCGTCCCGTCCCCGTCTGCGGCCGACCCGACCCGTAACCAGCACCGGATCCAGGTGGCCTGGTCGAAGTCGGCTGTGCGGGTCATCATCACCAACCCGCGTTACACCGGCCGCCAGGTCTGGAACAAGCAGCGAAAGGACGAGGTCCTGCTCGACGTTGAGGACGTCGCGCTCGGCCACACCACCAAGCTGCGTTGGAACGACCGCGACCAGTGGGTCTGGTCAGAGCAGCAAGCCCATGAAGCGCTCGTGCCGGTCGAGGACTTCGAACGCGCCCAGGCCATCCTGGCCTCACGCGGACGCGGCCCTGCGACGCACAAGCCGCACCGGACCCGGCGCCCCTACGCGTTTCGAGGGTGCCTGCAGTGCGGATACTGCGAACGCAAGATGCAGGGCAACTGGAACAACGACCAGGCGTACTACCGGTGTCGGTTCCCGGCCGAGTACGCGCTCGCCAACAAGGTCGTCCACCCCAAGGTCGTCTACCTGCGCGAGGCCGAGATCATCGAGGACATCGACACCTGGCTCATCACAGCGTTCTCGCCGACCCGCATCAAGGCCACGATCGAGGCGATGACCGCGCAGGCCAGCGGCACCGAGAACACCGCCGCCACTCGGTTCCGCAAGCAACTCGCCACCTGTGACCAGCGCCTCAACCAGTACCGCGCCGCTCTCAACGCGGGCGCTGACGCCGTCCAGGTCGCGGCATGGATCAACGAGACCGAGCAGGAACGCGCTCGGCTGAAGGGCGAGTTGAGCGCCATCCCGGCAGACCAAGCGGTCTCCAGCGACGCGCTGGCCGAGCTGTTGCACCAGACCGGCGAACTCGCCCGCGCGGTCGTCCATGCCTGCCCCGACGACAAGGCGGACCTGTACGCGAAGCTCGGGCTGAAGATGATGTACTACCCGCAGAAACAACTAGTGGAAGCCAGGGTGGTCCCGACTTCCACATGTGCTAATGGTTTGTGTCCGAGGGGGGACTTGAACCCCCATGCCCCGTAAAGGGCACTAGCACCTCAAGCTAGCGCGTCTGCCTATTCCGCCACCCGGACCGGTTGCAGGCCGCAGCGTGGCTGCGGCCGGTTCACCATACCAAAGGAGACGAGTCGCGGCGAAGTCGATCGACGGGGCACCATGGGGGCCGACAGGTGAGGACGCGAGGCGCGAAGGTGATCACTGTGGGCCAGCAGCCGACCGCTGAGGACGAGGTCGTCCGGCTCTGCCAGGAGCTGATCCGGATTGACACGAGCAACCCGGGTGATCACTCGGGGCCGGGGGAGCGGGCGGCGGCCGAGTATGTCGCGGGAAAGCTCGACGAGGTCGGGGTGGAGTCGCGGATCTTCGAGTCGCATCCGGGGCGGGCCAGTCTCGTGGCGCGGATCGAGGGGGAGGACCGCGGGCGGGACGCGTTGCTGCTGCACGGGCATCTCGACGTGGTGCCGGCGCGGGCGGAGGACTGGACGCACGACCCGTTCGGGGGAGAGATCGCGGACGGGTGCGTCTGGGGTCGCGGGGCCGTGGACATGAAGGACATGGACGCGATGATCCTGGCCGTTGTGCGGCAGCGGCTCAGGGAGGGGCGCAGGCCGCCGCGGGACGTGGTGCTGGCCTTCCTGGCCGATGAGGAGGCCGGGGGCAAGTGGGGGGCGCAGTGGCTGGTGAGGGAGCATCCGGAGTTGTTCGAGGGGTGCACCGAGGCCGTGGGAGAGGTCGGCGGGTTCAGTTTGACGGTGCCCGGGGACCGGCGGATGTACCTCATCGAGACGGCGGAGAAGGGCATCGCCTGGATGAACCTGACCGCCAGGGGGACCGCGGGGCACGGGTCGATGGTGCATCCGGACAACGCGGTGACGGCCGTGGCGGCGGCGGTCGCGAGACTGGGGTCGCACGAGTTCCCGGTGCGGTTGACGAAGTCGGTGCGGGCCTTTCTGGAGCGGGCGTGCATGGCGTACGGGGTGGAGTTCGATCCGGAGCGGCCGGAGAAGTGCCTGGAGGAGATCGGGCCGCTGGCGCGGATGATCGGGGCGACGCTCAGGAACACGCTCAACCCGACACGGCTGGACGCCGGATACAAGACGAATGTCATTCCGCAGAGTGCCACCGCACAGGTGGATGGACGGTTCCTTCCCGGATATGAGGAGGAGTTCTTCGCGGTAGTGGACGAACTTCTCGGGCCGGACGTTCAGCGGGATTTCGTTCACCATGACCAGGCGATGGAAACGGACTATGAGGGTGCGCTCGTCGCCGCGATGGAGGCGGCGCTGACCTCCGAGGACGCCGGTGCCTTGCCGGTTCCGTACTGCCTGAGCGGTGGGACGGACGCCAAGTCGTTCGCGCGGCTGGGCATGCGGTGCTTCGGCTTCGCGCCGCTGAAATTGCCCCCAGAGTTGGACTTTTCCGGAATGTTCCATGGGGTCGACGAGCGCGTTCCCGTGGACGGTCTGCGTTTCGGCGTCAGGGTCCTCGACAAATTCCTCGACCGCTCCTGAATTTGCCATTGCCAATGCGCTCCGTGGTGGTATCGTCACCGTTCGTTGAAGATGGTGTGGCGGCAGCGGAGGGTGTCCGGTGGTGGGTGGCGCGGCGCGGCTTCGGGTGGATTCCGTCCAGCTGCGCCGCGTCGTCGCCGGACGGGCCTGCCGGCGGCTGCTCGTCCTCGGCGGGTTGCTGATCGCGGGCTGGCTCCTCGGGTGTGCGGCGCAGTCCGCACATGCCGAGGAGAGGCCCGTCGCGGGGGTCGTCGCGACGACGCCCGTGCTCGGGGACGCGGTCGAGACCGTCCACCGGCACGAACCGGTGCGCCGGGTCGTGCGGGCCGTGGCGGCGAAGACGCCGGAAGACGTGAAGACGCCGGAGGACGAGAAGGCGACGCCGGACGCGTCGCCCCCTCCGGAGGTCCCGGACGTTCGAGAAATCGCGCACAAGGCCCGTCACACGGCCCGTGTTCCGGCGGTTTCCGCGACCGATCCGGTGCCCGTGGCGCGTGAGCGCGCGCGGGCGGTTTCCAAGGTCGCTCAGTCGGCTCCGGCCGTCGGTCACGTGTCGCAGCGGGTCGATCGGCATCAGCCGTTCCAGGCGCACGACCGGCCGGACGGCAATTCGGCGTCCGGCGCTTCCTCCCCGCACGGTGCGACGGCGGGATTCCCGAACGTCGTCGCGTGGGCACCGGCCCCGCCCCGCGCATCGGTTGCGCATGTCTTCGGCGCCGTTCCCCCGGCCGTCCGCACCGCCGCCGACGAGCCGTCCTTCGCGCCTGACTAACACCTGATCACAGGCTCCGGACGCGTGCCCGTGCGGCTCGGGCGCGCTCGTCCGGTCACTCGCCGTGCCCTCCGCACGGCAGATCTCACGACGCACCGGAGAAACCGTGCGTCTCCCCCTTTAATGAACGGAGCATCATGCGAACGCGCGCAAAAGGCACATCACGTGCAGCGGTGTTCGCCGCGGGCTTTGTCGCCCTCGGTGTCACCGCCGTCCCCTCCAACGCCTTCGCCGACGTCACGAGCGGCGCCGGCGGCATCCTGAGCGGCAACCAGGTCAACGCACCGGTCTCCGCTCCCGTCGACGTGAGCGGCAACGGCGCCTCCCTGCTCGGTACCACGTATGCCACGTCCCGCGGCGGCACCGAGATCCGCGAGCGCGACGGTGCCGGGCAGGAGACGTCCGGTGAACACGGCGTCGCCTCCGGAAACCAGGTCGACGCCCCCGTCTCCCTGCCGGTGAACGTCTGCGGCAACGGCGCCGGCGTGCTCGGGTACGCGGACGCGGGCTGCGACGGCGGCGCGAAGGTCAAGGGCGGCGGCAAGAGCGGCCAGGTCACCGACGGGACGGGTGGCGTCATCGCGGGCAACCAGGTCAACGCGCCGGTCTCCGCTCCCGTCAACGTGTGCGGGAACGCGGTGGCGATCGCCGGTGACGCGGTGGCCGGCTGCGAGGGCGGCGCCGGCGTCAAGAACGGCGGCAGCACCGGGGCCGGACAGGAGACGTCCGGCGTGTTCGGCGCCGGCGGCGGCAACCAGGCGAACCTGCCGATCTCCATTCCCGTCGACATCTGCGGGAACGCGGTCGGCGGCGCGGCGGCGGCTGCCTGCGCGGGCGGCGCGTCCGTCCGCAACGGCGGCCACCGGACGGGCGGGCAGGCGACCGGCGGCGACTTCGGCGTCCTCGCGGGCGACCAGGCCAACGCCCCGATCAGCGTCCCGCTGACCGCGTGCGGCAACGCCGCGGCGCTCGTCGGGCAGGCGGGGGCGTTCTGCGAGGGCGGCGCCCACGTCCGCAGCAGCTCGGGCGGCGACCAGCACACGTCCGGGACGGCCGGGATTCTCGCCGGCAACCAGGGCAACGCGCCGGTCACGGCACCCGCGGAGGTGTGCGGCAACGCCGCCGCCGCGGTCGGCCTCGCGTTCGCCCTCTGTCAGGACGGATCGGGCCACGGCGGCTACCACCCCTACTACCGGGCGACCGGCGAGCCCCTCCCCGCCACCGATGGCGCCCCGGTAGTCGGCGGCCTGAACGTGGCCGACGGCCTGTTCACGGTGACCGGCCTGCCCGCGAGGAACGCCCGGCCATCGACGCCGGGTGCGGGTGTGATCGGGCCGGTGCGGCAGGTCGCGGCGGAGGAGACGATCGGCCCTGAGCCCACGGCCGGGACGACGTGGACGTTCGGCCTGGCCGCGTTGCTGGCCTTCGCCGCCGGGGTGTCGCGGCCGGCCCGCGGGATCAGGTTCGGGCGCCGCTGAAGGGCTGAGGCCGCCGCGGCGTGGTGCGGCAGCGGCGCGGCGGTGAGCGAGACGCTTCGCCCGTCCCGGACGGCGCGGTCCCCCGGGACGGGCGAAGCCCTGTCATCCAGGCCAGGTTGTTCGGCCCTGTCACCTGGCCTGTCACCAGGCAATACGTTCACGTTGCGTCATTTGGAACGTACGTAGTGCTACGCTCCGGGCGGCGGGGACGGCGTCAGAACGTTTCAGAACGTGCGGACCGCGCGGATGACCTTGCGGCGGAGCTGAATACGGCGGCGGCCGTCTGGGTAGAGGCGCAACCGATCGATTTCCCAGCCGCCGCGCTCCGCGTGCTCGGTCAAAATCTGCCGGGCGGTATCACGGGTGGTGCCGCGGGGCAGTGACAGGACGAGGTAGGTGTACTCCGCCATTGCGACCATTATTACTTGGTCTACCGGGGGTGCGGCACCGTACGGTGGCGACCCGGTCCGCGCGGCGCCCGGCGGCATGTCATCCTGTCTGGGGCGCGCGGCGGTGAGAATCCCGCCCCCGGGGCGGAACGACGGCGGTGAGGCGGCGGAAATGACCCGCGGGCATGAACGCGCCCTCATCTGACGTTGTAGCAAGCCGGTATGAAAGAGCCCGTGTAAGGCAACAGGACCAAGACAGCGAGGTTGGAGCGACTGTGCCAGCCAAGAACGGCACCGCGAACAGTGGCCGGGGCAACGGCGCCGGTACCCGCCTGGTGATCGTCGAGTCGCCCGCGAAGGCGAAGACGATCGCGGGGTACCTGGGTCGTGGGTACATCGTGGAGTCCAGTATCGGCCATATCCGGGACCTCCCGGGCAGCGCCTCGGAGGTACCGGCCAAGTACAAGGGCGAGTCATGGGCCAAGCTCGGCGTGAACGTCGAGCACGGGTTCGAGCCGCTCTACGTGGTCAACGCCGACAAGCGGCAGCAGGTCCAGAAGCTCAAGAAGCTGCTCGCCGAGGCCGACGAGCTCTACCTCGCGACGGACGAGGACCGGGAGGGCGAGGCGATCGCCTGGCATCTCCAGGACGTCCTGAGGCCGAAGGTCCCCGTGCACCGGATGGTCTTCAACGAGATCACCAAGGACGCGATCCAGCGTGCCGCCGCGAACCCGCGTGAGCTGAACATGCGGCTGGTGGACGCGCAGGAGACGCGCCGCATCCTGGACCGGCTCTACGGGTACGAGGTCAGCCCCGTCCTGTGGAAGAAGGTCATGCCGAAGCTGTCGGCGGGCCGGGTGCAGTCGGTGGCGACGCGGCTGGTCGTGGAGCGGGAGCGGGAGCGGATCGCGTTCGTCCCGGCCCACTACTGGGACATCGCCGCGCAGTTCGACACGGGCAAGGCGGAGGAGCCGAAGGTCTTCAAGGCCGGGCTCCTGTCCGTGGACGGCAAGCGGGTGGCGCAGGGCCGTGACTTCGCGTCGGACGGCACCCTGAAGTCGCGGGACGTGCTGCACCTGGACGAGGAGGCGGCGCGGGGCCTGGCGGAGCGGCTGCGGGGACGGCCGTACGAGGTCAAGTCCGTCGAGCGCAAGCCCTATACGCGCAAGCCGTATCCCCCGTTCCGGACGACGACCCTCCAGCAGGAGGCGAGCCGGAAGCTGAGCTTCTCCGCGAAGTACACGATGTCGGTGGCGCAGAAGCTGTACGAGAACGGCTTCATCACCTACATGCGAACCGACTCGATCACGCTGTCGGAGACGGCGATCACGGCGGCGCGGCGGCAGGCGGCGGCGCTGTTCGGCGGCGAGTACGTCCCGGACAAGCCGCGCGTCTACGCGTCCAAGGTGAAGAACGCGCAGGAGGCGCACGAGGCGATCCGCCCTGCGGGCGACACGTTCCGCACGCCGGGGGAGACGGGCCTGTCCGGTGACCAGTTCCGGTTGTACGAGCTGATCTGGAAGCGGACGATCGCGTCCCAGATGAAGGACGCGGTCGGCCAGTCGGTGTCGATCCGCGTGACGGGCCTGTCGACACGGAACGAGCGGGCCGAGTTCAACGCGACCGGTAAGACGATCACGTTCTACGGGTTCCTGAAGGCGTACGTGGAGTCCGCGGACGACCCGTCCACGGACCGCGACGACCAGGAGCGGCGGCTGCCGAACCTGGCGGAGGGCGACCCGCTGACCGCGAACGCCGTGGACGCGGAGGGCCACTCGACCCGCCCGCCGGCCCGCTACACCGAGGCCAGCCTGGTCAAGGAGCTGGAGGAGCGGGAGATCGGGCGCCCGTCGACGTACGCGTCGATCATCGGGACGATCCTGGCCCGCGAGTACGTGTTCAAGAAGGGCACGGCGCTCGTCCCGTCGTTCCTGGCGTTCGCCGTGGTCAACCTGATGGAGCTGCACTTCGGCAACCTGGTCGACTACGACTTCACCGCCCACATGGAGGACGGTCTCGACGAGATCGCCCGCGGCGAGGCGGAGCGCATCCCCTGGCTGTCCAGGTTCTACTTCGGCGACAACGGCGAGGAGGGCCTGAAGGAGCTGGTCGGCGACATCGGCGACATCGACGCCAAGGGCGTCAGCTCCTTCCCGATCAAGGGCTCCGACATCATGGTCCGGGTCGGCCGGTACGGGTCCTACCTCGACCGGGACGGCGAGCGCGTCAACATCCCCGACGACATCGCGCCGGACGAACTGACCGCCGAGAAGGCCGAGGAGCTGATCGCGCAGCCGTCCGGCGACCGGGAACTCGGCACCGACCCGGAGACCGGGCACACGATCGTGGCCAAGTCGGGACGGTTCGGCCCCTACGTCACCGAACTCCTTCCCGAGGCGGCCCCACCCGCCGAGGGGGAGAAGAAGCGGACGAAGAAGGCCGCCGCCGCCAAGCCGCGGACCGGTTCGCTCCTCAAGTCGATGTCGCTCGACACGATCACGCTGGACGACGCGCTGAAGCTGCTGTCGCTGCCGCGCACGCTCGGTGAGCTGGACGGCGAGCCGGTGACCGCGCAGAACGGGCGGTTCGGCCCGTACATCAAGAGGGGCACCGACAGCCGTTCGCTCGCCTCGGAGGAGGATCTGTTCACCGTCACGCTGGAGCAGGCGAAGGAGCTGTTCGCGCAGCCGAAGCAGCGCGGGCGCCGCGCCGCGGCGGCCGCGCCGCTGCGGGAGCTGGGCAAGGACCCGGCGAGCGGGGAGCCGGTCGTGGTGAAGGAGGGCCGGTTCGGCCCGTACGTCACCGACGGCGAGACGAACGCGAGCCTGCGCAAGGGCGACGAGGTCGAGTCGATCACCATCCAGCGCGCGGCGGAGCTGCTCGCTGAGCGGCGGGAGAAGGTGGCCGCGGGTGGCGGGAAGAAGAAGCCGGCGAAGAAGACCACAACGCGCCGCCGAACCTCCGCAAAGTCCGGCTCATAGGGACATCCACGCCGATACCCTGACCGACATGACCAGAACGGGCGCACCCCGGCCGCACCCCGCAGCGTCACCGCCGCCGGGCGTTTCGTCACATTCGTCGATCGGGCCGTTGCGGCGGCTCCGGTTCGCACTGTCGCTGTCCGGCCTCGGCCTGTGGCTCGCCGTCCCGGCACTGACCGCGACGGCCGTATCTCTGACCAGCGACGACGACGCCGCGACGCGCGCGCAGGCGGTCGGCGGCGTGCTGGCGCTGCTCCTGCTGCCGGCGGTGCTGCTCGCACCGCTCGGCGGCATGCTGGCCGCCCGCGCCGACCGCCGGCTCATGCTGATCATCGCCGATGTGCTGCGGCTGGTGGTCGTCGTGACGGTGCCGCTCGTGGACCTGCTGCCGTGGACGTTCGCCGCCGCGTTCCTCGTCGCCTGCCTGAGCCTGCTGTGGACGCCGGCGGCGCGTGCGGCACTGCCCGCGATGGCGCCGGACGAGGACCAGCGCGCCGCCGCGCGCCGGTCCGCGACCCGTGTCCTGTTCGGCCCGGCGCCGGTCGCGGCGCTGCTGTTCGCCGTCCTCGCGCTGATCGCGGACGGGACGCTCGGCCGCGGCTCCCGCGCCGACCTCGCCCTGTACGTGACCGGCGCCGTGTTCCTCGTCTCCGCCGCCGCCGTCGCGATGATCCCCGAGATCCCGGCGACGTGGCCGAACCCCGTCCCCGCGCCGCTGAAGTCGATCTTCCAGGGGCCGGGGACGGCCGCCGCGCGCGGTCTCGGCATCGCCGTCGCCGCGGTGTCCCTGACGGCGGGCGCGGTCGTCGCCGTCGCCCGGGTGCACACCGGCGGGCTGGGCGGCGGGGACGCCGGCTACGGCAGTGTCCTCGCCGGGCTCACGCTGGGGCTCGGCTTCGGGATGTTCCTCGGGCCGCGCGCCCTCGTCCCGTTCAGCCGCCGCCGGCTGCTCGGCCTCGCGGTGATCGCCGCCGCGCTCACGCTGATCGTCATCGCGCTCGTGCAGAACCTCGTCGTCGTCGTGTTCATGACGGCGTTCCTCGGGATGTTCGCCGGGGCCGCCTGGTCGAACGGCGTCGCCGCGGTCACCGACCCGGACGCGCCGGACGACACCCGCCCGTCCGCCTACCTGCGGTCGGTCGTCCTCGTCACCTCGGTGGTCACGGTCGCCGCCGTCCCGCTGATCGCCGGTGCGGCCGGCTCGCACCGCCTCGAACTCGGCGGCGGCGTCTACGACATCGACGGGCCGGGCATCGCGCTGCTCGGCGCGGCCGTCCTCGCCCTGCTGACGAGCCTCGTCGCGTACCGGCGGCTGGACGACCGGCGCGGCATCCCCCTCGTCCCCGACCTGCGCGCCGCCCTGCACGGCGAGATCTACACGCTGCCGGAGCAGGCCGCGGCGCTTCCGCAGCAGCCCGCCCACCGCGAGCGCGGCGTGTTCATCGCGTTCGAGGGCGGTGAGGGCGCCGGGAAGACCACCCAGGCGCGGCTGGCCGCGATCTGGCTGCGCGACCACGGCTACGACGTCGTCACCACGCACGAGCCCGGCGCCACCAAGATCGGTATGCGGCTGCGCGCGATGCTGCTGGACCGCGACACCACCGGCCTGTCCAACCGCGCCGAGACCCTCCTGTACGCCGCCGACCGCGCCGACCACGTCGCCAACGTGATCAAGCCGGCGATGGAGCGCGGCGCGATCGTGGTCAGCGACCGGTACGTCGACTCGTCCCTCGCCTACCAGGGTTTCGGGCGGCAGCAGGCCGTCGAGGACATCGCCCGCGTCAACGCGTGGGCCACGGGCGGTCTCGTCCCCGACCTGACGGTCCTGCTGGAGGTGCCGCCGCAGACGGGCCTGAACCGGCTGTCGGCCCCCGCCGACCGCATCGAGTCGGAGTCGCAGGACTTCCACGAGCGTGTCCGCGCCGGTTTCCACGCCCTCGCCGAGGCCGACCCGGACCGCTACCTGATCCTGGACGCGAGCCGCGCGCAGGGCGAGCTGAGCCGCGAGATCCAGTACCGCATCCGCGAGATCCTCCCCGACCCCGTGCCCGCCGGCACCGAGGACGCCACGAGCACCTTCCCGGCCATCCGGGACTTCTGACCCGGCTAGCCTCTTTCCCATGAGCGTGTGGGATGACCTGGTCGGGCAGGAACCCGTCGTGGCCGAGCTGTCGTCGGCCGCCGGCGGGACGGGCGGCGGCCTGGCGCACGCGTGGCTGTTCACGGGACCGCCCGGGGTGGGGCGGTCCGCGGCGGCGCGGGCGTTCGCGGCGGCGCTGCAGTGCGAGGAGACGCCGCGCGGCTGCGGGCACTGCGCGTCCTGCCACCAGGTTTTCCAGGGCACGCACGCCGACGTGGAGGTCGTCCGCCCGGCCGGCCTGTCGTACGGGGTGAAGGAGACCCGCGCGCTGGTGCTGCGCGCGGCGTCGTCGCCGAGCATGGGCCGCTGGCAGGTCGTGTTGTTCGAGGACGCCGACCGTGCCACGGAGCAGGCGGCGAACGCGCTGCTGAAGGCGATCGAGGAGCCCCCGGCGCGGACGGTGTGGCTGCTGTGCACGCCGTCGCCGGACGACCTGCTGGTGACGATCAGGTCGCGGTGCCGGCTGGTGACGCTGCGGACACCGCCGATCGCCGCGGTCTCGGACGTCCTCGTCCTGCGGGACGGCGTCGACCGGGAGACCGCGGACGTGGCGGCGCGGGCGGCGCAGGGGCACATCAGCCGGGCGCGGCGCCTCGCGACCGACCCGGAGGCGCGGCGGCGCCGCGCGGAGGTGCTGGCGGTCCCGCGCCGGCTGACGTCGGTGGGCCCGGCGGTCATGGCGGCGGAGGCGCTGGTCAAGGCGGCCGAGGCGGAGGCGAAGACGCAGGCGGAGGAGCTGAACGAGACGGAGACGTCCGCGCTGCGGCAGGCCCTCGGTGAGAGCGCCAAGGGACGGATGCCGCGGGGGACGGCGGGTGCGCTCAAGGAGCTGGAGGACCGGCAGAAGTCGCGCGCGACGCGCGTCAAACGCGATGCGCTCGACCGGACGCTCCTCGATCTGGCGTCCTACTACCGGGACGTGCTGACGCTTCAGCTGGGGGCGGGCAGCGACCTCGTGAACACCGAACTGGGCCCCGAGCTGCGGACGGCGGCGGGCGGCGGGCGTCCCGAGGACACCCTCAGGCGGCTGGACGCGATCATGGCGTGCCGGGAGCGGCTGGACGCGAACGTCAACCCCCTGCTGGCCGTGGAGGCGCTCACCCTCGCGTTGCGCACCGGGTGATAAGGGGCCTTACAGGAGCTCTGCTCATTCGTTACATTCTCGTACACGACTCTCAACAACAACGCGAGTAACGTCGCGTGGCTGATCAACAACCGACCCGGGCTATCCCCCCAACGGCCAGGAGGTCTGCTTTGCGGCGAGCCTTGATTTCCGCCGCGTGCGCCGTCACCACAGTGACGGCCCTCGCGTTCCCAGCGTCAGCGGCACCGAATCCCGAACAACCGAAGGGTGAGGTGTCGGAGTACGTCGTCCTTTACAAGGAGGGCGTCTCACCAGGCAGAGCTCACCACGCGGTGAGAGAGGCCGGAGGCAAGGTCGTCCACGAGAACCGTGACGTGGGCGTCGCGACCGTCCGTTCGGACAATCCGGAGTTCATCCGCGCCGCGATGCGCGAAAGGGCACTGGAGGGCGTCGCGCACAACCGGATCATCGGCAAGGCGCCGAAGAAGCCGAAGAAGAAGGCCGCGAAGGTCGAGGAGACCGTCGGGACCAAGGCGAAGGTGTCCCTCACCGGGAAGCCGTCCAAGGACACCGAGCCGCTCGCCGACCTGCAGTGGGACATGAAGCAGATCCACGCGACGGCGGACGGCTCGTACAAGAAGGAGCCCGGCGACAAGCGCGTGCTGGTCGGCATCCTCGACACGGGCGTGGACGGCGACCACCCCGACATCAAGGCGAACTTCAACCGACGCCTCAGCCGCAACTTCACCAAGGACATCCCGACCGACGCCAACGGCAACGAGGTCGACGGGCCCTGCGAGTTCACGTCGTGCGTCGACCCCAACGACTGGGACGACAACGACCACGGCACGCACGTCGCGTCCACGATCGCGTCGCCCCGCAACGGGATCGGCATGGCGGGCGTCGCCCCGAACGTGTCGCTCGTCAACCTGCGCGTCGGGCAGGACTCCGGCTACTTCTTCCTGCAGCCGACCGTCGACGGCCTCACGTACGCGGCCAAGCACGGCATCGACGTCGTCAACATGTCGTACTACGTGGACCCGTGGCTCTGGAACTGCGGCAACAACCCGGCCGACAGCCCCGAGGCCCAGCTGGAGCAGCGCACCATCATCAAGGCCACGCAGCGCGCGCTGGACTTCGCGCACGAGCGGGGCGTCACGCTGATCTCCGCCGCGGGCAACGACTTCGTCGACTACACGAAGACGAACACCGACTCCGGCAGCCCCGACTTCCCGTCCACGCCGGGTGAGGAGCCGTACGAGCGGACGATCCCGGCGAGCTGCGTGTCGATGCCGTCCGAGGGCGACCACGTCATCCCGGTGTCGTCGACGGGCCCGAGCGGCCGCAAGTCGTACTACAGCAGCTTCGGCGACGGTTACGTCGCGGTGGCCGCGCCCGGCGGCGACAAGGTCGACACGCCGGACCAGCGTCCGGACGACCGCGCCGGCATCTGGGCCGCCTACCCCGAGCGTCTCGCGAAGGCCCGCGGCGAGCTGAACGCCGATGGGACGCCGAAGGTGCCGTACCTCATCCGCAGCTGCGAGGGCGACGACTGCGCCTACTACCAGTCGATCCAGGGCACCTCGATGGCGTCGCCGCACGCCGTCGGCGTCGCCGCGCTCATCGTCAGCAAGTATGGGCACCGGGACCGGCGGCACGGCGGCCTCACCATGAGCCCGCGCCACGTGGAGGGCGTCCTGCGCGGCACCGCGACCGCCAAGGAATGCCCGAGCCCCCGGACCGTCGAGTACGTCTGGTACCGCAATGTGGACGGCGAGTGGGTGAAGCAGACCTCGACGCAGACCTGTGAAGGGTCGAAGGGGCAGAACGGCTTCTTCGGCAACGGCATCGTGGACGCGTTGAACGCCGTCCAGCGCTGACCCACCCCAGGCGCGGCTCCCGACCGGCGACGGTCGGGGGCCGCGTTCTTTCCATCAAGGCCGTGCCGTCGCGGGGTCGGCCATCATGGAGGCATGTCGTACCGAGTCACGTTCGTCTGCACCGGCAACATCTGCCGCTCACCGATGGCCGAATGGGTTCTGCGCCACCACGTCGAGGAAGAGGGCCTGGACGTCGAGGTGGACAGTTCGGGTACCGGAGGCTGGCATGTGGGCGGTGACGCCGACTCCCGGACCGTCGAGACGCTGCGGCGGGCCGGCTACCGGTCCGCGCACATCGCGCGGCAGTTCGAGGAGGGCTGGTTCGGCCGCTACGACCTGATCCTGGCGCTGGACGGGGGGCACCTGCGGGCGCTGCGGTCGATGGCGCCGGACGAGGAGGCCCACGCCAAGATCAGGCTGCTGCGCGAGTTCGACCCGGACGCGGGCCCCGACCTGGACGTCCCCGACCCCTACTACGGCGGCCTCGACGGCTTCGACTTCGTCCTGGAGCAGGTGGAGGCGGCCATGCCGGGCCTCCTGGAGGAGATCCGCACCGCGCTCAAGGGCGGCTGAGCGCGTGCGGGGCAGGCTTGAGCGGCTGCTCGGAACGCGGGTCGACGGCGTGAGCGACCTCGGTTCCAGCCATGCGTGGACGCTGCACCGGGCGTCTCTGGCCGACGGCCGCGAGGTGTTCGTGAAGGCGGCGGCCGGATCGTCCCAGGGAGACGGCGCCCCGGATCCCCGGGTGAGCGCCGCCGAGGCGGGCGTGTTCGCGGCGGAGGCGGCGGGGCTGCGGTGGCTGGCCGAGGCGGGTCCCGGAACGCCCGTCCCCGAGGTGGTGGCGGCCGGCGACGACATGCTCGTCCTGCCGTGGCTGCCGTCCGCGTCGCCGACCCCGTCCGCCGCCGAACGTCTCGGACGCGAGCTGGCCGCCCTGCACACCGGCGGCCGCCCGCCGTCCTACGGGGCGTCCTGGGACGGCTTCATCGCCGACCTCCCGCTCGACAACACGCCGGACGAGCGGGACTGGCCCCGCTGGTACGCCGAGCGCCGCCTCGAACCGTTCCTGCGCCTCGGCGCCCGCCACCTGTCGTCCGGCGACGTCCGGCTGATCGAGCGGGTGATGGCGGACGCCGAGGCGCTCGCCGGCCCGCCGGAGCCGCCGAGCCGCATCCACGGCGACCTGTGGTCGGGCAACGTCCTGTGGACCGGCGGCCGGGCGATGCTCATCGACCCGGCGGCGCACGGCGGCCACCGCGAGACCGACCTGGCGATGATGGCGCTGTTCGGGACGCCGCTTCTGGAACGTGTCCTCGCCGCGTACGACGAGGCCGCGCCGCTGGCGGACGGGTGGCGCACGCGGGTCGCCCTGCACCAGTTGCATCCGCTTCTCGTCCATGTGGCACTCTTCGGTGGGTCGTATCGTGCTTCCCTGGTGGAGGCCGCTCGGACGGCGCTCGGCTGACGCGGACCCGGCTCGCCGCGTGCGGCTCCGCCGGATGCCGGAAACTTCGCATTCAGGGATGTCTGTGCGGTGTGGATGAGGTAGAAACGACTGGTCACGGGTCATGGACAACAGAAGGCAGGTGTAGGGCGACCCCATGGACGACAGGCGCGATGACCCACCCCGCGGGACACGTCTCGGCTCCTGGAGGGGCCTCGTCCCCATCGGCGTCGCCGCGGCCGCCGCGCTGTTCATCGGCGGGGGCGTGGACGTCGTGCACCGCCAGCAGCGCGCCGACGAGAAGCCGCACGAGGCCCAGGCCGCCGCGGAGGCGAAGAAGACCGAGCCCCGGTTCGTCGTGGGCGTCACCACGTCCGGCAGCGCGCTCATCGTCCGCGACATCGAGACCGGCGCCGACGTCGGCCTTCCCGTCGCCGCGCCGCAGGGCGGCCGCTTCCACCGCGTCGCGGCGGTCAAGGACGGCTCGTACATCGCCGCGTCGTACGCCGACCGCAAGGTGACGTTCCAGCGTCTCCTCCTGGAGGACGACGGACGTCCCAAGGACCTTCAAGACCTGCCGAAGGCCACCGTCCCGGGCGTGTCCACCACGTGGTCGGAGCTCGCCGTGAGCCCGGACGGCGACCAGATCGCCTACGTCACCTACAAGGGCGACCGCGGCCGCGTGGACGTCGTCTCCGCCGCCTCCGGGGCCCACAAGGTGTGGACGACGAAGTCGCCGGGCCGTGTCGGCAGCCTCTCGTGGTCCGGCGCCACGCTCGGGTTCGTGTGGAGCCCCGTCCGCTCGGGGGGCGGCGACGTCAGGGAGACCGGTCACCAGGTCCGGACGCTCGACACCGGCGGCGCCGCAGGCGACCTGAAGCTGAGCAAGGCCGTCCTGGCCCTTCCCAAGGGCAGTACCACCGCGATCCTCACCGGCAGGACGATCGTCGCCGGAGTCGTGAAGGACTCCCAGCTGTCCCTCCAGGCGTACACCCTGGCGGGCAAGCCCACCAAGGTCCTGTGGCGGCAGAAGGTGAAGGGCGAACTGACCGGCCTCGACGCCGCCCACACGGGCAAGGGACTCCTGGCGACCGCCGGCGACCTCTACGCGAAGGACGGTCCCACCGTCCCCGGAGAGGATCTCGCCGACGCCGCCTGGTGAGCCACCCCACCCGGACGGCCTAGAGTGGACCGTACAAAACCGGGCGAACGGAGCGAAACCGTGGGCATGGTGATGGCAGTCAGCTTCACCCGGTACGGCCGCCTCTACTATCTCGACCCAGGTCCGCACACGCCGCAGGTCGGCGACAAGGTCCTCGTCCCCACCGACACCGAGCCCGAAGTCGCCGAGTGCGTGTGGGCGCCCCAGTGGGTGTCCGACGACATCGGCGGACTTCCCGAATGCGCCGGCCCCGCCACCGACGAGCACCTCGCCCGCGACGAGGCCAACCGCCGCCGCCGCGCCGAGGGCCGCTCGATCGCCAAGCGCCTCATCCGCAAGCACGAACTCCCGATGAAGGTCATCGGCGTCGACTACCTCGACACCGACAACGTCTTCAAGATCTACTTCACGGCTCCGCACCGGGTCGACTTCCGTGCCCTCGTCCGCGACCTCGCCCGCGGCATCAAGGCGCGCGTCGAACTGCGCCAGGTCGGGCCCCGCGACGAGGCCCGCCTCCAGGGCGGCATCGGCCCGTGCGGCCGCGACCTGTGCTGCGCCACGTTCCTCAAGGACTTCGAGCCCGTCTCCGTCCGCATGGCGAAGGACCAGGACCTCCCCGTCAACCCGCTCCGCATCGCCGGCGCCTGCGGCCGCCTGATGTGCTGCCTCAAGTACGAGCACCCGCTCTACGTCAAGGCGCACGAGAGGATGCCGGCCCTGGGCTCCCGCGTGGACACCCCGAACGGCCCCGGCCAGGTCGTGGGACGCAACGTCCCCTCGGACAAGGTCACCGTCCGCCTCAACGGCGGCGGCCGGTGCTCCTGCCCGTCCGCATCGGTCTGCTCTCCCCGCCGCCAGCACGACGCCCTGTACAACGACGGCCCGGACGACGACGGCTGAACCGCCGCGGCCGCCGCACGCGGCGAACGCCGCACGCGGCGGCGATGCCCCGCCGAGAAGGAGCGGGGAATGAGCGGAGCTAGCGAGGCAGCAGACCCCGGGTGATGAACCCGTACATCTGCTCGAACACCTCGGGCGGGACCTCGCGCGGTTCCGGCCCGTTCCACAGGATCCAGCGCATCCCGATCAGCTCGCCGACCCCCATCAGCGCCCAGGCGAGCACCTCCGGATCGGCCTCGACCACGTCGCCTGCGTCCATGGCCTCGCGCAGCCCCGCGATGTAGCCCTCGGCGATCTTGGCGTAGTGGTCGTGCAGCGCGGCGGGGGAGACGAACTCGGCCTGCCTGATGATCCGGTACAGGGCCGGATGTTCGGCGGTGAACCGGAAGAACGCCGCGAAGCCGAGCCGTTCGCTCTCAGCCCGGGTGGTGCCCTGCGCGGACGCCTCGTGCATCGCGTGCCGGACCCGGCGGTTCAGGTCGCCGACCAGCTCGTCGAAGATCTCCTGCTTGCTCTCGAAGTAGATGTAGAAGGTGCCCTGCGAGACCTGGGCGGCCTCGGTGAGCTTGACGATCGAGGCGTCGTAGTAGCCCAGCTCGGCGAAGACCCGCTCGGCGGCGTCGAGCAACTTGCGGCGGGTGCGCTCGCCCCGGCTGGACAGCGGCGTGCCCCGGGCGCTGGTGGGTGTCTCGACGGCGCTCATGACGTCAAGATAACAGGTGAATCACCTCTCATTCCACCCTTGACGGGCTGACCCGGGGCTGCGTACCTTCCAGGTGACTCAGGTCTCATGTTCGCCACGGAAAGGCAGGTCGATGCTGGTCAGAACGGAGTCGGCCGCCGGCGTGGCGACCCTCACCCTGGACCGCCCGCGGCGCCACAACAGCCTCGTCCCGCGGCTGCTGACCGATCTCCTCACGGCGGTCGAGGGCCTCCCGGACGAGACGCGCGCGGTGGTGCTGGCGGCCGAGGGCCGCTCATTCTCCACCGGCGGCGACGTCCGCGCCTTCGCCGAACGCGCCGGGCTGCCCGTGGAGGGGCGTCCCCGCGCACCCCTCGGAACGCCTCGCTCCGACGAGGCGGGCGACAACGCGGGCGATGAGGCGGGCGACAAGGCCCTCGCCGAGTACGCCGACGAGATCGTCGGCCTCCTCAACCGGGCCGTCCTCGCGCTCCTGCGCCTGGAGGTCCCCACGGTCGCGGCCGTGCACGGCCCCGTGACCGGCGGCTCCCTCGGCCTGGTCCTGGCCGCCGACATCGTGCTGGCCGGCCCTGAGGCGTCCTTCGCACCCTGGTACACGGTGGTCGGCTTCGGCCCGGACGGCGGCTGGACCGCCCTGCTTCCCGAACGCATCGGACGCGCCCGCGCCACCGCCGTCCAGCTCCTCAACGAGACGATCGACGCCCCCACCGCCGTCGCCTGGGGCCTGGCCCACGGCCTCCACGACGACGTCCGCCGGGCCGCCCGCGACACCGCCGCCGAACTGACCGGGCGCCGCGCCGTCGCCGTTGCCAAGCGCCTCCTCACCCCCGACCTGGACACGGTGGCGGCCCGCCTGGAAGCCGAACGCCGCGCCTTCGTCCGCCAGGTCACCACACCCGAAGCCCGCGAAGGCATGATCGCCTTCCTCAGCGGAGGCGACTCCAGTGAGGACCGGAAACGACCATGAGAGTGCCCGACCTGATCGCGGCCCGCGCCGGTCTCGACCCCGACGCGATCGCCCTCGTCGACACGTTGAGCGCCCGCGAGTTCTCCTACGGCGAGGCGGCCGGCAGGGTGTCCCGGACGGCCTGGCGGTTGCGCGACGACCTCGGTGTGCGCGCCGGGGACCGGGTCGCGGTGCTGTCGGGCAACCGGGTCGAGATCATCGAGCTGCTGCTGGCGTGCGGCCGGATCGGTGCGCTGCTCGTCCCGCTGAACTGGCGGCTCCCGGTTCCCGAACTGGCCCGGATCGCCGCCGACTGCTCGCCGTCCCTCGTCGTCGGCGACGATGTGCACGCGCCCGCCGCGCGGGAGCTCGACCCCAGGGCGGTCGCGATCGACACCTTCGCCGACGCGCCCGGCGAGGTAGGGCCCGAGGGCTTCCGCGACGAGACCGACCCCTGGTACCTGCTCTACACGTCCGGGACCACCGGACGGCCCAAGGGCGTGATCCAGACCTTCGGGATGGCGGTCGTCAACCACCTCAACATCGGCACCGCGATCGGCCTCACCGGCGCCGACACGACGCTCAACGCGCTGCCGTTCTTCCACACCGGCGGCATCAACCTCCACACCCTGCCCACCCTGCTGGCCGGCGGTACCGCGATGATCCAGCACGAGTTCGACCCCGGGCAGGTGCTGCGGACCCTCTCCACACGGGTGACGGCGTTCTTCGGCGTCCCCACCATGTACCAGCTCCTTCATCAGCACGAGGACTTCGGACGCACCGACCTGTCCGGGGTCCGCTCGTGGGCCTGCGGCGGCGCCGCGATGCCGGTGCCGCTGCTCACCGCCCTCGCCGAACGCGGCATCACGGTCCGGCAGGGCATGGGCATGACGGAGACGGGCCCGACCGTGTTCCTGGTCGACGAACGCAACGCGCTCAGCAAGGCGGGGACGGTCGGCCGCCCGCAGGCGTTCGTCGAGGTCGCTCTCGACGGCGGGGACCGCGGAGCCGGCGCGGACGAGGGGGAGCTGCTGATCCGCGGTCCGGGCGTCACCCCCGGCTACTGGAACCAGCCGGAGCTGACCCGCCGGTCCTTCACCGAGGACGGCTGGCTGCGGTCGGGCGACGTCGCCCGCCGCGACGCCGACGGCGACTACACGATCGTCGACCGGGTCAAGGACATGTACATCTCCGGCGGCGAGAACGTCTACCCGGCCGAGGTCGAGGCGGTCCTGTACGGGCACCCGGCCGTCTCCGAGGCAGCCGTCGTGGGCGTCCCCGACGAACGCTGGGGCGAGGTGGGCAAGGCCGTCATCGTCGTCCCGGGCGGTGACGTGGCCGCGGCCGGAGCAACGGCCCCGGACGCCGACGAGATCCGCGCGTACTGCCGTGAGCGCCTCGCCGGATACAAGGTCCCCAAGCACGTCGAGTTCGTGGCCGCACTCCCGCGCAACGCCACCGGGAAGATCGTCAAGAGCCGCCTGCGCCCGGTGGCGTGGCGCGAGGAGTTCACCGTCACCCAGGACGACTTCACCCGCTTCGCCGAGCTGAGCGGCGACGACAACCCGATCCACGTGGACCCGGTCTACGCCGCGACGACCGCGTTCGGCGGCACGGTCGCGCACGGCATGTACCTGTACTCCCTGATCCGCACGGCGATCCGGCGCCACCACCCGGAGGCCGCGTTCGCCACCACCTCACTCGTCTTCCCCGCACCCACCCGGGCCGGTGAGCGCGTCACCGTCTCCGCCACCGCGCTGGACGGGGCGATCACCCTCGGCGTGACCAGGACCGACGGCACCACCGTCTGCAAGTTCCAGGGAGAGCTGACGTGACGACCTGGTGGGACACCGCCATCGGCCGCCGGGCCGAGATCAGCCGCGTCTTCACCGAGGCCGACCTGGCCGGATACACCGAGCTGACCGGCGGGACGCCCGAGACCGGCACCGTCCCCGAACCGCTGATCGCGGGCCTGTTCTCCACGCTGCTCGGCACCGACCTGCCGGGCAACGGAACCATGTACCTCAAGCAGGATCTGCGTTTCGCGTCCCCGGCGAGGCCCGGCGAGCGGATCCGCGCCACCGTGACGATCAGCGCCGTCCGCCCTGAGAAGGCGCTGGTCGACCTCCGCACCGTCGCCACCGCCGGCGGCCGTGTCCTGTGCGAAGGCGAGGCGCTCGTGATGGCCCGCCAATTCCCCCCGAAATGAATCCCGGCACGAAGGAGCCCACCCCCATGAGAAGGCGTGGAACAGCGCTTGCCGCCGTGGCGGCGATGATGTTGACCGGAACCCTGGCCGGCTGCGCGAGCGGCACCTCCGGTACGTCCGCCGAGTCCGGCGGCGCGGTCAAGGTCGGGGTGGTGACCTCCACCAGCGGGCTGGTCGCCGCCTACGGCAAGCAGTTCACCGAGGGCTTCAAGGCCGGGCTGAGCTACGCGACGAAGGGCACCGGCGAGGCCGGCGGCACCAAGATCGAGGTCACCTACCATGACGACGCGAGCGACCCGGCGAAGGCGACCGCCACCGCCACCGACCTGATCGGCAAGGGATACAAGATCCTCACCGGGTCGGTGTCGTCCGGTGTCGCGACCCAGCTCGCCCCGCTCGCCGACCAGAACAAGGTCCTGTTCATCAGCGGCGCGGCCGCCGCCGACACCATCACCGGCGCCAACGACCACACCTTCCGGTCCGGCCGGCAGACCTGGCAGGACGTGAAGGCCGCCGAGTCCTTCCTCGGCACGGTCAAGGGCAAGACGGTCATGGTCTTCGCCCAGGACTACGCGTTCGGCAAGGCCAACGTCGCCGCCGTCGAGGCCGTGCTCGGCAAGGCCGGCGGCGCGACCGTCAAGCCGGTCCTGGTGCCGCTGAAGACCACCGACTTCACCCCGTTCGCCCGGCAGGTCATCGACGCCGAGCCGGACCTGCTGTTCGTCGCCTGGGCCGGTGACACCGCCGCCAACATGTGGCGCACCCTCGCGCAGCAGAAGGTCTTCGACTCCACCAAGGTCGTCACCGGGCTGGCCGACCGCGCCACGTTCGACACCTTCGGCCCCGCCGCCGGAAAGATCAACTTCCTGGCGCACTACTTCGCCGAGGCCTCCGGCAACGAGCCCGCCAAGGCGATGGCGAAGGAACTCGGCACCACGCCCGACATCTTCCACACCGACGGCTTCACCGCCGCGCAGATGGTCGTCCGCGCGGTCGAGCAGGGCGGCGACACGGCGAAGATGATCAAGGGTCTGGAGGGCTGGTCGTTCACCGGGCCCAAGGGCGAGATGACCGTCCGTCCCGAAGACCACGCACTGCTCCAGCCGATGTTCCTCGCGGGGCTGGAGGGCACCACGCCCAAGCTGAACGGCGTCCTGCCGCAGGAGAAGGTGGCCCCGCCCGTCTCGGAGGGCAAGTGAGCGTCCTGCGGACTCATGGGCTGGGCGTCGCGATCGGCGGCGTCCAGATCCTGCGGGACGTCTCGCTGGAGGTCAGGCCAAAGGAGATCATGGCCGTCCTGGGGCCCAACGGCGCCGGCAAGACGACCCTGTTCAACCTCCTCACCGGCCTGCGCAAACCCACCGCGGGACGGGTCGAGCTGGACGGCCGGGACGTCACGGGCGTCCCGGTCTTCCGGCGGGCCCGGCTCGGCCTGGCCCGCAGCTTCCAGATCACCAGCCTGTTCCCCACCCTGACCGTGCTGGAGAACGTGCGGCTCGCCGCCCAGGCGCACCGCGGCGGCAGCCTCGCCCTGTGGCGCCGCGTCACCGCCGCCGACGCCGCGGTGGACGAGGCGCGCGAGGCGCTGGAGCTGGTCGGCATCGCCGACCGGGCCGGTGACCTCGCCGCGTCCCTGTCCCACGGCGGCAAGCGCAAGCTGGAGGTCGCGCTGGCCATCGTCGGCAAGCCGCTGGTGCTGCTGCTGGACGAGCCGACCGCCGGGATGAGCGCCGAGGACGTCCCCGAGCTGACCGCCGTCATCGGCTCGGTCCGCGACACCCTCGGCACCACGATCGTGCTGGTCGAGCACCGGATGGACGTCGTCGTCGGGCTCGCCGACCGGATGGCCGTGATGCACCACGGCACCCTGCTGGCCTGCGACGAGCCGGGCGCCGTGATGGCCGACCCCCTCGTCCAGTCCGCCTACCTGGGGGAGGAGCTGTGATGCTGCAGGTGAAGGACCTCGATGTGCACCTGGGCGAGTCGCATGTCCTGCAGGGCGTCTCGTTCGGCGTCCGCGAAGGCGGCGTCACCGCGCTGCTGGGCCGCAACGGCGTCGGCAAGACCACCACGATGCGCGGGCTCCTCGGCCTCGTCCCGCGCCGGGGCTCGGTGTCGCTGGAAGGCGTGGAGACGGTCGCGCTGCCGACCCACGAGGTCGTCCAGCGCGGCGTCGGCTACGTCCCCGAGGACCGCGAGGTGTTCGCCGGCCTCACCGTCGCCGAGAACCTCCGCCTCGCCGCACGATCCGGCTCCGCGCACCACTACGACCTGGTGTACGAGCTCTTCCCGCGGCTGCGCGAACGCCTCGCCCAGCGCGCCGGGACGATGTCGGGCGGCGAGCAGCAGATGCTCGCGCTGGCCCGCGCGCTGCTCAACGACAACCGGCTGCTGCTGGTCGACGAGCCCAGCCAGGGGCTGGCCCCGCACCTGGTCACCGAACTGGCCGAGGCCCTCACCAAGGCCGCCGAGCTGGTCACGATCCTGCTCGTCGAGCAGAACCTCACGCTGGTGCGGCGGCTCGCCCGCGACGCCGTCGTCCTCGACCAGGGCCGGGTCGTGTGGTCCGGGGAAGCGGCCGAACTGCTGGGCGATCCCGACCGTACGCGCGCCTACCTGGGTGTGGGGGTGGCCCACTGATGTCCACGTTCGTGCTCCTGACCATCACCGGCCTCGGCCTGGCCGCGCTGTACTTCCTGGTCGCCTCCGGGCTGTCGCTGATCTTCGGCCTGATGGACGTGCTGAACTTCGCGCACGGCGCGTTCCTCACCCTCGGCGGCTACGCGGCCTGGGTCGTCGTGGACGCCACCGGAAGCTTCACCCTCGGTGTGCTGGTGTCGATGGTGTTCTGCGCGCTGCTCGCCGCCGTCATGGAGATCACCCTGCTTCGCAGGCTGTACGGCTCGCACGTCCCGCAGGTCCTGCTCACCGTCGGCATCCTGCTGGCCGTCACCGCACTGGTCCGCTCCGCCTTCGGCTCCGACGCCCGCAAGCTGACGACGCCGCACTGGATGAACCAGGTCACCGAGGTGTTCGGCGCGCCCGTCCCCAACAACCGGTTCCTCATCATCGCCGTCGCGGTCGGCGTCTACGCCGGCATGTCGGCGTTCCTCGCCCGCACCCGCTACGGCCTGGTGATCCGGGCCGGGGTGGAGAACCGCGCGATGGTGACCGCGCTCGGCATCGACGTCCGCCGCTCGTTCACCCTCGTGTTCGCGTTCGGCGGCGCGCTCGCCGCGCTCGCGGGCGCGTTCACCGGCGCGATCAACAACGTGGTGTCGCCGGGCCAGGGCACCGAGCTGCTGATCTTCGCGTTCATCGTCGTGATCATCGGCGGGCTCGGCTCGTTCCGCGGCTGCGCGCTGGCCGCCGTGCTGGTGGGCCTGCTCCAGCAGTACGCCAACTTCTACGGCCTCGTCGGCGCCGGCGACCTGATCGTGGTGCTGCTGCTGGCCGGCGTGCTCCTCATCCGCCCGCAGGGCCTGCTCGGGAGGGCCGCCGCATGAACGACACAGGTATGAAGGAACTCATGACCAGGGTCCGCCCGCAGGCGACGGCCGGTCCCGGGCCCGTCCGCGGCAGGCGGCCCCTGGTCATCGTCGCCGTGCTCGTGCTGGCGGCCTCCCTGCCGAGGCTCAGGATCGAGATCCCCTTCCTGTTCGACGGCGGCTTCAACTCGCCCGGCGTGCTGCACCTGCTCTCGCTGATGTTCGTGATGGCCACCGTCGCGATCACCTACGACCTGCTGTTCGGCTACACCGGGCTGCTGTCCTTCGGGCACGGCCTGTACGTCGCGCTCGGCATGTACACCACCGCGATCGTGCTGGCCGAGACCGAACTGGGCCTCGCCGGCGTCCTCGCCTGGACGGTCGTCGCGGGCCTGGTCCTGCCGCTCGTCCTGTCGGCGATCTGCCTGCGCGTCGGCGGAATCGCGTTCGCGATGGCCACACTCGCGTTCGCGCAGGCGGGCGCCATCTTCGTCGTACGCGACCCGCTGGACGTCACCGGCGGCGAACTGGGTCTCGCCCTCGCCTACGACCCACTCCCCGACTCGCTCGTCGGCGTCGTCAACGCCCCCAACCGGTACTGGATGGCCCTCGGCCTGCTCGTCGTGACCGCCGCCGCCCTCCGCTGGGCGCTCGCGTCCCGTCCGGGGAAGGTCTGGCAGGCGATCCGCGACAACGAGAACCGGGTGGCGGTCCTGGGCCTGCGCCCCTACACCTACAAGCTGATGGCGTGCGTGCTGGCCTCGTTCTTCGCCACCCTCGCCGGGATGGCCTACGCGCTGATCTCCGGTGGCGCCCACGCCGAGGTCACCGACGCCACCTTCACCCTCGGCCTGCTGGTGATGGTGGTGCTGGGCGGCACGGGACGGCCGCACGGCGCGCTCATCGGCGGCCTCGCCTACACCTACCTCGACCACCGGCTCGGCGAACTGTCCACGGGCCTCGGCGGGCCGCTGAGCGAACCGATGTTCGTCCTCGGCACCATCTTCGTGGTGCTGGTCCTGTTCCTCCCCGGCGGCCTGGCGTCCCTCACCGTCCCGGCCCGCCTGACCCGTAAGAAGGGCGCAGCGTGACGATCGGCATCGCGGGCACCGCGAGCTACCTGCCCGA
Source organism: Spirillospora sp. NPDC048824 (assembly GCF_043198455.1). Classification (NCBI taxonomy): domain Bacteria; kingdom Bacillati; phylum Actinomycetota; class Actinomycetes; order Streptosporangiales; family Thermomonosporaceae; genus Spirillospora; species Spirillospora sp. NPDC048824. Next base: position 382,291 of record NZ_JBICUS010000007.1, on the reverse strand, counting down.
ACGCTGGATGTCCGCGGCCGAGATCGCCGCCGCGAGCGCCATCCCGGAAGAGGTGATCACCGGACGGTTCGGGCTGCGCGGCAAGCACATCGCGGCGCCCGGCGAGCATGTCAGCGACATGGCCGCCACGGTGGGCGCCCGCGTCCTGGAGGAGACCGGCACCGACCCCGCCGACGTCGACGCGGTCGTCTACTTCGGCTCCACCTGGAAGGACCATCCCGTCTGGCACGCCGCACCCCGCATCGCCCACCTCCTCGGGACGAACCGCGCGTTCGCCCTGGAACTGGACTACGTCTCCTGCGGTACCCCGGTCGCGCTGCGCGTCTGCCGCGCCCTCATGCTCGCCGAGCCGCGCCTCGCGAAGGTGCTGGCGGTCGCCGCGTCCCGCGAGTCGTCCCTGCTCGACTACGCCAACGAACGCTCCCGCTTCGCGTTCGGCTTCGGCGACGGCGCCGCCGCCGTGCTGCTCACCCGGGACGGCGGCGTCGCCGACATCCTGGAGACCGAGATGATCACCGACGGCTCGTTCGCCGGGCAGGTCCGCGTCCCCGCCGGCGGCAGCGCCGAACCCGCCAGCCACGCGACGGTCCGCGCCGGCCGCCACATGCTCGACGTCGCCGACCCCGCGGCGATGAAGGAGGGCCTGGACAGGGTCTCCCTTCCCAACTTCCTCCAGGTCGCCGAGGGTGCCCTCAAACGCTCCGGGTATGCGCTGCACGACATCGCCCAGCTCTGCGTCCTGCACATGAAGCGCTCCATGCACGAGGGCCTGCTCTCGGTTCTGGGCGTCCCTCTGGACCACGCCCCCTACCTGGACGACACCGGCCACATGAGCGGCGTCGACTCGCTCCTGTCCCTGGACCGGGCATCCCGCGCGGGCCGCCTCAAGCCCGGCGACATCGCCCTCCTCCTGGCCGCCGGCACCGGCTACACCTGGGCCGCCACCACCGTCCGCTGGACGGGCTGACCCCGAGGGCGTCCGCTTGCGCCGCGCGAAATCCGCTTGTGGGGCGGCAGGGGGCGATCTAGCGTCGCGTCCCATGGACGGGGACGTGCGGTTGCTCGGCATCAACGACCTCGGCGCCTGCCAGCGGCTCGCCGAGGACCGCGAGTGGGGCCGGGAGGATCACAAGTGGCGGTTCCTGTTCTCGGTCGGCGACGTCTACGGCGTCGAGGACGGGGACGGTGAACTCGCCGGGACGGTCGTGTGCACGTCCTACGGGAAGGACGTCGCGGCCATCAGCATGGTGCTGGTCGCCAAGCGTTTCGAACGGCGTGGCCTGGGTGCGCGGCTGATGCGGCACGCTATGGACAACTGCCGGACGGCAAGCATCTGCCTCACCGCCACGGAGTACGGACGTCCCTTGTATGAGCGCCTGGGTTTCCGTTCTGTGGGCCTGTGCACCACGTACACGGGCGTGTCGGATGGCCCGTCCGGGCGTGGAGTGACCGTGCCGGTAGAGGCAGCCGACATGGCCGCCGTTCACGCACTCGATACCGAGGTGTTCGGTGCCGACCGCTCGCAGTTGGTCGACGGCCTGCCTTCGTTCTGCGAGACGCTACGGGTCGTCCGAGGCGAGACCGGCATCCTGGGTTACGGCGGTGCATGGAGGAACGACGCCAGGGTCATCGTCGGCCCCGTCATGGCGCAGGACGCGGAGACCGCGCTCACGCTCGTGGAGGAGGTCGTCCCAGAAGGACCGGTACGGCTCGACGTCGACCACCGGCATCCCGAGCTGATCGCCTGGGCGGAGGAGCACGGCCTCCGGCCCGCGTTCACCACGACGATCATGGAATACGGCGACCCCGTCGCGAACGACCCGTCGCGCCTCTTCCTCCCCGTGGCCCAGGCCCTCGGCTGACCGGTGTCCGGGCCGCTCAGGCGGTCTTCGAACCGGGCGTCCCGCCGGGCAGCGCGTACCGGAAGATCTTCTTCCAGGTGCCGGTGACCTGCCTGGACAGTGAACCAGTGTGGTACGGCAGGTCGTACTTCTCGCACAGCGCCCGGATGCGCGGGGCGATCTCGGCGTAGCGGTTGCTCGGCAGGTCCGGGAAGAGATGGTGTTCGATCTGGTGGCTGAGGTTGCCGGTCATCAGGTGGAACAGGCCCCCGCCGGAGATGTTGGCCGAACCGCGGAGCTGCCGGACGTACCACTCGCCCCTCGTCTCACCGTCCAGGAGCTCCTCCTCGAACACCTCGACGTCCCCGGGGAAGTGCCCGCAGAAGATGATCATGTGGGCCCAGATGTTGCGGACGACGTTCGCGGTGAAGTTCGCGGTCAGCGTGGAGAAGAACTGCGGGCCGGTGAGCAGCGGGAACGCCAGGTAGTCCTTGCCCCACTGGCGGCGGATCTTGCGTCCGATCGCGCGCAGCTTCTCCTTGGTCACCTCCTCGTCGTGCTCGCCCGCCCGGATCTTGTCGATCTCAAGGTCGTGCACCGCGACGCCGTACTCGAAGAACATCGCGAGCAGCAGGTTGTAGAGCGGCTGCCCGATCTGGGCGGGGCTCCAAGGCTGCTCGGGCGCGACGCGCAGGATGCCGTACCCGACGTCGTTGTCCTTGCCGATCACGTTGGTGAACGTGTGGTGGATGAAGTTGTGCGAGTGTTTCCACTGCTCGGCCGGGGACACGTTGTCCCACTCCCACGTCGTCGAGTGGATCTTCGGGTCGCGCATCCAGTCCCACTGGCCGTGCATGACGTTGTGCCCGATCTCCATGTTCTCCAGGATCTTCGCGACGGCGAGCGTCGCTGTCCCGGCGACCCAGGCGGGCGGCAGCGACGACGCCATCAGCAGTGCCCGGCCACCGATCTCCAGGCCGCGCTGCCAGCGGATCACCCGGTGGATGTAGGACGCGTCGTGTTCGCCGAGCCCGGCGGTGATCTCGTCGCGGAGCGCATCCAGCTCGCGGGCGATGGCCTCGTGGTCGTCGGCCGTCAGGCCCTCGGTCGTCATCGTGATCGTCATCGTCGTGCTCCCCTCAGAGTTCGATTTCCACGGGGCCGGCGGCGGCCGAGACACAGGTCTGGACGATCTCGCCCTCCTCGCCGTGCACCTCGCCGGTGCGCAGGTCACGGACCTTGCCGGAGCACAGGCGGCCGACGCAGCTGTAGCAGATGCCCATCCGGCAGCCGCTCGGCAGCAGCGCCCCCGCGTCCTCCCCGGCCACCAGAAGCGGCGTGGCCCCGTCCGCGTCGGCCTCGACACCGCTTCTGGTGAACGTCACGTGCCCGCCTTCGCCCGCGGGCCCCTGCAGCACGGTCCGGAAACGCTCGACGCGCAGCCGCTCCCCGGCCCCGGAGGCGCGCCAGTGCTCCCCGAGATCGTCCAGCATCGCTCCGGGACCGCACGCCCACGCCTCGCGCTCCGCCCAGTCGGGACAGACCTCGGACAGCTCCGACGGCCCGAACCTGCCGTCCGACGCCGTGTGGCGTTCATGCAGGCGCAGACCCGACATCGCGCGGAGTTCGGCGCCGAAGATGACGTCCCCCGCCGTCCGGTCCGAATGGACGAGCACGACGTCGGACACGCCGCCCAGGTGCCGCAGCATGGCCATGACCGGCGTGATCCCGCTGCCCGCCGTCACGAACAGCAGCTTGCCGGGAACGGGCGACGGCAGCACGAAGTCACCCTCCGCCTGCGCCAGCCGCACGATCGCGCCGGGCCGGATCTCGTTGACGAGATGCGCGGACACGAACCCGTCCGGTGCGGCCTTGACGGTCACGGTGATGCGCCCGTCCGGTCGCGGCGGGGACGACAGGGAGAACGTCCGCCAGTGCCGGACACCGCCGATGTCCACGCCGACCTTGACCCACTGGCCCGGCCGATGCCCCTGCCACGCCCGCCCCGGCTTGATCACCAGGGTCGCCGCGGCCGGAGCCTCATGCCGGACGGCCTCGACCCGGCCCCGGAGCTCGGCCGTGGACCACAGCGGGTTCAGCAGACCGAGGTAGTCCTCCGGCAGCAGCGGTGTGGTGAGGTACCGGACACCCCCGGCGATCCGTGCCGCTTTGCGTGCCCGGCCCGGTGCGGGGCGGGCCTGCGGCGCGGTGGTCCGCGTCGTCTCCCCGGCGCGCGGTGCGGTGGTCATGTTGCCTCCCTGAAGACGCGCTAACTTACGGTTCCGTAAGCTACGGATGCGTAGGGAGCTGTTTCAAGACTTCGGGTGGCAAAGCGACAGGCATCACACCATCGAGTGATGTTCCATTCGATGATGTGATGCCTGGCTGACAAGAACGCGAACGAGGATTGTCGGATACGGCTAGTTCTTCCACGCCCGGGTGATGAACGCCCGTCCTTAGAAGTGGGTCTTCGGCCGCTCCTGCCGGACGCCATCGACGTAGATGTCGACCTTCTCGCTGTAGAAGCAGACCAGCCCCGCGACCTTGCGGCTCTCATCCAGCGGAACCGGATACGACCAGGCGAGATCCCGGTGAACGTCGCCCCCCGCACGCACCGACCAGTACTCCGCGGTGCCCTTGTACGGGCAGTGCGTCGCCGTGTCGGTGTGTTCGAGCAGGTCCATCCGGACATGCGTCTTCGGCAGGTAGTACCGCACCGGCAGGCCCGTCTCGAACAGCAGCCGCGGGCTGGACGACTCCGCGACCGTCACCCCGTCCACCTCCACCCGCACATGCCGCGACGACGCCAGGACGTCGACGCGCGTGTACGGGCTGCGCGGATGGACGAAGACCTCCTCGTCCTCCTCGAACCAGCCGTCCATCGCGTCCCACTCCAGACGCACCAGGCCGCGCAACTCCTCGATGGGCGACTCGACGTACCGGAGCGCGGCGCCCTCGGCCTGGGCGCCGTCCACCTTCACCGTGTACGCGGTCGCGTCGCCCCGGCTCGGCGAACGCTTGCCCGGCCCGTCCTCGACGAGTTCGGCCCGCACGTCCGCGGCGGGGAAGTAATAGGTCGGGTAGTAGGGGATCTCCCAGACGAGGGACGCCCCCGTCGTATCGGCCACCAGATGGCCGCCGAGATAGGCCCTGACGCGCTTGCCGCTCTCCTCGATCCTGACGCCGGTCTTCCGCGATGTGCTCATGCCTGGGCAACCACCCGGCCACCACCCCTATTTCGATGCACACGCCCAGATCCGGCCACGCCGACCGAACTTCGAGCAGGGCCTCGACTGGCTGCTCGACGGCATCGAACACGAATACGGAGGGAAGTAGCCCCGGGCCACCGCACCGACGTAGCGTAGGCGGCGGCGTACGTGCCGCTACGACGAGACGGGGTCCAGGTGCGGGCAGCAAGGTTCATCAGCGTGGCCACCGTGCTGGCGTTCGCGACGGCCACCGGATGCAGCGACAGCCCAGAGAAAGAGGAGACGGCCCCGCCCGCCGCCCCCGCAGGGCTCGAACCGTTCTACAGCCAGAAACCGTCCTGGAAGGGCTGCGAGGACGGTTTCGAATGCACGACCGTCCAGGTGCCTCTGGACTACGCCAAGCCGTCCGGTGACAAGGTCGGCATCGCCGTCATCAGGCTCCCGGCCGAGGACGGATCGAACCGGATCGGCTCACTGTTCACCAATCCCGGTGGCCCCGGCGGTTCCGGGGTCGACTTCGTCCGCCAGGCGGCCCGCGCCTTCGGCGACGACCTGCGCGGCCGCTTCGACATCGTCGGCTTCGACCCCCGCGGCGTGGCCGACAGCGCCCCCGTCCGCTGCAACACAGGCCCCCAGTTGGACGACTTCTTCGCCACCGACGCCTCCCCGGACAGCGAGAGCGAGACCAGCGCTCTAGGCGCCGAAGGCAAGGAGTTCGCCCAGAACTGCGAGACCAAGGCCGCGGCCGAACTCCCCCACGTGGGCACCGTCAACGCCGCCCGCGACATGGACGTCCTCCGTGCCGCCCTGGGAGACCGGAAGCTCACCTACTACGGCGCCTCCTACGGCACCTACCTGGGCGCCTTCTACGCCGAACAGTTCCCCAAGAACGTCCGGGCCCTCGCTCTGGACGGCGCCGTCGACCCCAAGCTGTCCTCAACCGAACTACTGACCGAGCAGGCCAAGGGCTTCGAGACGGCCCTGCGCGCGTTCGCCGACGACTGCGTCAAGACAGGCGGCTGCCCCTTCGGCGATTCCGCCGACGCGGTCATAGCCAAAATCGCCTCCTTCCTTGCGGCGACGGACAAGAAGCCGCTCAGCAGCACCCGGGACTCCCGCAAGGTCACCGAGTCCCTGGCCGTGATGGGCATAGCCAGATCCCTCTACGTCAAGGAGTACTGGCCCGTCCTCCGCCAAGCCCTCACCCAGGCCATCCAGGACGCCGACGGCACGACCCTCCTCACCCTCGCGGACGAGATGGTCGAGCGCGAACCCAACGGCACCTACAGCAACCAGACCGACGCCAACATGGCCGTCAACTGCGTTGACAAACCCAACCCCCCGGACCTCGCCACCTACGGCAAGGCCGCCGCCGAAGCCGAGAAGGCCGCCCCCCTCTTCGGCCCCTTCGTCGTCTGGGGCGGCCTCCCATGCGTCTACTGGCCCGTCCAGACCAAGGAGGAGCCGAAACCCATCGCCGCCAAGGGCGCCGCCCCCATCGTCGTCATCGGAACCACCCGCGACCCGGCCACGCCCTACAAGTGGGCCGAAAGCCTCGCAGACCAGCTCTCCAGCGGCGTCCTCCTCACCTACGACGGCGACGGCCACACCGCCTACTTGCAAGGCAACCCCTGCATCACCAAGGCCACCGACAACTACCTGATCACCACCGACCCACCCAAGGACGGCACCACCTGCCCCTGAATAACCGGTGCGCACCCACTCCCGCGGACCCGGTAGACTGCTTCCCGCCGTGCCCGCACGGCACGCCGCCTTAGCTCAGTCGGCAGAGCGATTCACTCGTAATGAATAGGTCAACGGTTCGATTCCGTTAGGCGGCTCCCACGTCAGAAGCCCCTTCCGATCTTGGAAGGGGCTTCTTTGCTGCCAGGCTTGCTAACAGCAGGGTCTGGGCGACCTCGTCCATGACGCGTGCGAACACGTCCGCAGCAGCCACCGGTTTCTCGGTGTCAGCAGCGGCCTCCGCCCCATCTCAGGACCGGGTTCGTGTCACGGTGCGCTGCGGGCCTGCCATGACTGCGCCGCCGGGCCCTTGACCATGTCGGTGAAGTAGCTGTCGTGGTGGACGAAGAAGGCGATCCGTTCCTCGTCGCTCATGCCGGCGAGGTGGCCGACCCCTTCGAAGTAGCCTTCCCGGGCCGCACCGGGGGCGAACAGCCTCAGGAAGTCGACCGGCTTGCCGGACTGGTTCCCAAAGGAGGGCAGGCCGCCCGGCGGCACGTGGAAGAAGTCTCCCGCCGATGCGTCGACCCATCGTCGGCCGTCGTAGACCCGCAGGGTGCCGGCTATGACGTAGAACGATTCGGTCATCGTTTTGTGGAAGTGGGTGCTCGTGTCGGCGGCTTCGGGGCTCATGCGGACCCGGTAGAGGCCGAACTCGCCGCTGGTCGATGCCTTGGTGGCGAGATAGTCGGTCCGTCCGCCGGACGGTGTGATGGGGGCGGCCGGTGTGCCGGCGGAGCGGAAAGGCCGCTGATCTCACCGTGGTCTTGGTGATAGCGAGGGGGTGGGTAGTCGCCGTCCAGCCAGGACAATGTCATCTCCTTTGTGCCCGGGGGTGATCGTTGGAGCGTTCAAAACCGGCTCAGGCCCCGAGCCCGGCCAGGAGCGGTGCGGGGGCGTTGAGGAAGACGTCCAGGCCGAGCAGTCGGCCTTCCTTGACGTGCCAGACGTGCAGTTCCCGGACGGTGGTCGCCGTCCCGGTGCCGCGGGGGGTGATGCGGGCGTTGCCGACGACGACGATGTGCTCCCGGCCTTCGATGAACTGGGCCGGTTCGTAGGTGGCATCGGCATGTTCGGCGACCTTGCCGAACATCTCCCGCACGCCTTCATGTCCCCGGTAGGTGCCGCGCCAGGGGACTGCCGCCGACTGCCGGGAGACGAAGCCGGGGTCGAGTGACTCGACGAACCGGTCGAGGTCGCCGTCAGCGAACGTCTGGTAAGCGGCCCGGGCCGCTTCCATGTTGCGGGACATGAACACCTTCCCTCATATCTCTTCTTGGTAAGATACCGATAAGAGACTAGCAAGAGGGGGCGTGAGATGGGTGACGCCGTAGACGCGGTGATGGACGCCTGGCGCCGGGAGCGTCCCGACGTGGACATCTGGCCGGTCGGGGTGGTGGGCCGAATCCAACGGCTTGCCCGGCTGCTGGAGGCGGAGATCCAGGGCTTCTTCCGCCGGCACGGCCTGGACAACAGCGAGGCCGACGTTCTGACCACGCTCCGGCGTTCGGGCGAACCCTACGAGCTGACCCCCGGCCAGCTCGTCAAGGCGTCCATGGTCACCTCGGGCGCCATCACCAAGCGCATCGACCGCATGGTGACCAAGAACCTCGTCGAACGGGTCCCCGACGCCGTCGACCGCCGCACGGTGCGGATCCGACTCACCCCCCACGGCCGCCAGACCATCGACGACCTGTTCGCCCTGCACATCGCTAACGAGACACGCCTGCTCCAGGCCCTCGATCGCGACCAGGCGGACGGTCTAGCCGACGCGCTGCGCACCCTGCTGCAGTCGCTCGGCGACACCTCCCTCACCTGACCGGAGGCCAACGGTCCCGACGTCACCAGCAAGGGGATCACCCCCGCGCCCACACTCGCCGGCACCACCCACGTCCACGGACTCCTCGACCAACGCCACATGGACCCAGCATCAGGCGAGGTCAAAGACACCGCCATGGAACAGGCCGACAAGGTCGGCGATGGCCACAGTCGGACCCGCGGTACCAGGCGGGAACAATCGGGGCCGGCTCGCTCGCGTTCAGTTCAGGCCGGTACTCCTGGAAACGCGTATTGCCGATCCTGCTCGGGGTCAATCGCGGCATCCTGCCCGTTGTCCCTGCCATGCCGGTCTGTGGCGTAGGCCGGCTCGGGGGCTCGGTCGTCGATGGTCGGCTCCGGGTGAGGGGCGGTGGTTCGGCGCTGGCAGGTGATGCCGATCGCCAAGGCGAATACGCCGACCGTGAGCCCGAGCATCAGCCAGAAGACGACTTCGGCGGACCGCGTCGGGCCGCAGGCGGAGACGATGTATCCGGCGCAGAGGGCGCCGGCGGCGGCAGAGCTGCGGCTGATGAGATTGCTGGCGCTTGCGACCCTGGCGAGAAGGTGCTGCTCGATCTCACTCGCCTGGTAGAGGTTCAGCGCGACGTTCACGTTTGCGCCGACGAAGCCGATGCCGCCCCAGGCGGTGACCATGGCGACGGGTTGATGGGTGAAGGCGATGACGGCGGTCAGGACTAGCCACGCTCCGGAGCAGGCCACAAGGACGCTGAGTTTCCGGTCGACGGTGATCAGCCACCGGGCCGAGAACGCGCCGATCAGGCCGCCGATGCCGGAGGCGGCCAGGATGACTCCGATGAAGAGCGTGGACCTTTGCTCCTGCTTCGCCAGCACAATGAAAAGAAGTATGACGATCTGGAACAGTACGTTCGTCACTATGCAGACGAACATGATGGCGCGCAGGAAACGCCTGTTCCAAAAGGCGGCCAGCCCGATTTTTAAGGCGTTGACCATCCCCGTATCATCTGGAATCTGCGTCCTGAAAAACCGGCCATCCATTCTCAGTACCGAGAGAAGCGCGGTGAGACCGGCGACCAGGTTGATCAGCAAGGGGCCGTAGTGACCGACCGCTACCAGAAAGCCGCCGAGTGGGCGGCCCATGGACAGGGCTCCTTGGCTGCGCGCCTCGTTTCTCGCGATCGCGATCGGCAGCAGTTGGCTCTGGACGACTCTGGGTACGGAGGTGAGCTCGGCGGTCGCGAACAAGACCGCGCAGGCGCCTTCCACCGCGGCCGCGATCAGCAGGGCGGCGACCGGTTCGTCGAACATCCGGAAGGCGGCCAGGAGCATCAGGGCTGAGGCCACTCTTATGGCCTGGGTGGCGACCATCACGTGCCTGTAGTCGCTTCGCTCGATGAGAACGCCCGCGGGGAGTTGGAGTAGCAAGGGCGGGAGGGTTCCCGCCGCAGTCACCCAACCCGCCAGAACAGGTGAATCCATCACCGACAGGGCAAGCAATGGAAACGCGGCCATCGCGCTCACTGAGCCCAGTTGTGAAACGCCTGAGCCGAAGGTAAGCCAGGTGAAATCACGACCAAGGGAAGGTGATTTCTTTGCCCGCCATCTCCGCCGAACGTGCAAAGCTGCCAAGCTTACCTCCTTCCCGTCAAGAGCGGGGCTCTTAAAAGCAAGGGGTTACCGGTAGAGCCGCACAGCACTGTAGTGGATCAGGCAGTATTTCGAGGGCGATCCAGCAGCGTGGTCAGTGTTCGCCCGGCCGCTGTGGGCAGGTGCCCTCGGCGGTCACCGCGATGCTCAGTTGCTGAACCCGCTGCTTGATCCGGCGATCGACCTCGACGGGGTCGACATCCGCTCCACCCGCGGACTTACCGTACTGGAAAGCCCACGCCACCTCCTCCAGGAGGGACGCGACCACCTCTCGAGTCTCTTCGCTGTGGCTGATACCCCAGAGTCCGAGAAGAGCGGCTTCTGCTTTGGGGTAATCATCCCTTATGCGTCTGATTCGATCGGGTAAATCACGATTGTCCAATCGGGCGGCATCTGTCCGCCGCATGTCCTGGACGAGTTGCGTCCCGACGCTAACCTTGATCACCGCAAGCCGTACCTCCGCGAGAGACGCCTGCAGTTCTCGTTGATGTGCCTCCTGTTCCCTTTCAACCCGCTGATCTCGCTCTTGGCGGCTTGCGTGCCGTGTGCGGCGCCATTCGGCAACGAAACCCCCGACGGTTGCCATAACAGTGCCAAGAATCGTGGCTGAGCCGATCGCGAGTCCAACAACGGCCACGTCCTGCATACTTCCCCCGGTTCGACTTGTAAACCTTACTGACCGTCATGTGATATCGCAGGGGATGGTCTCGCTGTCGCAGGTCCTCCGCCCCCTGCGGCCCGGAGGAGCACCGGGCCGCCGTCGGCGGGCTCGGCGAGGACGGCGTCGAGCGCCCGCCCAGTGGCGTCCGTCCGTGACAGGGTGGAGAGCGCCAAGGCTCGGAGTACCTCACCGGACGGACGGGCGTGGTGGCCGACCCGCCAACGCGGCCATGGGTCGAAGGCCTGCCGGAGCACACGGCGGGGTCCGGGATCGGCCGGCACGCGGCCCGAACACCTGGATGCCGCCGACGCCGCGTAGATCGGTGACCGGTGGAAGAGCGTCTCCGCCTGGCCGATGGCCACCGGCCTGCCGGACGTCCGCCCTCCGGCGAGTTTGGTGTCGCTGTCCCGGCAGTGAATAGCGCGCGCTTCTGTGGTGAAGAACCTGGGCCCCACAAACAGCGCGAATCCTGTACCAGGAAGTGGGGCGGGAGAGCTCACTCGTTGCCGTCCTGCTCTGAGGGCAGATGTTCTGGATGTCGAGTACGACGCCCAGAATGGCGGCCGGGGTGAGTGGCTGACCGTATCCGGCCAATCAGGTCTCGTCGTCGCCCGGTGGTGACGCGAAAGAGTTGAAGGCCGCGATGGCGTCGCCGTCATACCGTGGGTCGAGTATCTCGTTCACGGCGTGCCACAGTGCGCTTTCGCTGATCTCGTCCAGCCGATCGAAGGAGACTTTGGAGAAGTCGAGTCGGCTGACCTGGAGGTTTCCGGGGTCCTGCATGTGATCTCCAGTGGTCGCTGGGCGGCGAACCCTTTAAGTTTGACACGACAGCGTTGATATGGCCAGAAGGCGATCGCATAGCACTCTCTGCTCACGGGTTTTGTGTCCCGTGACACAAAGCCAGAATATTGGACTTATGGCCGGTCGCTCTCGATTTTATTGGACGTCCTAAATGGCATGTTCCTTTCTGGGTGTTGCGAGTATCGTGGTCGGCGTCCCATCGGGTGACGAAAAGGGTCGCCGTCCGCGAGCGGGAACCGGAGGCGGTACACGTGGAGCTATCGGCTGGTCAGGGCGGGATGGGCGCCAGGCGGGTTCCTCAGGTGTGGGGGAAGAAGGTTCCCCCGCGGAACAGGAACTTCATCGGACGTGAAGAACTTCTCGACAGGCTGCGGGCGGGAATAACGGGGCAGGAGGGAATAACGGGCAAGGTGACGGCTGTCGTGTCCGCGCCGCACGCCCTCCATGGACTCGGCGGAGTCGGCAAGACCCAGATGGCGGTCGAGTACGCGCACAGGTTCGGTGCGCATTATGACCTGGTCTGGTGGGTGTCGGCGGACCAGCCGAATCTGCTGCGGTCCGCGTTGGCCGCTCTCTCCCCGCATCTCAACCTTCCTCCGATGACCGTGACGGGCATCGAGGACGCCTGCAACTCCGTGCTGGACGCGTTGAGGCGCGGCGACCCGTTCGACAAATGGCTGCTGATCTTCGATAACGCCGATCAACCCGAGGACCTGACCGAACTCATCCCCAGCGCCGGGCCCGGCCATGTCTTGATCACCTCGCGTAACCACCGGTGGAGCGGCGTCTACGAGACCGTCCCCGTCGACGTGTTCACCCGGAGGGAGAGCCTGAAGTTCCTGGCCAAGCGAGTTCCCCGCACGGTCGACGATCCCGACGCCGACCGCCTGGCGGATGAACTCGGCGACCTTCCGCTTGCACTCGAGCAGGCCGGCGCGCTTCAGGCGGAGACCGGCATGCCCGTGTCGGAGTATCTGGAGCTGCTGGCCGAGCGGACGGCCGAGCTGTTGTCCGTGGGCAAGCCGTCGGAGTACCCGGAATCGATGACGGCCGCGTGGGGGCTGTCGGTCAGCAGCCTGCGAAAGTCGCTGCCCGAAGCGGTCGAGCTGCTCCGCTACTGCGCCTTCTTCAGCCCGGAGCCCATCCCGCGGGACGTCTTCAACCAGAGTCACCCGAAGCTGAGCCCGGAGATAGCGGAGCTGCTCGACGACCCGATTCGACTGAGCCGCGCCATCGGAGAACTCGGCCGCTATGCGCTCGCCAAGATCGACAACACGACCAGCCGGACGATTCAGGTGCACCGGCTGATCCAAGCGCTGGTCCGTGAGGAACTCGGAAAGTCCGACCGGGCACGTATCCGGAGCGAGGTCTACCTGCTCCTGGCGCAGGCCGCACCGGACGTGCCGCAGGACCCGACAAGCTGGTCGGAGTACTTCGACCTGCTCGGCCATGTCCAGCCTGCCGAGATCGCGGAAAGCCATGACCCGGAAGTACGGGAGATGCTGCTCCAGGTGGTCCGATACCTGCGGGCGTCCGGCGACTACGGGTCGGCGCGCAACTTCCTTGAGCAGTTCATCAAGCGGTGGTCCCTGGACGGGTCACCGGAGGAGATGGATGTTCTCCGCGCACAGCGTCATCTCGGCAATGTTCTCCGGGACCTCGGTGACTTCCAGGGCGCCTACGACCTTGACTTCCGGACGATGCCGGCGATGGAAAGGGTCGCAGGAGCGGAACATCCGGAGACGCTCCAGCTCCTCAACAGCCTCGGTGCCGACTACCGTGCCGGCGGCGAGTTCTCGCAAGCGCTGGATCACGACATGAAGTCGCTCGAACGGCACAATCGGGCGTTCCAGAAACGCGAGCCGCAGACGGCGCGCGTGGTCAACAGTCTCGGGCTGGATCACGGACTCAACAGCCAGTATGAGAAATGCAAGGAGTACCATGAGCGCGCCTATATCCAGCAACGTGCGCTCGGGCGTTCCGGTGACGCGGTGGACCTTCTCGCTCCGTGGAGCGGGCTGGCGCGGGCGGTCCGGCTCTGTGGCGACTATGCCGAGGCGTGCGACCTTGGTGTGGAGGTGCACGCGTACGGGGTCACCGAACTCGGTGCCGACCACCCCTGGACGCTCCGTGCCGCGAAGGACCTGTCCATCTCCTGGCGGCGGGTAGGCGAGTTCGAGAATGCCCAGGAAATGGCTCTGAACGTCCACTCACGCTACTTGCGGCTTTTCGGACTGACCCATCCGGATACGCTTGCATCCGCGATGTGCCTGGCGAACATCCAGCGGACGATGGGGGAACTCGACAACGCGATGACGCTGGCGGCGGACACCGTGAACCGGTATCCGGGCGTCTACGGCCCGGAACACCCCTATAACTACGGCTGCACCGGGAACCTCGCGCTTCTGCGACGGGTGACCGGGGAGGCGGCCAAGGCGCGTACATTGAACGAGCAGGCTCTCGCAGGTCTGGAAGCGAGGTTGGGGCGCGATCACCATTACCCGCTAACGGTCGCGGTGAATCTCGCCAGCGACCTCGCCGCGCTGGACGACATCGAAGGGGCCGTTCAACTGGGGCGGGGAACGCTGTGGCGGTTGACGCAGACTCTCGGTGATCGCCACCCTATGACGCTCGCTTGCGCGGCCAACCTCGCCACGGATCTGCTCACCGCGGGAATGAAGGAGGAGGCGCTGAACCTCCACACGGCGACGATGGACCACTATGCGGCGACGCTCGGTCAGGAACACCCCGATGCAATCGTCGCCAAAAAACAACGTCACCTCGACTGCGACTTCGACCCACCTCCGATTTAGGCGCGCGCCTCGGTTTAGGGGGTGTGGTCAGGAATGGCGGCTGCGCCATGATGAGCGATGTTCGTCCGCGTTCGCTCTGGCATTCCGGTGGGCGACAGGGGGGACGTACTCCCGCCGCCATACCCTGAGTGTCCGCGCCATCTCTTCCACGAAGACCATGCCCATATCGGTGAGGCGTTCACTGTCGGCCAGCGTTCGTGCCGCCTGGCCGGCAGCCTCTCGCCAACGCGCGAACTCGCTGTGCGCACGCAGCGCTTGGTTCCCGCGTTCGACTTCTCGCTGCCTGCGCCAGAAGCCGGTAACGCCCAGATAGGCGTACGTCCCCTGGAGCAGACCCGCGATAGGGCGCGGATCCGGCCGCCAGGGCGCGTAGTGGAGGGGGCGGTCGTCACGGAGCGTCAATGGAACGATCTCCAGCAGGGCACTGAGTTTCACGTGCTGCACCTCGTGGGCCAACGTTTCCGCGAGCTCAAGCGGCCCAGGCGGTGTCGACAGGCCGATGTTGCCGAAGGCGTGGGTCGGTGTGCCGCTCACATGCCCGTTTCCGGACGTACGCAGAGGCGTCAACGCGGTGATGGCGGCGGAAACCTCGGTGGCAGTGGTCCAATGCAGCGAAGCCATGCTCTGCCATGCCTCCGAGAGGACGTCCTGCCACTGCCTGACGGCCAGATCGTCGAGGCGTCCTGTGACGGTGCCTGCACCGGGCATCCGGTCGGGATCGCCATCCTCGATGACGAATCTGACGGCGATCCCATCGTGCCGGGCGTGCAAGGTCCGCAGGGGCGTCCAACCGGGTTCGCCGTCGCTCAGGGTCACGTGCCCGACTCGTCCGGAGCCGAACTCGGCCGTGGCGCGGTCAAGCAGGGTCGCGCGTCCAAGCCCGGGCAGGACGACGGCGCCGTTCTCCGCCGGAACCACTACGGCCCGGTCGCTGCCGACCCGGTAAGCCGCTACGGCGGCTGCGCATGCCAGCCGCCCTGGATGGGACGGCCGCCCCTCGCGCAGCTCTGTGAGCGTCCGCCGCACCCAGGCGGTGACCGTTGGATAGGCGAGGATCTCATTGACCAGGTTCGGATGGGCGCGGCGGAGTGAGTTGAGCAGCTCGAAGCCGTCTGCGGCCATACCGGCTTCGGGATGCCCCGCTTCCTGTGCCTTATCCAGCAATCCCCGTATCAGAACCAGCACTCGTCCCCGGTGGATGGCACGCAGTTCTTCGACGGCTTTCTCGCCACCACCGCCGCGAGCGAGGCTGAGAAACGTCCTTTCGGACAGCATCAGCCACGCGATCCCGTCAGTTCGGCCAGATCGTCCACCATGACCTGCCGGACGTGAGTGATCAGGCGCAGGAGGTCCGTGCAGAACACGCTCGGGTTCCGGAAACCGCGTCCCGCCCGGTACCGGTGCGGATAAAGGCCGCCGCCGCACACGCGATGGACGTCGCACGCCCGGCATTTGGGCGATAGAGCCGCGATGCCGATCTGCCGTGCCGCGACCGGAGCGAGCATGAGCGCCGAGTCGAAACTGTCGCGGAAGACGTGCAGACGAGTGGAGGCCGCCCCCTCGTAGGCGGATTTGAGCGTGTCGACCAGTTCGATGGACCCGTCGGTCTCGACGACCGTGACCGCCACCGGCGACAGCCCAAGGGCCTCGCTGCGGGACGGGCGGCCACCGAGCATGCGCATGATTTCGACGAACATCCTGATCCGGGTCTCCTGGACGGGTGCCCGATACCAGCGGTCGAAGATCGCGATCAGCCAGTCCGCATAGGGTGTCCGCCCGGGCGCGGGCAGGCCGGGGGGCGGCGTGTCCCAGTTGCCATGGGGGAGCAGGAAATCGATGGACGATGGGCGGAATGCTAGAAGCGCGTCGTAGGTCTTCAATGGGTCGGCGCCTAGATCGATGGTGGTCAGCAAGCCGGAGAAGAGGTGCCTGTACTGCGGTGCGTTGAGCAGGTCGAGCCCGGCGGCCACCGCTTGATAGCTCCCCCGGCCGTCGGCGCGCTTTCGATGCGAATCGTGACCGTCCTGATCGCCATCCAGACTCACTCCCAGGAGAACGCCCAGTTCGTCGAACAGGTTGAGAAAGTTGGTGTCGAGCAGTACGCCATTGGTCTGCACGTGGAAGGTGACCGTGGTCATCGGATCGATGGCGGATCGGATGGTGTGCAATGCGTACCGGAGGTGCTCGAGGCCCGCGAGGAGCGGCTCCCCGCCATGCAGGATGACATCGATCCCGGGAAGCTTGTTGGCGCGAGCGTGTTCGGCGATCCGTTCCGCAACCTTGACGACCGTGGGTTTCGTCATACGACGAGGCTGTTTCCGCCAATTTTGGTCAGCCATCTCGTACATGTAGCAGTACGTACATTTCAGGTTGCAGCGGCTGTGGATCTTGAGAATGAACTGCCGGAACGGTGTCGGTCGCCATCCCGACTCGAGCAGCGCGCCCACGTCCAGGGTGCCCGGCCACTCGGAGCTTTCGCCCGTGTGTCCACTGTGCGCCACGCCCGTCCACCTCTCGTCGGCAATCGATGCGTGCGACTTGGCGCACTGTCCGGTTTTGTCCCTTTATAGGTCGTTTAGGGAGATCATTAAACCGATATACGACGGCCGATCCGGGCCGCGCACGGGCTGCCGCCCGATCTCGTCACCGTCACCTGCGAAAACGGCCGGTCAGGAAACGGGCTACGGCATCAGGTTCGCGTCGCATGGGGGGAGGCTGGTGGTCATGCCGGCGGTGAGGGCCCAGCGTTCGTGGTCGCGCCAGATGCCGCCGATGTTGATGAACTCGGGAGAGAACCCTTCCCGCCGGAAGCCGAGCCGGCGGACCAGTCGGCGGGAGGGTTCGTTGCCCGGCTGGACATCCGCCTCGACCCGGTGAAGGCCCAGCGGGCCGAAAGC
This sequence comes from Spirillospora sp. NPDC048824, assembly GCF_043198455.1. Lineage (NCBI taxonomy): Bacteria > Bacillati > Actinomycetota > Actinomycetes > Streptosporangiales > Thermomonosporaceae > Spirillospora > Spirillospora sp. NPDC048824. Next base: position 364,879 of record NZ_JBICUS010000007.1, on the reverse strand, counting down.
GTAGAGGACGGTCAGGCCGACGCCTTCCGTCATGAAGCCACGGCCCGCGTTCGGTGTGAAGGCGGCGAAACCGAGGATCGCGCGGTCGTACGGTCCGCGGACGATGCCGGTGAGCGTGGCATGACCCGCGATGGCGCCCGTGTCCGCCCGTTTGATCAGCAGTGCCTCGCCGGCCGCCGGGTCCGCGAACCGGCCCAGGTACTCGCGGAACGCCTCCGGGTCGGCCGGCGTCCTGACCCAGTCCTTGTGCAGGTCGGCGCTCTGTTCGGCGAGCCGGACGAACTCGTCCTCGTCCGCCGCCCGCAATCGGCGCAGCATCACGCGACAGCCCACAACACCTCCGCCCTGGCCCGTGCTGCCCATGGACCGGCCTTTGTGGGCCGGCCGCTGGACGACCGGCCGCCTACGGTCAGGTTGCATCACGTTCCCCGTGGAGCGCACTCGCCGCACAGTCACGTCTGGGAAGCGGAGCCGGTCCGCGGGGCGCAAAGCCCTGCGGTCGTGCGGTCAGAGGGTGGAGCCGAGGTGTTCGGTGAGGACCTTCAGGTGGGTCTCGCGTGCCTCGGAGTGGCTCCGGCGGCCGGCGTCGGTGATCTCGACGAAGACGCCGCGGCGGTCGTCCTTGCAGAGGCCGCGCTGGACGTAGCCGTGCTTCTCGAGGCGGGCGACCGTGCGGGACAGGGCGCTCTGGCTGAGGTACATGGCCGCGGCGATCTCCTGCATGCGGTGCTTCTCACAGTCGAGGTCGACGAGGCGGTCGAGGGTCTCGTACTCGCTCATGCTGAGGCCATGGGCGTCTTGCAGGGCACGCTCGAGGGCGCAAGCGACCGTGTTGTAGCAGGTCGCAAGCTTGCGCCAGCGGCCGACCAGAGCAGACTCCGCCTCCATGTCGCGGACCTTACCATGTGTGCGCATCGGATGCATCCACATTAAATTCCAAGGAATTTAGTGCGTGGACATTTAATGCATGCGCATGTACTGTCCTTCGACGTGGCTATCACCGACACCTCAACTGCCCCGACCGTCCGTGCGCCGGCCGCCGCGAGCGCGTCGGCCGAACAGACCTGGACCCCCCGGCTGTGGGGAGTCCTCGCGGTCCTGTGCGCCGTGCTGTTCCTCGACGCCCTCGACGTCTCGATGGTGGGCGTCGCGTTGCCGTCGATCGGCGCCGAGCTGGGCCTTTCGACCACATCACTGCAATGGATCGTGAACGGCTACGTCCTTGGCTACGGCGGTCTGCTGCTGCTCGGCGGACGTACCGCCGACCTGCTCGGCCGCCGCCGGGTCTTCCTCGCCGCTTTGGCCGTGTTCGCGCTGGCGTCCCTGGTGGGCGCCCTGGTGAACGACGGCACGCTGCTGATCGTCACCCGTTTCGTGAAGGGCCTGGCCGCCGCATTCACCGCGCCGACCGCTCTGTCCATTTTGACCACCACGTTCCGTGAGGGGCCGTCACGCAACCGGGCCCTGTCCGTCTTCTCGGTTTTCGGCGCCAGCGGCTACTCGTCCGGACTGATCCTCGGCGGGCTGCTGACCAGCTTCGGGTGGCGCTGGACGTTCCTGACGCCCGTTCCCCTTGCCCTCATCGCCCTGGTCGCGGGCGCCGTCCTGATCCCGCGGGACAGGCCGGCCGCCGCCGGCGGCCACGACCTCGTCGGCGCCGTCACCCTCACCGGGGGCATGCTGCTCGCCGTCTACACCGTTGTTTCCGCGCCTGACCGGGGCTGGCTCGACCCGGTCACGCTGGGCTCCATCGTGCTGGCGGCGGCGCTGCTCGTGGGATTCTTCGTCACCGAGAACAGGGTGCGGCATCCGCTGATCCGGTTGGGCATCCTGCGGATCGGGACGATCATCCGGGCCAACCTCAGCATCGTCGCGCTGTTCGGGTCGTACCTGAGCTTCCAGTTCATGATGACGCTCTACCTGCAGGACGTGCTGCGCTGGTCGCCGCTGAAGATGGCCATGGCGCTGCTGCCGGCTGGACTCGTCGTGGCCTTCGGCTCGCCGTTCGTGGGCCGGCTGATCGACCGGTACGGAACGCCCCGCCTGATCATCAGTTCCATGGCGTCCCTGACCCTCGGCTACGCATGGTTCCTGGGCACGGCCGGGCACGCGCCGCACTACGCGTTCACCATCCTGCCCACCATGCTGCTGCTGGGCGGCGGGTTCGCCTTCGGGTTCAGTTCGATCATGGGTCAGGCGACGGAGGGGATCGACGACTCCGAACAGGGGCTGGCCTCCGGTCTCGTCCAGACATCGGGCCAGGTCGGCGCCGCCCTCGTCCTGGCGGTGGTCACCGCCCTGGTCGCATCGGGGACGGCCGCCGGCGGCGAGGGGTTCGCCGAGTTCACCCCGGGCGTCAACCTGGTCGGAGCCGTCGCCCTGATCGGCCTGGCACTGAACCTGGTTCCCCTGCTGCGACGTAACCACCAGCCCAAGCACGCCTGACGCAATATTCCCGGCGGGGGCGCCCCAACCAGGGGGCGCCCCCGCCGCTGACCCGAACCGCTCCACTCCGTGTGCGTCTGCGGCACCCCGTGTGTGCTGCTCGGTTCGGGGGTGTGGATGGCGGGCGGGGGCGTGCCGGCGGGGTGATAGGCCCCGCCGGCACGGGGCCATCACTGGCGTTTCCAGAAGGGGCGGCGGGGTGTCGCGGCTCCGGTGAAGTCGCTGAGGATGTGAAGCGCGCGGGCCCACTGGTCGTTGATGGTGGCCTCGTCCGATGCGGGGTTCAGGCGGCGCAGGTCGTTGCGGAGTGTGGACAGGGACGTCGCGTCCAGGGACTGCGCCTCCATGCGCTGCACGATCGACTCAAGGATGGGCAGGAGATCGCTCAGCAGGTGGTGGACGCGCCGGTCGTGCGTGGCGGGGACCTCGCGGAGGCGGTCGAGCACGTTGGCCAGTTCCTGCTGGAACCCGGCGAGGGCGGGTGCGCGGCGGGCTCGTCCCGGCACCGCCGAGCCCGCACCGGGCGCCGATGTGCCGGGGGGACGGCCCGTGCCCCGCAGGGGCGTGCCGCGATCGGCGCCGTATCCAGGCGGCGGGCCGGACGGGGCAGGCGGCGGCGGACCGCTCGGTGCCGCGAGGGCTGCCGGCATGAAGGCGTCCGCCGAGGCCGAGAAGGCCGCGTGCGTCATTCTCGGGGCGGCGGTGGGCGACTCCCAGCCGCCGGGCATCTCCACCGGCTGGACGGCCTGGTGCGGGGCTTCGCCATCGGTGACCACCCTGCTGTCCACGGCGACGAACGCGGTGAAGCGACACAGGACGCCGAAGCGGAGGGACGTGCTGACGATGCGTTGTTCAAGGTCGTCCGGGCCTCCGGCCGTGTAGCGGTCCTCCAGGTCGCGCAGGTGTGCGCGGGCCCAGATGGACGTGGTGGCCGGGTCCTTGGTGATGACGCCGGTGGCGTGCTGCTCCCAGGCCGTTCCGCCGGAGGCGGTGCCGCGGACGGACAGCGAGCCGGATGGGGCGCCGCGGAAACGGCCCGCGATCACCAGCGGGACGCCGGGGAACAGCGCACCGAGCCTGCCGGGGGCCACGGAGTCGGGAACGATCTCCAGGCCGTCGGCGTGGAGGCTGAGCCCGGTCGCGAGCGGCGCGGCGATCCGGTGGTGGATGTGCTCCATCGCCTCGTCGAGGCGGTCTTCGCTTTCGACCAGTTCGCAACGGCCCTGGCCGATGGCGGCGAGACGGTTCAGGAAACCCGCGTTGACGGCCTGGTCGATGCCGACCGTGTGGACGCGGACACCGTGCAACCGGGGTTCCAGGCGGGCGAGGATCTGGTCTTCGTTGCCGACCTGGCCGTCGGTGATGAGGACCAGCACCCGGTCGCGGACCGAGCCGGCGAGCAGGCGGCAGCCCTCGTCGAGGGGCGCGAGCATCTCGGTGCCGCCGCGTGCGTTCAGCGCCGCCAGATGCTCCACCGCGCGGAACCGGTTGCGGTCGGTGCCCTCGACCAGGCCGGTGCCGAGGTCGCGGGGACGTTCGACGACGGTGTCGAAGGACAGGACGGCGAACCTGTCCTCGGACCGGAACGTGTCGACGATGCGGGCGGCGGCGCGACGGGCGGCGACCATCTTCCAGCCCTGCATGCTGCCGGAACGGTCGAGGACGAGCACCACGTCGCGTGGGCTCGGCCGGGCTTCTCCGGAGGGGAGCACGGTCATGCTGAACGTTCCCTCCTCACCGGACTCGTCGGGGACGAGGGAGAGGGCCGCGCTTTCATGCGGGGCGTAATCGATACGCAGGATGAAGTCGCGATCGAGGCGTTCACCCGGCCGCAGCCGGACGGTCGTGCGTTCACCCTCGCCCTCTTCGGCCACCACGTGGAGCGCCGAGCGGATCTGGGTCAGCGGCAGCCCGGCCGGGTCGATGTCGACGGTGATGGCCAGCCGCACCGGGTTGGGGAAACCCGGCAGCAGGACGGGCGGACTGATCCGGGACGCGTCCGGCACCGCGCCGGTGTCGTCGGCGACTCCGGGCCCGGCGCGCTCGCCGTCGAGCGGCGCACCCGGGATGTAGCGGGGCGCGACGACGAGCGGGAAGCGGAACGTCGCGCTGGAGGACGACTCGTGCGGCAGGGGCTGGTTGAGCGTCAGCCTGATCGTTACGCGTTCGCCGGGGAGGATGTTGCCCACCCGCATGCTGAAGACGTCCGGGCGGTCCTCCTCGGCGATCGCGGCGCGCTGTCCGGCGGCGATGGCGGTGTCGTAGTCCCGCCGGGCCTGGCCGCGCTCTTTCAGCGTCCCCTCGACGACCCGGTCGGCGGCCTCCATGCGCAGCGCGGTGACGGCGGCGCGGTCGGGCAGCGGGAAGATGTAGGTGGCCTCCAGCGGTATGTCGAACGGGTTGCGGAAGCCTTGGACGACTTCGATGCCGGCGGCGAGCCCGGTGATCGCGGCGTGCACGTCGACGGAGTCGAGCGGCAGGTTGCCCCTGTCGGTCGTGAGCGCACCGATTCCGTGATCGGTCGCCGGGGGCTCGATGTCGGGTAGCGGCAGGATGCGCACGGTCACTGGGACCTCCGGGAAGGATCGGCGGACTGGAACGCGGGGCTTGCTGCGGGGGCGAGGAGACCGCGCCGGCGTAGCTCGTCGAGCAGCGGCCGTGCGGCGGTCTCGATGGCGGTGAGGTCGTCGCCGCTCAGGGCTGGGACGTCCAGCAGGAGGGTGAGGCCGGATGTGAGCCGGACACCCTGGACGACAGAGGGGCGAGGCTCTCCGCAGTCGTCCGAGCCGACGAGTCCGTCGGAGCCGGCATGGTCCACCCTTCGGTGGTCGTCTGGTCTGCCGTAGTCGTCGGTGATGGTGACCGCGCCGTAGGAAACGTCTGGGCGCGTTCTCCAGAAGGTGGCGCGGGCGGTTTCGCTTCCCGTGCCGGGTGGGCTCGCCGCTTCGGTCGTAGCCGTCCGCTCGACCGGCCGCGCTCGTTCCACCGGGCTCACTTCGTCGACCGGGACTGCTCCCTCAACCGGGCTTACCCCGTCAACGGCTGTTCCGTCTTCGTGCGTGTGGATCGGGGCGGGGAACGGGAGGGCGGCGATTCGTTCGAGGGCTGCGTCGGTGGCGGCGGCGAGTTCGAGCTGGATCTCGGCGATCGAGCGGCCCGCGGCCTGGCGGCGCTTGACCGCGACGAGCTGCAGGAGATGACGCGGCCCGTACTGGGCGATGCGGCCACGCCGGCCGAGGGGCGGGTCGACCAGGCCGATCGTGGTGTACCAGCGGATCAGCCGTTCGTTGGGCAGGTCACGCACCCGGCCGCTGACCTGCCCGGATCCGTCCGCGGCAAGGGCCGCGGCGGCGCGTTCCGCCAGCTCGTTGATCGTCCAGGTGCCGTCCATGCCCCCGATGATGACACTGTCACGATGACAGTGTCAACTTCGAGACCAAGATCTCGTCCTCGAAACTCCTTGCTGGAACCGCCGGGCTGCCGCACGCTTATGCAGCCAGGTGCGGCTCGGGGGCCGAGGGGAAGGGGCCTTGAGGTGCGCAGCAGCGGTGTCGGCGTGTCCAACGCCGGAGCCTCGGCCCTGTATCGCCACCGCGCGCTGGCCGCGGAGCACCGCTGGGAACGGCGCGCGGTGCGGGCGGTGGTGGCCGGCGGATCGGGGGTCGTTGCGGCCGGTCTGAGCGTTTGGTGGGCGGGAGCCGTGGTAGCCGTCGTCGTCTTCGTCGGGCACGCGGCGTATGCGAGATTCAGGCCGGGACCTGTGACCAGTTGGCGGCGGGGTGCCTTGGCCGAGCGGCGTACCGGCCGGAGGCTGGCCCGCCTGGATCCGGCGGGCTTTCACGTTCTGCATGACCGGGCCTTGCCGGACGGTTCCACGCCCACGACCAATCTCGATCACCTCGTTGTGGGCCTGTCCGGCATCTACGCGATCGTCAGCCGACGGCTTCGGTGGGGTGCACGGTTGCGCCTCGGGCAGAGCCGTCTGTGGGTGGGGCGCAGACCGGTCGTCGGTGTGACCCGTGTGGCCGCTCGGGCCGCCGACACGGTGGCGGAACTGCTCTCCGAGGAGCTGGGTGAGGACGTGCACGTCACGCCGATGGTCGTTGTGCATGGTGCACGTGTCGCGCGGGACGGAGCAGAGCATGCCGGGGTGCTGTTCCATGCGGCCAGGACGATCCCACGTGCCATTGCGGGAGAGCCGGTCATCTACACCAGCGCACAGGTCGCGACCATCGCGGCGGCGGCCGAAGGGCTGTTGCCGCCGATGATGGAAATGCTTCTCCCTGAGTGAACGCCGGTCATATGTGTTTCACGTCGTGGAGTGCGTGATCGTTCACCGGGGCGATGCCCTGGTGAGCAGATGATCGATCCTTTATCGGAGGTACTTCGGTCGTAACGTCCTAAGAGTCTCATTCGCGACACTCTCCAAAAGTGTCACGAAGGAGTAAGAATGGTGTTCGGTATCTGAGTTCGATCTCTTGAAATGGCCTGTAAAGAGCGCCCGGACCCTTTACGTTTTGTGGCATGAACGACCATCTCCTGGTCGCGGCGCTGTGCGAACGTGATCCGGGCGCCCCGGCCGCCCTGTACGACGCCCATGCCGACCGGCTTTACGCGTACTGCTGGTTCCAACTACGGAGCCGGGACGCCGCCCAGGTGGCGCTGCGCGACACGCTCATCGTGGCGGAGGCGCACATCGGAAAGCTGCGCGACCCGGACCGGTTCGCGCCGTGGCTCTACGCCATCGCCCGGCTGGAATGCGCGCGTCGGCTGCCGCCCACGGATCATCCGCCGGACGTGCCGATCGCCAGCCACGACCAGGAGGACGTCGACCAGCGCATCATGGCGTGGCAGGCGGTCCTGGCGCTGCTGCCGGTCTCCCGGGAGATCCTGGAACTACGGGTCCGGCACCAGTTGGCCGTTCCCGACTTGGCCGCGGTGTTCGACGTACCGCTGAAAGACGCGCAGTCGGCGCTCGATCGTGCGCACGGCGAGCTGGCAGAGGCGTTGACGGCCGAAATGCTCGCGCACCAGGGCCCGTACGGTTGCGCGGAACGTGCCGCGCTGCTGCGGGAACGGCACGGCGTGGACTCGCACACCGGCGGCGCGAACGGCCGGCTGGCGGAGCACGCGGAGGATTGCTCCGTCTGCGGCGCGTTCCGTCCGCGTACCGTGTCGGCCACCAAGGTCTACGGACTGCTGCCGGAACCCGATCTGGCAGCGGAACTCCGGCTCCGGGTGATGAGCTGTTTCCTCGATCCCGAGCTTGTCGGCTATCGGCTCTTCGTCACCACCCGGATCACCGGGTTCACGCCTGACGGGTTCCCAGTCCAGGCCATGCAGCCTGCACGTCCGCCCTGGGCGTCGAGTCCGGGAGGCCATTCGTGCCTACGCCGCTTGCGCAGAACACGTTCCCTGTCGAATGAGCAGCAGCGCGGGAGCCAAGCGGTCCGGGGCGTCGTGGTGCTAGCAGTGGTGGCGCTTCTGTCCGGTGGCGGAATCGCCTCCATGTACGGGTTGTTCGACACCGGACGACGGGACGCCGACACTGTCGCCGGCCCACGCCCGAGCGCCGTTCCCGGCCTTTCGCAGTATCCGGTCCCCGGCCGGCGGTCCGCGGACCATCCGGAAGGTGCCGGTTACCTCGATGCCGCTCCTGTGTCGGCCACATTCCCGCTCGGTTCGACAGCCTCGTCCGCGCCGCCGACCGCACTGCGGACACCGTCGCCGGCACCGGCGCCCGCGAATGACCATTCGAGCCCTGCGGCCAAGAGCACGCTGCTGGTCTCCCCGCTCTTCCTGGACCTCGCGGGAGACTCGGACGGGTCCATAGAACTGCGGGCAGAAAGTGGATCGGTGACCTGGCGGGCGAGGAGCCAGGGAGCCGTAGGGGTTCACCCTTCATCCGGACGTCTTGCGGCCGGGCAAAGCGTGACCGTGCGCGTCCAAGTCTCGCGGAAGTCGAACTCCGGCGGGGACGGCACGATCACGTTCCAGCCCGGTGGGAGCCAGGTGCACGTCACCTGGCGGCCCGACGCTCCAGGCGCGGATCCGACGCCTTCGCCTTCGCCGACGCCGACGGGGCCGGGCCACGGATACCCGTCCACACCACCCGGGACTCACCGTCCGGGCCGCCCGTCACCCTCACATCGCGAGACCCCGCCGTCTCCAAATCCGTCGCCCTCTGGGCCGCCACCATCCGGTGACGGCCCGGATCCGTCACCGTCCACCGAGGCGTCATCAGGGGCCACGGCCGTCTCTCCAAGTACAAGCTCGCCGTCCGGCCCCTGACGGGGAGTGGCGAACGTACCCGCCATTGCCCGAGTCAACTACCCTTCGTAGGTGATCGTTTGCGCTAAGCAGTACATGCCTGGGGGAAGACGTGCTCATGGCATTCGGCGCAGCACAGATCCGTCGTGCGAGCTCGTCCCATTCCCGCAGCGTGGCACTGCGGCTGGCCGCCCTGTTCTCCACCGTGGCGATCTGCGTGAGCCTGTCGGCTCCGGCGGTGTCCGCCCGCCCGCCGGCGGCCGACCCCACCCCCGGCGCGGGGGACGTTGAGCGCAGCGAACGGCAGGTCAGGGAACGCGCTGCCGAGGTCGGCCGGACGAAGGCGAAGCTCGCGCAGGCCGACGGCGAACTCGACCGGCTCGCCGTGGCCGCTGCGGCCGCGGTGGAACGCTACAACGGCGAACGGCTCGGACTGCAACGTTCCCAGCATGCCCACAGGGACGCCCAGGCACGGCTGGCTGAGGCGAACCGGAGGATGGAGGAAACGCGAGCCGCACTGGCGTCGTTCGCCGCGCAGCTCTACCGGAACAACACCGGCTACGACCAGATCTCGTCGGCGCTCGTCGGCGACGGTGGCCCGCAGGGCTTCATGGACCGTGCCGCGATGGTCGAGATGCTCGTCAAGCGGCGGACCGCGATGGTTCGCCGCGTGGAGGCGTCCAAGACCGTCGCGGACGTATTCCGCCGCCAGGCGCAGAAGGCGCTCGACGAGCAGGGGGCGGCGACGAGACGTGCCGAGGAGGCCAGACGGCTCGCGCAGGAGGCGGTGGCCAGGCAACAGGCTTCGGTGCAACGCATCAAGGTGGAAAAGCGGCACCTGGAGCGGCGGCTTGGAAGCGCTCAAGCCCGAACTGCCCGGCTCAAGCGCGCGCGGGTACGGGCGTTGGAGAAGGCGGAAGCACGCAAGGTCCGTGCCTCCATCGCGGGTTCAGGACACCCTGCCGAGGGACAGACCACGTCGGCCAAACGTGGTGCGATCGCGGTGCGTGCGGCGCTCAAATGGCTGGCAACCCCGTACTCGTGGGGTGGAGGCACCACGGCCGGTCCAAGCTACGGTGTGGCACAGGGCGCGGGAATCCGAGGCTTCGACTGCTCGGGCCTGGCGATGTACGCGTGGGACAAGGCCGGTGTACGGCTCGACCACTGGACGGGCACGCAGTGGACGTCGGGACCGCACGTCCCCATCGACGCGTTGCGTCCGGGTGACCTCGTCTTCTTCGCGAGGGACACGTCCGATCCCGGCACCATCCACCATGTGGGCATCTACGTCGGCGACGGCCAGATGGTGGAGGCGCCCTACACCGGTGCACGGGTCCGCATCTCCGGCATTCACCGGGGTGACCTGATCGGCGCTACCCGTCCCGTCGGCTGAGGCCGTGCGAGGACGCGGAGCCGCTGCCGTGCAGTGGCGTGGGGGTGCGGTGGAAGAAGAGAACCCTTCCGCGTGGTGCCGCGCGGAAGGGTTCTTCACGAGTCGTGTCGCGTGGGCGCGGGAGCGGATCTGCGCGGGCGACGCTCAGTGGCCGCCCCGGTCCGCCTCGCGCTTGAGGGAGCGTTCGATCTCCAGCTCCGCCTCGACGCGGCCGACCCAGCTGGCGCCCTCGACGGACTTGCCGGGCTCCAGGTCCTTGTAGACCTCGAAGAAGTGCTGTATCTCCAGCCGGTCGAACTCGGCGACGTGGTGGATATCGCGCAGGTGCTCCTGGCGGGGGTCGGTCGCGGGGACGCACAGGACCTTGTCGTCGCCACCGGCCTCGTCGGTCATCCGGAACATGCCCACCGCGCGGCAGCGGATCAGGCAGCCGGGGAACGTCGGCTCCTGCAGCAGGACGAGCGCGTCAAGCGGGTCGCCGTCCTCGCCTAGGGTGTCCTCGATGAACCCGTAGTCGGCCGGGTACTGCGTCGAGGTGAACAGCATGCGGTCGAGCCGGATGCGTCCGGTCTCGTGGTCCACCTCGTACTTGTTCCGCTGGCCCTTCGGGATCTCAATGGTGACGTCGAAATCCAAGATGTCCTCCGCTCCCTGCACGCTCGCAGTGAATAGTCTTTCGGGAACCCGTGGGCGAGGCCGTCCCCACAGGATGTTCCCTTGTATAAGGATGTCGCACGTTGGTGAGTGCTGAGTGGGAGAGGGGCGGTCGCGTGCCTGCACGGGGCCGTGCCCTCGTGGTCCTGTCGCTGTCCCTCCTGAACGTTTTCATCGTCACCGCCGGGCTGGCAGTGGCCAAACTCACACCCGACCGCCACCTTTCCCCGCAGCCGCCCAGCGTGGCGGCGCGTGACCTGGTACGCGTCCCGGCCTCGGCGGCGATCCCCGCCGCCGATCCCCTGTCGGGCCCGTCGCCGGACGCGTCCACCCTGGCCGGTCGGCTCTCGGCGCTGATCGGCGGCCCCCGCGCGAAGATCAGCGCGGTGGTGATCGATGCGGCGACCCGCCGTCCCCTGTTCGAGCGGCAGTCCCACCGGCCGGCGACCCCGGCCTCGACGACGAAGCTGGTGACGTCGGTGGCGGCGCTCGCCTCGGCCGGTCCCGCCCACCGGATCACCACACAGGTCGTGCACGGCACCGGTGGCGGAATCGTACTGGTCGGAGGCGGGGATCCTACCTTGACGGCCCTTCCGGCACTCCCAGAGGGCCGTCCTCCCTTCGCTTCGCTGGTGGATCTGGCTCGGCAGACGGCCACCGCGCTGAAGGCGTCCGGTGTGCAGCGGGTGCGCGTGGACTACGACGTGTCCGCGTATGCGGGCCCCCGTACGGCCGCCGGCTGGAAACCCAATTACATGCCTGATGGCGAGGTCGCTCCGGTCACCGCCCTGACGGTCGACGAAGGCCGCGTGTCTCCCGGGGATCCGTCCAAGAGGACACGGGTCTCCGATCCGCCCGCCGCGGCAGCGAAGCAGTTCGCGCAGCTGCTGTCCAAGAACGGAGTGAGTGCGAAGCCCGGTCGCCGGACGGTCGCGCAGAAGGGGGCGGTGCGGCTCGGTGCCGTCCAGTCACCGCCGATGTCCGCGCTGGTGGAGCACTTGATGACCGAGAGCGACAACGATGTGGCGGAAGCGGTGGCGCGGCAGGTCGCCATCAAGCTGGGTCGTCCGGCGACGTTCGCGGACGCCGCCCAGGCCGTGGAGCAGGTCGTCGCCAGGCTGGGCGTGACGGAAGGGGTTTCGGTGAACGACGGCAGTGGCCTGTCCACGCGGAACCGCATCACGCCGATGGCGCTCGCCCGCATCGTCTCGCTCGCCGCCGGTGACGACCACCCGGAGCTCCGCGCGGCCGTCTCCGGTCTCCCGATCGCCGGGTTCTCCGGGACGCTGGGCCCCCCGCGCTTCACCGTCGGGGCCAGCCGGGCGGGGGCCGGGATGGTCCGCGCCAAGACCGGCACGCTGGCGGGCGTCAGCACGCTGGCAGGGCTCGCCTATGACGCGGATGGCCGGTTGCTCGCGTTCGCCTTCATGGCGGGGGATGGCAAGGGGCCGGTCGATCCCGGCAAGCTCGACCAGCTGGCGGCCGCCGTCGCCGCCTGCGGCTGCGGTGGCGCGCCCTCGGCCGGGGGCTGAGCGGGGTGTGGGCGCGGCCATACGGGAGATAACCAGGACGGTTGTTCGTTGAACGACTGTGCAGGGGCGCCTCGGCGCCGCGTCCGAAACGTACGGTGGAGTACATGAGCGCCTCAATGATCGACTGGAACGTGGCCGTCCAGGCGGGAACCCGGCTCGTGAGGCCGGGACCGCAGGTCAGCCATGCCGAGGCTCGTGAGGTCGTGGCGGAGCTGCGCGAGCTGTCGAAGATCGCCCACGGGCATGTGCGGGACTTCACCGGCATGGCCTCCGAGCTCGATCCGGATCCGGCGACGATCGTGGACAGGCCCGGCTGGATCCGGGCGAACGTGGACGGATTCCGGGTGGTGCTGGAACCGCTCATGGAGCAGATGAACGAGCGGCGTGGTCCGGGGCCCCTCGGAGGTGCGGGCAACGTCGTCGTCCAGGCCGTGGGTTCGCGCGTCACCGGCATGCAGGTCGGCGCGATTCTGGCGTACATGGCCAGCCGCGTCCTGGGGCAGTACGAGCTGTTCCTGCCGCCGGACCCGTCCGGCGAGGCGCCGACGGGGCGGCTGACGCTGGTCGCTCCCAACATCGTTCACGTGGAGCATGAGCTCGGTGTGGAGGCACGCGACTTCCGCCTCTGGGTGTGTCTCCACGAGGAGACGCACCGGGCCCAGTTCACGGGTGTCCCGTGGCTTCGCGAGTACGTGCAGGAGCAGATGACCAAGTTCCTGCTCGCGTCCGACCTCGACCCCGGCGTGATGCTGGACCGTATCCGGGACGCGGCCGAGGCCGTCGCCGACGCCGTGCGCGGCGGCGACGCCAACCTCATCGACGCGATCCAGAGCCCGGAGCAGCGCGCGATCCTCGACCGCCTCACCGCGGTGATGACGCTGGTCGAGGGACACGGCGACTACGTGATGGACGCGGTCGGCCCGGAAGTGGTCCCGTCCGTACAGCAGATCCGTTCACGCTTCCAGGGGCGGCGGGACGGCGGCTCCAAGCTCGACAAGACGATTCGGCGCCTTCTCGGCATCGACCTGAAGATGAAGCAGTACGCGGAGGGGTCGCGGTTCGTCCGGCGGGTCGTCACCGAAGTGGGCATGAGCGGGTTCAACCAGGTGTGGCAGTCGCCGGAGACACTGCCCACGCACGACGAGATCAAAGAGCCGGCCCTGTGGATGGACAGGGTCGTCGGCCCCCGCGCCCTGGACGCGCCCCCCGAGGCCAACGAGGCCTGAGCCAGGCCCGTTGGGTCCGGTGACCGTCGCGCGTGCGCGATGCCGCGTAGTGGTAAAGATTCTGCATGGGCCCTGATCCGGCGGTGGCGGCGGTACGTCTCGCGGTACGGCGCGTCCTGGCGGACCTCCAGCCAGGGGCCATGGTGCTGGCCGCATGCAGCGGCGGGGCCGATTCCTTGGCGCTCGCTGGTGCGCTGGCGTTCGAGGCGCCCCGCTCGGGACATCCGGCAGGCGGGGTGACGATCGACCACGGTCTGCAGGACGGTTCAGGCGAACGCGCCGACGCCGTGGTCCGGATCATGGCGGGCCTTGGCCTGGACCCATCCGGATCGGTCGCGGTCCTGGTGGACGGGGGAGGCGGGCCGGAGAACGCCGCCCGCGACGCCCGCTATACGGCTCTCGACGATGCGGCCGACCGGCTCGGGGCCGTGGCCGTCCTCTTGGGGCACACCCAGGACGACCAGGCCGAAACCGTCCTGCTGGGATTGGCGCGCGGCTCTGGGGCCCGATCGCTGTCCGGCATGCCTGCCGCCTTCCGCCGCGAGTCCGGCGTCCGCTACGTAAGGCCCCTGCTTGAGATCGACCGCGCGACCACGCGCAGGGCTTGCAAGGCGATGGGGCTGAACCCCTGGGACGACCCCCACAACGTTGATCCCGCCTACGCACGCGTACGCGTACGGCATGAGGCGCTCCCGGTCCTGGAGAAATCTCTAGGACCCGGCGTGGCCGAGGCTCTGGCGCGGACGGCGAGGATGCTGCGCGACGACGCGGACTTCCTGGACGAGCTCGCCGCACAGGCTTTCACCGACCTGGAAACCTCCGAAGACGGCTATGCCGTGGCCCTCCGCATCGAAGGGCTCGGTGACCTGGCCAGAGCCGTCCGCACCCGGGTTCTGCGGATGGCCGTCGTCAGGGCCGGCAGTCCACCCGGTACGCTCGCGGCCGTCCATGTCGATGCGGTCGATCGGCTGGTCACGGCCTGGCATGGCCAGCGGCACGTAGACCTGCCCGGGGGGCTGAGGGCCGTCCGGCGGTATGGGAAGCTGCTGTTCGGCCCGGTTTGACATCGCGCCGTGTGCGGCTCGCCACATGAGCCGGCACACGACGTGTCCGCTGCGTGAACGGGGAGAACGTCGCGCGGCTGTGCCCGTCCCACAGGACGGGCGAGGTCTCGGCGATGAGGGTGGGGTTGTGGACGAGAAAGACCTGGGCACAGACCTGGCGAAGGTGCTGGTCCCCGAGGCGGACCTGCAGGACAAGGTGCGGGAGCTCGCCGGGCAGATCGACGCCGACTACGCGGGCAAGGACCTGCTTCTCGTCGGAGTACTCAAGGGCGCCGTCATGATCATGGCGGATCTGGCGCGGGCGCTGCACACGCCCGCCTCGATGGACTGGATGGCCGTGTCGTCGTACGGGTCCGGGACGAAGTCGTCGGGGGTCGTGCGCATCCTCAAGGACCTCGACACCGACATCCTGGACCGGCACGTCCTGATCGTGGAGGACATCGTCGACTCGGGTCTGACCCTGTCATGGCTGGTCAGCAACCTGCGTTCACGCGGGCCCGCATCGCTGGAGATCTGCGCGCTGCTGCGCAAGCCGGAGGCGGTCAAGACCGACCTCGACGTGAGGTACATCGGGTTCGACATCCCCAACGAGTTCGTCATCGGCTACGGGCTCGACTACGCGGAGAAGTACCGGAACCTGCCGTTCGTCGGCACGCTCGCCCCCCACGTCTACGGCGGAGACGGCGCGTAGCCTCGCCCCTCAGGGAACAAGGGACCGTGACGAATCGTTGCAAAGGTCGTTGACGGGTATATGGAAGGGATGCAGGAGGACGGCGTCGGCTGCGTCTCCTGCGTCCTGCGGTGTACCGTCGGTGTCCCGGATCCTCGGGTTGGGGAGCCACAGGAGGGAAACCGCTGCGGTGGGTCCGGAGCCCAGGGCGACGGAGCTTTCGTGAGTCGGATTGTTGGTCGCCCCGGCGTCCGTCCCCCGGGGACGGGCGAGGATCGCACACAGACGTTGGTCAGGAGGGACGGGCCCCGGAGGGGTAACCGAATAAATGGACGTGAAGCGCTATTTTCGCGGGCCGCTGCTGTGGATCCTGCTGTTCGGCCTCTTGGTCGCCCTTGTCATGTGGGGCATCAACCCCGGCCCCTCGTACGAGAAGGTCGACACCTCCAAGGTCGTCCAGGAGATCAACGCGGGACAGGTGAAGTCCGCCAAGATCATTGACAAGGACCAGCGGATCGAGCTGACGCTCAAGAACGGTGAGCATCAGCAGACGTCGTGGGTCGACGGCCAGGGACACCAGCTCCAGCAGGCGTTGCAGAAGCAGGTCGACGCGAAACAGCTGCCCGGCGGCTACGACGTGGAGGTTCCGAAGCAGAGCTTCTTCCTGAACCTGCTGTTCAGCCTGCTGCCGATCGTCATCATCGTGCTGATCTTCCTGTTCATCATGAACCAGATGCAGGGCGGCGGCTCGCGCGTGATGAACTTCGGCAAGTCCAAGGCCAAGCTCATCACCAAGGACACTCCGAAGACGACCTTCGCGGACGTGGCCGGGGCCGACGAGGCCCTGGAAGAGCTGGAAGAGATCAAGGACTTCCTGCAGAACCCGGCGAAGTTCCAGTCCATCGGCGCCAAGATCCCCAAGGGTGTGCTGCTGTACGGCCCGCCCGGCACCGGTAAGACGCTGCTGGCCCGCGCGGTGGCCGGCGAGGCGGGGGTGCCGTTCTACTCGATCTCCGGCTCCGACTTCGTCGAGATGTTCGTCGGTGTGGGCGCCTCCCGCGTCCGCGACCTGTTCGAGCAGGCCAAGACGAACGCCCCCTCGATCATCTTCATCGACGAGATCGACGCCGTCGGCCGGCACCGCGGCGCGGGCCTCGGCGGTGGCCACGACGAGCGTGAGCAGACCCTCAACCAGCTGCTGGTCGAGATGGACGGCTTCGACGTCAAGGGCGGCGTGATCCTCATCGCGGCGACGAACCGTCCCGACATCCTCGACCCGGCGCTGCTGCGTCCCGGCCGGTTCGACCGGCAGGTCACCGTGGACCGCCCGGACCTGGAGGGCCGCAAGGGCATCCTGAAGGTGCACGGCCGCGGCAAGCCGTTCGCCCCGGACGTCGAGCTGGACATCATCGCGCGCCGCACCCCCGGCTTCACGGGCGCCGACCTGGCCAACGTGATCAACGAGGCTGCGCTGCTCACCGCGCGCTTCGACCGCAAGCTGATCGACATGGACACCCTTGAGGAGTCCATCGACCGCGTCATGGCCGGGCCGGAGCGCAAGACCCGCGTGATGTCGGAGAAGGAAAAGAAGATCATCGCCTATCACGAGGGCGGGCACGCTCTGGTGGCGCACGCGCTGCCGAACTCCGACCCCGTGCACAAGGTGACGATCCTTCCTCGCGGACGGGCCCTGGGCTACACCATGACCCTTCCGATGGAGGACAAGTTCCTCACCACGCGCTCGGAGATGAACGACCAGCTCGCGATGCTGCTCGGTGGGCGCACCGCGGAGGAACTGGTCTTCCACGAGCCGACGACCGGTGCGGCCAACGACATCGAGAAGGCCAGCTCCATCGCCCGCAACATGGTGACCGAGTACGGCATGAGCGAGCGTCTTGGAGCGCGCAAGTTCGGCTCCGGTCAGGGCGAGGTCTTCCTCGGCCGCGACATGGGCCACGAGCGTGACTACTCCGAGGACATAGCGTCCGCGATCGACGACGAGGTCCGCCGCTACATCGAGGCCGCCCACGACACCGCGTGGGAGATCCTCGTGGAGTACCGGGACGTCCTCGACGAACTGGTCGTGAACCTCATGGAGAAGGAGACCCTGTCCAAGGACATGGTGCTGGAGATCTTCGCGCCGATCGAGAAGCGGCCGCATCAGAACTCCTACACCGGCTATGGCAAGCGTCTCCCGTCCGACCGTCCGCCCATCCTCACGCGTAAGGAGCTGGCCCTTCTCGGCCCGCAGGACGTCACGGACCTGACCAAGGGCAATGGGCAGAGCGGTGTCGCTTCGGAGGCCGCCGACCCGGCCCAGGGTGAGAGCTGACCGCGTTGGTTGATCCGCAAGACGAAACGTCGGCGCGCGACGAGCCCGGGGACGTGACACCGTCCTCAGGCTCGTCGTCCACCGGCGCCCAGGGGCAGTGGACGGTGGACCAGGCGGCGCGGGACGCGGGACGGGCGTTCGTCGAGGGCGAGACACCGATCCTGGACGAGCCGCCCGGGTTCGACCATGCGCGGATCGAGAAGGCCGTGCGCGAGATCCTGATCGGGCTGGGGGAGGACCCCGACCGTGACGGGCTGCGTGAGACACCGGCCAGGGTGGCGCGCGCGTACGCCGAGCAGTTCGCCGGTCTGCGGCAGACGCCGGAGGATGCGCTGACCACGGTGTTCGACGCCGATCATGAAGAGATGGTCCTGGTGAAGGACATCGAGGTGTACTCGGTCTGTGAGCACCACCTGGTTCCCTTCCACGGAGTGGCCCATGTGGGGTACACGCCTAACATGAAGGGCCAGATCACGGGTCTGTCGAAGCTGGCGCGGCTGGTGGACGTGTATGCGCGCCGCCCGCAGGTCCAGGAACGGCTGACCAGTCAGGTCGCCGATGCGCTGATGAGCGTGCTGGAGCCGCGTGGTGCGATCGTGGTGATCGAGGCCGAGCATCTGTGCATGACGATGCGCGGTGTGCGCAAGCCGGGCGCGAAGACGGTGACGTCGGCGGTGCGCGGCGACTTCCGTGATCATGCCGAGACGCGGTCTGAGGCGATGAGCTTGATCCTCGGCCGCTGACGGCCGTCCGCCCGCCTTTCCGGGCCATCGAACGCCTGAACGGGCCTCAGCGTTGCGCTGAGGCCCGTTCTGCTGATTCCGGACGGGGTGGCCCGGCCTGCCGAGGCCGGTGTGCCGGGCCACGGTACGTGGCGTCGCGCCGGGCCGGTGCGCCGGCGGAATCGGGCGGCGGAGGCGTCGCTCCGGGGGGTTGAGATCAAGGCATAGGGTTGGGTGCCATGACCAGTGCCGTCGTTCCGGGGCTGCCCGCGCCAGGGCGCTGCCTCGTCATGGGCGTGGTCAACGTCACCCCCGATTCGTTCTCGGACGGCGGTGCCTGGTTCGATCCGGAGAAGGCCATCCGGCATGGGCTCGACCTCGTCGCGGAGGGCGCCGACATCGTGGACGTGGGCGGCGAGTCCACGCGGCCCGGTGCGCAGCGTGTGTCCGGGGACGAGGAACTGCGTCGCGTCGTGCCCGTCATCGAGGCCCTCATCGCGGAGAACGTGCCGGTCAGTGTCGACACCATGCGCGCTGAGGTCGCAGAGGCCGCCCTTGACGTGGGTGCCCTGCTGGTGAACGACGTCAGTGGCGGCCTCGCCGATCCGGACATGCCGCGTGTGGTCGCCGCCGCGGGTGTCCCGTACGTGGTGATGCATTGGCGGGGGCATAGCCATGACATGCAGACACGCGCCATCTACGAGGACGTCGTCCGCGAGGTGCGCGATGAGCTGCTGTACAGGGTCGACGCGGTACTGGCCGAGGGCGTCGACCCGTCGATGATCGTGCTCGACCCCGGCCTGGGCTTCGCCAAGAACCCCGAGGCGGGGCACAACTGGTCGCTGCTCGCCCATCTGGACGTTCTCACCGGCACCGGGTACCCCGTCCTGGTCGGCGCGTCCCGCAAAGGGTTCCTGACCAGGTTGCTCGCCGGCCCCGATGGCACGCCCCGCCCGTTCGGCGAATGCGACGACGCCACCGTGGCGGTCACGTCGCTGGTCGCCGCCGCCGGTGCATGGTGTGTGCGTGTCCACCGAGTCCGTCCCAACGCGGATGCCGTCCGGGTGTCGGCCGCCATGCGCGCGGCACGTCCCGCCGGTGAAGCACGTCCAGCCGGCGAAGAGAGTCCTGCACAAGCCGCGGCAGACGGTCGCGCCGACCACGGGAGTTCCCGCCAATGAGCCGTGCCGTGAACCGCGCCGACGTGGACGAGGTCCATGCCGAGTTCTACGCGGCGTTCGAGGCCGGTGACTTCGACCGCATGTCGGACGTATGGGCGGACGGCCCGTACGCGGACGGCGTCTCCTGCGTCCACCCCGGCTGGACGATGCTGCGCGGACGTGAGGAAGTGCTCCGCTCCTGGGCGCTCATCATGGCCAACACGACCTACATCCAGTTCGTGCTGACCGACGTCGAGACCGACGTGTACGGCGATCACGCCGTGGTGACGTGCAAGGAGAACATCCTCACCGCCGACGAGGACACCGAGGCCGGTTTCCTCGCCGGGGGAAGCATCGTGGCCACGAACGTGTTCGTTCGGTCGGACGGGGAGTGGAGGCTTCTGCTGCACCATGGTTCGCCCGTCCTCAATGTCGTGGATGCAGAGGAAGAATGAGTCTCGACCACATCGAACTGCGCGGCCTGCGGGCGCGGGGCCGGCACGGATGCCTGCCCGCGGAGCGTGAGCTGGGGCAGGAGTTCGTGGTGGACGCCGTCCTCGGCCTCGACACGCGCCCGGCCGCGGCCGGGGACGACCTCTCGCGTACCGTCGACTACGGAACGCTCGCCGGCCGCCTGGTCGCCGTCGTCGAGGGGGAGCCCGTCAATCTCCTTGAAACGCTGGCCGACCGGTTGGCGACAATATGTCTGGAAGATACGACGGTGTGCGAGGTCGAGATCACCGTCCACAAGCCGAGCGCCCCGGTGCCGCACCCCTTCACGGACATCGCCGTGAAGATCAAGAGGAGTCGCCCATGACCGCGTCCGACCGCATGCCCGACCGCACCGCCACCGGCGGCCACATGCTGGTCCAGCACCGTGTCGTTTTCTCGATCGGCAGCAACCTCGGAGACCGGCTGGACAACATCCAGGAGGCGGTGGACGCGCTGTTCGACGCGCCCGGCCTGAACTTCGTGGCGTTCTCCCCGGTCTACGAGACGCCGCCGTATGCGCCGCCCGGTGAGACCATCCCCGAACAGGGGGATTTCCTGAACGTGGTGGTCGTTGCCGATACCCGGCTGCCACCGGAGAACCTGCTCGAACGCGTCTTGAACATCGAGACGTCGATGCGCAGGGAACGGGTGGTCCGATGGGGTCCCCGCACACTCGACATCGACATCGTCGTGTTCGGGGACGTCACGTCCGACGACCCCGACCTGACGCTCCCGCACCCCCGCGCGCACGAGCGGGCGTTCGTCCTCGTCCCCTGGGCCGACATCGAGCCGGACGTGCTGCTGCCCGGGCACGGCCGTGTCGGTGACCTCGCCCAGGCCAAACAGGCGGAGGGTGGTCCGTCGGCCGTCCGCCGCCGGGAGGACCTGGCACTTCAGCAGCCTGCATGAAACCGTCCCGGCCGCTGTTCCTCATCGCGCTCGTGGCCGTCGTCGCGGTGATCACCTGGGCGGTGCTGCGTTCGGCCTACATGTCGCTGCCTCCGCTGCCGTGGACCGCGGTGCCGACGCTGCTGCTCCTCGCCCTCGGCGAGGGGTTCACGGGGCTGAACGTGCTGCGCCGCCTGCGCCGCAAACCCATGGAAGGGCGCCGGTCCGACCCGAACCGGAGACCGGCACCCAAGCCGCTGGAGCCCATGGCGGTGGCACGGCTCGCCGCCCTGGCCAAGGCCAGCGCGCACTCCGCCGCGGTCATCGCCGGCGTCTTCGCCGGGTTCGCCGTCAGCCTCACGTCGTCGCTCGACAAGGCGACCCCCCGCCAGGACTTCTTCGTCAGCGGCGGCACGTTCCTCGCCGCGGTCGTCCTCGTGGGGGCCGCGTTCTTCCTGGAGTACGCGTGCCGCGTCCCCAAGGACCCGGACGAGGAGGAACGCGACCGCGGTGCGTCCCGGGCGTAGGACGCACCTGTGCCCGTGCCTACTGCCCCGAACCGATCTGTCGCCGGGTGCGGAGCGGCGGGTGCGGAGCGGCGGGGTGTGGGGCGTGCCGGTCACTTGTCGATGTCGCCGACGACGAAGAACATCGAGCCCAGGATCGCGATCATGTCGGCGACCAGGGTGCCGGGCAGAAGTTCCTTCAGGACTTGGATGTTGTTGAACGACGCGGACCGCAGTTTCATCCGCCACGGTGTCTTCTCGCCGCGCGACACGAGGTAGTAGCCGTTGATGCCGAGGGGGTTCTCCGTCCAGGCATAGGTGTGGCCCTCGGGGACCTTCAGCACCTTCGGGAGCCTCTGGTTGATGGGGCCGGGCGGAAGTTCCGCCAGGCGGTCGAGGCAGGCGTCGGCCAGGTCGAGAGACGCGTGCACCTGGTCGAGCAGGCACTCGAACCGGGCCAGGCAGTCGCCCTCCGCCCGGGTGACCACACGGACGTCGAGGTCGCCGTAGGCGAGGTACGGCTCGTCCCGGCGCAGGTCGAAGTCCAGCCCGGACGCACGCGCGATGGGCCCCGACACGCCGTACTGCAGGATCTGCTCCTGCGTGAGGACGCCGACGCCCCTCGTCCGGGCGCGGAAGATCTCGTTGCCCATGATGATGTCGTCGATGTCGCCCATGCGGGAACGGACCTCGGACACCGCCGTCCGCGCGCGCGCCGCCCAGCCGGCGGGGAGCTCCTCCTTGAGCCCGCCGACCCGGTTGAACATGTAGTGCATTCGCCCGCCGGAGACCTCCTCCATCACCCTCTGCAACGCCTCACGTTCACGGAACGCGTAGAAGACCGGCGTGATGGCGCCCATTTCAAGCGGATACGAGCCGAGGAACATCAGATGGTTCAGTATCCGGTTGAGCTCGGCCAGCAGCGTCCTCGTCCAGACGGCGCGGACCGGCACCTCCATGCCGAGCATCCGTTCGACGGCGAGGACGACGCCGAGCTCACTGGAGAACGCCGACAGCCAGTCATGCCGGTTCGCCAGGACGATGATCTGCCGGAAGTCGCGCACCTCGAAGAGCTTCTCCGCCCCCCGGTGCATGTAGCCGACGATGGGTTCGGCCGCGGATATCCGCTCGCCGTCCAAGGTCAGCCTCAGCCGGAGCACACCGTGCGTGGACGGGTGCTGAGGGCCGATGTTCAAAGTCATGTCCTCGGTGGCGAGCTCCTTGGCGCCCGCACCGATCCCGACGATCCGTTCGGTGGTCATGGTCGCGCCTCCGCCGCTCCGGTCACCGCTTCATGGTCCCATGGCGAGCGGCACTCGTTATCCGGTTGACTAGGGGGCAATGAACGCGAGCCATGGCGAACCGCCTTACGAGCCCGCCGCGAACCCTGGACAGCAGGGGGCGGCTTACCCGCCCGCGCCGCCGGGCCCGGGTCATGGCGGTCAACCGCCAGGCCGGCCTGTTCAAGGGCAGGCGCCGGGTCAGGGACAGCTACCGGTAGACGACCCACCGCACCGGCAGCCGTCCGGGCCACCCGTCTACCAGGCGGACCAGGCGTTCGAGCCCGGCGGCGGCCTGCACTGGTCGCCCATATCCAGGCGCCATGCCTTGCAGCGGCTCCTCACCGCCGTTCTGTGGGCGATTCCGGTCGGCGGTGCGGGTGGGTTCATCGTGTGGGGGAACGGCGGCCTGATACCCGCCGCCATGTGGATCGCCGCCGTTCTGCTGGGGGCCGTCCTCACCTGGCTGGTGGCCGAACTCGACCGCCGGGCGTACGGCTACGTCGAACGTGCGGACGACCTCATCGTCACCCACGGAGTGTTCGTCAAGCGCCTCATCGTCGTCCCCTACGGGCGGATGCAGTTCGTGGACGTCACGGCGGGGCTCCTGGAGAGGTGGATGGGCATCGCCACCGTCCGGATGCACACCGCCGCGGCGGCAACGGACGCGACCATCCCGGGTCTGCCGACTTCTGAGGCCGCCCTACTGCGTGACCGCCTTGCCCAGAAGGGCGAGGAAAGGAGCATGGGGCTATGAGCGGCCCATACGGGCCATACGGGCCACCGGGACCGCCCGGACCGCCTGGACCGCCTGGGGCACCTGGACCACGAGGCCCGTACGGACCGCGCGGCCCCCACGGCGGTCCGGGACCGCCTACCGGGCCGCGCCCTCCCTACGGCCCACCGCCCGGCCCTCCTCCTGGCCGGCCAGGCCCGCCCTACGGTCCGCCTCGTCCGCCGTACGGCTACGGCCCCCCGCCGGGCTACGGGCCCCCGCCGGGCTACCGTCCACCCATCCGGTTCTCGGAGGGAACGCACCGGCTTCACTGGGCAACGGTGCCCCTGCGCGCGTTCATCTTCCTCATCATCTACTTCGTGCTGCTCGGCTTCCCTCTTCTGCTGACCCAGACGGATGACGGCGTCATCCTGGTGCTCACCCCAGAGGTCCTGGCCAGATTTCTCATCGTGAGCGTCCCCATGGCGCTGATCGCAGTGGGGACGGGCGTCTGGACGTGGCTGGCTCTGCGTTTCCGTGTCGACGGCGACGACCTCGTCGTCGAGACCGGTCTGCTCCGTAAGAACAAGCGCCGGATCCCGCTTTCGCGTATTCAGGCCATCGACCTTGTCCGTCCGCTGGTGACGCGGGTGTTCGCCCTTGCCGAAGTGCGGGTCGAGCTGGCCGGCGGCGAGCACAGCGAAATCGCCCTCCGCTACCTGGGGCGGCACTCCGCCAACCAGCTTCGTGCGGAACTCCTCGCCCGTGCCGCAGGGCTGCCCGGGCACACGCCCGAGGCCCCCGAAAGGCATCTGTGGCGGATCCGCTTCGGCACACTGCTCGCGTCCCTGCTTCTCCGGCTGCCCGTCCTCGGCACCGCCCTGCTCTTCCTCGCGTCGCTGATGTTCCTCGTCATGTACGCGGAGGGAGGCATTCTGGCCGTCACCCTCCCCGTCCTGCTCGGGCTCATCCGGGCGGTCATCGCGCCCTTGGTGATGTACGCCAACTTCACGGTCGCCATGTCACCGGACGGCATCCGTCTCCGTTACGGCCTTCTGGAAACCAGGATGCAGACGCTCCCTCCCGGCCGTGTCCAGGCCGTCAGCATCGTCGAACCGGCGATCTGGCGCAGCCTCGGCTGGGCCCGCGTCGAGGTCACCGTCGCCGGCTACGCGGGTGAGCGCCAGGCCCTCTCCTCGACGCTGCTGCCCGTCGCGCCCCGGCACGTCGCCATGCATCTCGTCTCGCAGGTGTTCCCCGGCACTCACATCGACGCCGTCTCCATCCTCCCGGCGTCCTCCAAGACCGTGGCGATCGACCGCGCGGACGGCGCCGGCACCGACGACGTCGTCTTCGTGGCCCGGCATGGCTGGCCGTGCCGCCGCACCGACGTGATCGCCCACGCCCGCGCGCAGTCGGTCCGCCTCACCGTGAACCCGCTCCAGCGCGTTCTCGGACTGGCCACCGTCCACGTCGACGCGCCCCCGGGCATCGTCCAGGTCAGCGCCGCCGACCGTGAACTGGGCGAGGCCCGCGCGATCGTCGAATCCGCCGCCGGCCGTGCCCTGGCGGCCCGCCGTGCGGGTGGCGGAGACCCCACCCGCTGGGCCCGCTGACGACCTGTCCGCAGAACACGGAATCGCGTTATCCACAGGATCGCGTTCTCCTTGTCCGTTAAGCCGGGACCCCCGAGCATGGAGCGACCGCGATCGCATGGAAGGGGGTGTCGCCGAAGGGAACCTCGCGCGGGGTGAAGGCGATCTCGCCCGGGTGCAGTCCGCGATCGCGCAGGTCGCTGATGATCTGCGGGAGGGCGTCGATGGATGCCTGCGCCCAGTCGTGCATCAGGAAGATGCCGCCCGGCTGAAGGGTGCGCGCGGCCGCCACGATTTCGTCGGTGGTGGCTCCGGCCCAGTCCCGGGAGTCGACCGTCCACAGCACTTCAAGCAGATCCAGGCGCGCTTCGTCGGCCCTGATCGCGTCGTTGGTCTCGCCGTAGGGCGGCCGGAACAGTGAAGGCCACTCACCGGTGATGCGGTGCAGGGTCTGCTGGGCGCCGAGGATCTCCCCGAATGCGGCCTCGCCGGCTTCGGGGAGATGAGGATGCGTGTAGGTGTGGTTGCCGATCCACATCCCGGCCTGCTGCTGGGCGCGGACGAGCCCGGGATCGGCGTCGGCGTTGTCGCCCTGATTGAAGAAGGTCGCCCTGGCGTCGGCGGCCCGCAGCCCGTCGAGGAGAGCGGGCAGCGTCGCGGGCGTCGGCCCATCGTCGAAGGTGAGCGCGACATATCCCTTCGGCGTGCGACTCTCAGTTTTCGCGCCCATCGCACCGCCCACAGTGTTCGAACAGAGACGGGAAGGTCATCGTGACCGAAACCTTTCGAAAGCATATCGGTGGTCGATCGGTAACGTACGTGGCCCTGATCGTGCGGTCAATGGTTCTGCGTATCGTGCATGTCTGGGCTTCGAGGTACCCGAGTGCGAGCTCCTTGTCTCTGTGGGTTTGCTGAGAATCGGTTCTTGACGACCCGATCTCGGCGACGTACGTTCTTCGGGAATTCGAAAAGCTTCGAAACTTTTCGATACTCCATCTGCACACCCGGGCGTGGTTCGCGGAGTTGATCGGAGACCTGTGGTGAGACGCTTCCTTCCCAGATCATCGTCTGTCCCGCCGCACATCCGGGCCGGGCGGCGGACGCTGAAAGCCGGCGCGTCCGCCCTGCGGGGGCACGGGACGCCGGTGCGCGGCAGGGTGGCCGCCGTATTGATGCTCGCGCCGGTCCTTGTCGCGGCATCGTTCTCGATCACCGTGAGAGGTGCGGAGGGCGCCCCCCGGACGGCCGGCGGCCCGGCCGCGCCGGAGATTCATGGCCACTGGGTCGGCAGCTGGGCGTCGATGCCGCAGCTGACCGAGCCCCACAACATGCCGCCCCCGCCGTTCACGCGGGACGACGTGGTCCTCGGCGACGCCACGTTGCGGCAGACCATCCGCGTCTCGGTCGGCGGACGCAACATGCGGCTGCGGTTCTCCAACGCGTTCGGCGGCGCGGAACTGCCCATCACCAAGGTCTCGGTGGCGTTGCCGGACGGCGGGCAGGCCGGCGTCGGCTCGATTCAGCCGGGGACGTCCCGTCCGGTGATGTTCGGCGGCAAGCCGTCGGTGGACATCCCGGTCGGTGCGCAGATGGTCTCCGACCCGCTGCGGTTCCCGGTGGCGCCCCGCTCCATCCTGACCGTGACCCTCTACCTGGCGGACGGCCAGGCCTCCACCGACATCACCTCCCATCCGGGGTCGAGGACCACCTCCTACCTGGTGGCAGGCGACCACGTAGGGGACACCGATCTGCCCGGGGCGGCCCGCACCGATCACTGGTACTTCCTCAGTGGCGTCGAGATGTGGGCCGGGCCGCCGACGGCGGCGGCCGTCATGCTGGGCGACTCGCTCACGGACGGGCGGGGCTCGACGACCAACGGGAACGACCGCTGGCCGGACCGGCTGCTCGACCGGCTGCAGTCCCGTCCGGGCACGTCCGGCATCGCCGTCGTCAACCAGGCGGCAGGCGGCAACCGGGTCCTCCATGACGGGCTCGGCCCCAACGTGCTCGCGCGGCTGGATCGCGATGTGCTGGCCCACAGCGGCGTCCAGTGGCTGGTCGTCTTCGAGGGCGTCAACGACATCGGCACCGCCGACGCCGTTCCGGGGGCTCAGAAGCAGATCGCCGACAGGCTGATCGCGGCATACGAACAGATCGTCGTCCGCACTCACGCGCAGGGCATCCGGGTGTACGGCGCGACGCTCACCCCGTTCGGCGGCAACACCATGTACGACGACGAGAACGGATACCGCGAGGAGGCCCGCCAGACCGTCAACAGGTGGATCCGCACGAGCCGACGCTTCGACGCCGTCATCGACTTCGACCGGGCGGCGCGTGATCCGGCCGATCCGCGGCGCCTGCGCCCGGCGTTCGATGTCGGCGATCACCTGCACCTGAACCCCGCCGGCTACAAGGCCCTCGCCGACGCCGTCCCGTCCCGCCTCTTCCGGCACCGCCCCCTGCCGCCGGCCTTCGGCTTCGAGTGAGGCTTCCCGGCGGAACGATCGCCGGACGTGGCATGGCAGGCCACGAAAGGTGATGGGGATACGAGCAGGGCGCCGGCCGCCGTGGATCGGGTCGGCCGAGTTGTGGGAGCAATCGAGCCGCAAGCACCGGCGGCCGGCGCCCGACCACCACCCCCGTCCGGGATGCGAATATCGTCGGAACATGAGCGATCTGGCGTATGACCCCTGGTCTCCCGAGTTCGTCGCGGACCCGTACCCGGCGTTCGAGCGGCTCCGGGCCGAGCGTCCCGTGTTCTTCCACGAGCCCACCGGCCAGTGGGTGATCAGCCGGTATGAGGACGTCGACGCACTGCTGCGGGACCGGCGGCTCGGGCGGTCGTACCTCCACATCGCCGGCCACGAGGAGTTCGGGCAGGAGCCGGAGGCCGACTTCCTGAAGCCGTTCTGGGACCTCATCCGCGCCGGGATGCTCGACGTGGAGCCGCCCACGCACACGCGGCTCCGCCGCCTGGTGGCCAAGGCGTTCACCGCCCGGATGGTGGAGGGCCTGCGCCCGACGATCAGGCGGCTCGCCGGTGAACTGGCCGCGGCCCTGGCGGACGAGGGCGGCGGCGACCTGCTCGCCGAGGTCGCGGAGCCGCTGCCGGTGAACGTCATCGCGGAGATGCTCGGCATCCCCGTGCAGGACCGGCATCTCCTGCGCCCGTGGTCGGCGGACATCTGCGGAATGTACGAGCTGAACCCGCCGGAGGAGGCGCAGCGGACGGCGGTCCGCGCCGCCGTCGAATTCTCCGACTACCTGCGCGGGCTGGCGCGGGCCCGGCGGGACGAGCCGCGCGACGACCTCATCACCGCGCTCGCGCAGGTCGTCGACGAGGGCGACCGGCTCACCGAGGACGAGCTGATCGGCACCTGCGTCCTGCTGCTCAACGCCGGCCATGAGGCCACGGTCAACGCGACCGGCAACGGCTGGTGGTCGCTGTTCCGCAACCCGGCCGAGCTGGACCGTCTCCGCGCCGACCCGTCGCTCGTCCCCACGGCCGTCGAGGAACTGCTGCGCTACGACACTCCGGCGCCCATGTTCGAGCGCTGGGTCCTGCAGGACATCACGGTCGCCGGTGTCGGCATTCCCCGTGGCGCCGAGGTCGCGTTGCAGTTCGCGTCCGCCAACCGTGACCCGGAGGTGTTCGCCGACCCCGGCCGGCTCGACCTGTCCCGCGACCCGAACCCGCACATCACGTTCGGCCTCGGCATCCACTACTGCCTGGGCGCACCGCTCGCGCGGATCGAACTCGCCGAATCCTTCGGCGCGCTCCTCCGGCTGGCCCCCGACCTTCGCCTGGCAGCCGAGCCGAAGTGGAAGCCGGGCTACGTCCTGCGCGGCCTGGAGTCCCTCCCCGTAGAACGCTGAACCGCCGGGTTCAGGGGGTGAGGGGGGCGGGCATCGGGATGCCGACGGTTTGGGCGAGCCAGCCGAAACCGCCCAGGCCGGACGGGTCGGTGAGTTCGGCGTCCTCACCGGCGTGGCAGAGGGCGGCGACGTAGGCGCGGGGGTCGCGGTGGGCCAGGTCCAGGGGCGGGCGGGCACCGGAGAGCCCGAGGCCGCGCAGGGCGTCGCGCTGGGTGGTCAGGAGGCTGGACGTCGCGCCGGCGCGTTCACCGGCGCTGGTGCAGGCGTCGAGCGCGACGTGGGCGGTGACGTCGCAGGACCCGTCCGGGACGGCGGGGACGGTGGCGCCGTCGCGGTAGCCGGCCAGGGTTCCGTACACGGGTCGCGATTCGCGGGAGTGCGAATAGTCGACGGCGAGCGCGAGGCCCTGGGAGAGCCGCGCGACCACCGACGCCCAGGCGGCGCAGCGAGGGTGGCCGATCTCGGCGCGGTCGCCGGGTTCGTGGAGCGGCCACCAGCGCTCCAGCCAGTCGCGGTCCTCGTCGGACGGGGGAGGGCCGGGGCGTTCGGTTCCGGTGGCCGGGTCGACGAGAACGGTCCGGACGCCGTCCGGCGTGCGTTCGACGACGTCCAGCGGCACGTTGTCGAGCCATTCGTTCGCCACGGCCAGCCCGGTGATGCGGCCGGGCAGGTCCGGACGCCAGAGGATGCGGGACGGGATCTCGGCGGGTCGGGGTGCGATCTCCACGGCCGTGGGGACGAGCCGGGCCGCCAGGTCGGGTGGCGCGCAGGCCAGGATGTTGCTCACCAGGTGCCCGGATCCGGCGCCGATGTCGACGACGTCCAGCCGTTCGGGGCGGCCGAGCAGGGCGTCGACCTCGACGAGCAGGCGGGCGATGGCGGCGGCGAAGCGCGGTGAGGCGTGCACCGAGGTGCGGAAGTGCTCGGCGGGACGTTCCCCGCGCCGGTAGAAGCCGTCATCCCCGTACAGCGCCCGGTCCATCGCGGTGCGCCATGTCAGCCATTCGGAAACCAACGCCGCCACGACTGCGACGTTACCGTGACCGGAGGCGTCCGCCGCCGCGTCCCCGCGGTATGTCCGGACGGTTCTCGCGGGTATGCGCCAGAGTTCTCGCCCGGCCGGCGTGCCATCCTTGCGGTGGACACACGTCCGACCTGCGACTGATCCGTTCTGACCTGCATGTCCGTACCCTGGCGGCATGGTGGCGAGTGCGTGGGATTGGCTGCGGCGGAAGAAGCCGCTGGTCGACGCGTTCTTCGCGCTGCCGCTGCTGATCGTCGCCCTGCCCTCGCTGCTGGGGAACTCCTACGGGATCGACGAGCGGTGGTACGTACTCCTGACGATCGGGTTGACCGGCCCCCTCATCCTGCGCCGGACGTTCCCGCGTGCGGTGTTCGCCACGGTCGCGTTGATCTCGTGTGTCCAGTGCCTGCTGGGCGTGGTCCCCGTGCAGGCGAACATGGCGGTCCTGATGGGGCTCTACACGGTCACGGCGGGTTACTCGTTGCGCTGGGGGCTCGCGGCGGTGCTGATCACCGAGGCCGGCGCGGTCATGGCGACGTTCCGCTACCCGTCCGGCGCCGACGACATGAAGTACGCGTTCGCCATGCTGACGGTGTTGGTCGCGGGCACGTGGCTTCTCGGCCTGCACATGCGGACTCGCCGCGCCTACCTGCGTTCCGTCGAGGAGCGAGCCGAGCGCCTGGAGCGCGAACGCGACAACGAGGTCAAGGTGGCGATGGCCGCCGAACGCGCACGCATCGCCCGCGAGCTGCATGATGTCGTGGCCCACAACGTCAGCGTCATCGTGGTGCAGGCGGACGGTGCGTCCTACGCGATCGACACCGATGTGGGACGGGCCAGGCAGGCACTCGAGACGATCTCCTCGACGGGACGGCTGGCGCTGGCGGAAATGCGGCGGCTCCTCGGCGTCCTGCGGGAGAACGACGACGCGGGGGTGTTCGCGCCGCAGCCCGGGGTGGCGGAGCTGGACGATCTGATCGAGCAGGTCCGCGCGTCCGGGGTGGCGGTGACGTTCGAGACGGACGGGACGCCGGCCATGTCGGAGGGGCGCCAGCTCACGGTCTACCGGATCGTCCAGGAGGCGCTGACCAATACGCTCAAGCACGCGGGGCCGCGTGTGACGGTGGCGATCCGGCTGCGGTACGCCGAGGGCGCCCTGGAGATCCGGGTGGACGACGACGGGCGCGGCGCGGCCGCCCCCGACGACGGGCGGGGCCACGGCCTCGCCGGGATGCGGGAGCGGGTCGCCGTGTACGGGGGCGAGGTGCGCGCGGCACCGCGTCCCGGCGGCGGGTTCGAGGTGGTCGCGCGGATCCCGGTACGTGAGGAAGTGGGTGCGTCGTGACGGAGCGGAGCGGGGGCGTGAGCGCCGGTGCGTGCCGCGTTGGGAGTGCGTGTGACGGAGGCTGAGTTCGAGGACGAGACGACGGCGCCCGTCCGCGTGGTGCTCGTCGACGATCAGGAGCTGGTGCGGGCCGGGTTCACGATGGTCCTGGACGCGCAGCCCGACATCGAGGTCGTCGGCGAGGCCGGGGACGGCGCGCAGGCCCTCGAACTGCTGCGGGGCACGCGCGCGGACGTCGTCCTCATGGACGTGCGGATGCCGCGGATGGACGGGATCGAGGCGACGCGGCGGGTGGTGGCCGGGGCGGGGCCGAAGGTCATCATCCTGACCACGTTCGACCTGGACGAGTACGCGTTCGCCGCGATCAAGGCGGGGGCGGGCGGGTTCCTGTTGAAGGACGCGGGTCCGGCGCAGCTGATCGAGGCGATCAAGGCGGTGCATTCGGGGGACGCGGTGGTGGCGCCGAGCACGACGAAGCGGCTGCTGGACCGGTTCGCGGTGCATCTGCCGGACGCGGAGCAGAGGGCGGGCGGGGCGCTGGACAGCCTGACCGAGCGGGAGGGCGAGGTGCTGCGGCTCGTCGCGCGGGGACTGTCGAACGCGGAGATCGCGGGACGGTTGTACGTCTCGGAGGCGACGGTGAAGACGCACATGGGGCGGATCCTCATGAAGCTGGGCCTTCGGGACCGGGTGCAGGCCGTCGTGTTCGCCTATGAGACAGGTCTGGTCAAAAGCGGCCAAAGGGACGACTTAACGTAACAGCTTGATCGCTCTATGGTGACTTCTTGTCTCCATCGTGGGGTGTGGAATTGATCTACCTGAGAGTAGCTGGGTAACTACCGTACGCGACGCCGTCTTAGCAGGCGACGTCGGCAATTGTCACAACGGGCCTGCTAAGCCCACGTACGGGAGGACTCTCGTGATCAAGAAGCTTGCCGCGACCGGCGTACTCGGCTTCGCCGTCGCCGCCTCGGCCCTGAACGCCGCCCCCGCGCACGCAGCCACCTTCGGAGGCCACGACGGCCACGGAGGCCACCATGGCCACGGAGGCCACGGAGGCCACGGTGGTGGCGACAGCTGGTTCTCCGACAACGAGACCAGCGGTAACGGATCGATCCTGGGCGGGAACCAGATCATCGCGCCCATCTCGGTCCCGGTGAACGTCTGCGGGAACGCCGTCGCCGTCATCGGCCTCGCGAGCGCGCAGTGCAAGGGTGGCGCATCCGTCGAATACGGGGACTGACACGACACGGACGGACATCCGTCCATCGCCTGAGCGCCGGAAACCCGACAGGGTCTCCGGCGCTTTCGCGTTGGACGGCAGGCCGTACGGACGGCAGGCCGTATGGACGGCAGACCCGTGTGGACGGCAGGCCCATGGCGGTTCGCGTCCAGGCGGTCGGTGCGCGGGGGGCGGGTTCGTACGACTCAGGTCGTACGGGAGGGCGCCGGGTAGCCGTGAGGCTGACGTGAAGCGTGGCCGCCGGTCCGATGGCAGGGGCGGCGGGGATTCCTAGCGTGGTCCCCGACCGATCCGGACCATGAAGGAGTCATCGTGACCAGCATGTTCGCCGACCCGCCCGGAGGGACCCCGGCCGCCGCGGCACCGCCGGCCGTGACGGCCGAGGGCGTCTCGAAGGTGTACGGGTCCGGCGACGCGGCCGTGCACGCGCTGCGCGGCGTCAGCGCCGCCTTCACCAGAGGCGCGTTCACCGCGATCATGGGCCCGTCCGGGTCCGGGAAGTCGACGCTGATGCACTGCCTGGCCGGGCTGGACACCGTCACAGGCGGCCGGATCGTCCTCGGCGACGCGGAGATCACCGGGATGGGGGACCGGCAGCTGACACTGCTGCGCCGCGACCGTGTGGGGTTCGTGTTCCAGGCGTTCAACCTGCTGCCGACGCTCACCGCCGAGCAGAACATCCTGCTCCCGATCGAGATGGCGGGCCGCAAGCCGGACCGTGCGTGGTTCGACCGGGTCGTGGACGTCCTGGGGCTGCGCGACCGGCTGGGGCACCGGCCCAACGAACTGTCGGGCGGCCAGCAGCAGCGGGTGGCGTGCGCCCGCGCGATCGTCGCCCGCCCCGAGGTGATCTTCGCGGACGAGCCGACCGGCAACCTCGACTCCCGGGCGGGCGCCGAGGTCCTCGGGTTCCTGCGCTCCTCGGTCCGGGAGATGGGCCAGACGGTCGTGATGGTCACCCATGACCCGGTCGCCGCATCGTACGCCGACCGGGTGGTGTTCCTGCGGGACGGCGAGATCGTGTCCGAGATCGTCCAGCCGACGCCCGCCACCGTGCTCGACCGCCTCAAGAGCCTGGAGGCGTGATGCTGAGGACGACCCTGGCGGGCCTGCGCGCCCACAAGCTGCGGCTGCTGCTGACGGCGGTGGCCATCACCCTCGGCGTCGGGTTCATCTCCGGCACGTTCGTGCTGACGGACACGATGGACAAAGGTGTCGCGAAGACGTTCGCGAAGTCCGCCGACAAGGTGGACTTCGCGGTGGTGCCGAAGAGCGACGACCCCGAGAAGGGCATCTCCGCCGACACGCTCCGGAAGGTCCGCGCGCTGCCCGGCGTGACCGACGTGCACGGCATGGTGAAGGGCGAAGCCGCCCTGGTCGGAAAGGACGGTAAGGCGGTCGGCGACTTCCCCACCGTCGGGATGTCGGTACCGTCCGGGCCGCTGCTGCGCTACGACGTCGACAAGGGGCGACCCCCGTCCGGTGGAGGCGAGACCGTCCTCGACAGCGGAACAGCCCAGCGGGAGGGCTTCACCGTCGGTGACACGGTCACGATCCTGGACGACGGCAACCACCCGCACAGCTTCAACGTCGTGGGGGTGGTCGACTTCGGCATCGACCAGGATGCCGCCTTCCAGGGCGCCGTCGGCTTCGACACCCGAACCGCGATCGCGATGACCGGCGAGAAGGCCTACCGCGAAATCGACATCGCCGGTGGAGACCGGGCGGCGATCGAGGCGGCCGCCGGTCCGTCCAACGAGGTGTACACCGGCACGGAACTCGGCGCGCTGCTGGCGAAGGCGGCGGGCGCCGACACCGAGGTCATCCGCACCGGGCTGCTGATCTTCGGGCTGGTGGCGATGCTGGTGTCCGCCCTGGTCATCTACAACACGTTCTCGATCCTGATCGCGCAGCGGATGCGGGAGATGGCGCTGCTGCGCTGCGTCGGCGCGACCCGGCGGCAGGTGTTCGGCGGCGTGGTCGCCGAGTCCGCGGCGGTCGGCCTCGCCGGCTCGCTGCTCGGCCTCGCCGCCGGGGTCGGCCTCGGCGAGGGCGCGCTCGTCGCGATCAGCAGGCTGGACGTCGGCGTGGACGTCGCCGCGCCGTCCCTCACCGTGCGGACGATCGTGGCCGGCCTGGCGGTCGGGACCGTCGTGACCGTCCTGTCCGCGATGCTGCCCGCCCGCGCCGCGACCCGCGTCGCGCCCGTCGCCGCGCTGCGCTCGGACCCGGAGCCGTCCAGCGGACGATTCCGCCTCGGTCGGCTGCGCACGGCGATCGCCGTCCTGCTCGGCGCCGCGGGCCTGGCCGTCGGCGGGCTCGGGTCACTCGCCATGGACAAGGGCGAGGCCGCGATGTACGTGGTCGCGATCGCCGGCGGCGTGTTCTTCCTCGCGGTGATCGCGGCGATGCCGGCGCTCGTCCGGCCGCTCGGACGGCTCGTGGGCGCCGCCCCGGCGCGGCTCGGCGGCGTCCCGGGCCGGCTGGCGGTCGCGAACGCGCAGCGCGCCCCCCGCCGCACCGCGACCACGACGATCGCGCTGACGGTCGGCGTCGGGCTGATGAGCCTGTTCGCGGTGATCGCGGCGAGCGGCAAGGCGACCGCGGCGGACAAACTGGAGGAGCAGTTCCCCGCCGAGTTCCAGATCCAGACGCAGAACGCGGACGGACGCGTCCCGCAGGCGCTCGCGGAGGCGCTGCGCGACCGTCCCGGGATCGCCGCGGTCGCCGAGACCCGCCGGCAGGAGACGAAGATCGGCGGGGAGGAGGGGCGGATCGCCACGGTCACCCCGTCGGCGCTCGGCACGACCGTGAAACCCGAGATGAAGGAGGGCGCGCTCGGCGCGGCCCTCGAACCGGGGACCGCGATGGTGGACGAGGCGACCGCCGGGCAGCCGGGCTACGGCATCGGACGGACCATCCGGGTCGAGACCCCGCACGGCACCGTCCCCGTGAAGATCACCGCCGTGTACGGCCTGGGCGCGCAGCTCGCCGGGATCATCGTCCCCGAAGCCGACTTCACCCGGTACTTCG
Source organism: Spirillospora sp. NPDC048824 (assembly GCF_043198455.1). Lineage (NCBI taxonomy): Bacteria > Bacillati > Actinomycetota > Actinomycetes > Streptosporangiales > Thermomonosporaceae > Spirillospora > Spirillospora sp. NPDC048824. The sequence goes on along the minus strand of NZ_JBICUS010000007.1, from coordinate 329,414 downwards.
GCACCGTGGACCCGTCGGCGCTCTACATCAAGACCCATGACGGCGTCCCCGCCGCCGCGGCCCGCAGGGCCGTCGAGGACGCGGCGCAGCCGTACCCGGCCGCCAAGGTGACGTCCGCCGCGGAGTTCAAGGAGACGATGACCGAGGCGATCGACATGATCCTCATGGTCTTCGCCGGGCTGCTCGGCCTCGCGATCGTCATCGCGCTGTTCGGCATCGCGAACACCCTCACCCTCTCCGTCGTGGAACGGACACGGGAGTCGGCGCTGCTGCGCGCCGTCGGCCTCACCAAACGCCAGCTCCGCCGGATGCTGTCCGTCGAGGCCCTCGTCATGGCCGTGATCGGCGCGTCCACGGGGGTGGTCCTCGGGATCGCGTTCGGGTGGGCCGCGACGAACGCGATGGCCGACGACTCGCTGTTCGCACTGCCCTACCTGCAGGTGACCGGCTTCGTCGTCCTCGCGGGCGCCGCCGGGACCGTCGCCGCCGTGATGCCCGCGCGGCGCGCCGCCAGGACGTCCATCGTCGAGTCCCTCGCGCATGACTGAATGGGGGGCACGGGGTGGCGATCGTCACCCCCCGGGCGCGTGAGCCGGACCCGCGGGTACCCTGTTTCGCGTCCGGTACCTCTGAGGACTGGAACGAACCGATGGACCCTCACGTCACGCCTTCCTCCGCCGCGCCCGGAAACGGGCCGGTCCCCGGTGGGGAGACCCCGGAGGACAGGCCCGCGCGGCTCGCGGTCGGCGTCGTCGGCGCCGGCCGCGTGGGCACGGCGCTCGGCGCCGCGCTGTCCCGGGCGGGCCACCGTGTGGTCGCCGCGACCGCCGTGTCCGAGCGGTCGCGGTCGCGCGTCGAGGAACACCTCCCCGGCGCGGGCGTCGCACCGCCGCCGGACGTCGTCGCGGCCGCCGACCTGGTGCTGCTGACCGTCCCGGACGACGAGCTGCCCGAACTCGCGACCGGCCTGGTCTCCGCGGGCGTCGCCGTCACCGGCAAGCTGATCATGCACACCAGCGGACGGTACGGAACCGCCGTCCTCGACCCCCTCACCCGCGCCGGCGCCCTCCCGCTCGCCCTGCACCCGGTCATGACGTTCACCGGACGCCCGGACGACGTGAACCGCCTCACCGGCATCTCGTTCGGCGTCACCTCGCCCGAGCCGCTGCGCCCCGTCGCCGAGGCGCTCGTCCTGGAGATGGGCGGCGAACCCGTCTGGATCACCGAGGAACGCCGCCCGCTGTACCACGCGGCGCTCGCCGGGGGCGCGAACCACCTGGTCACGCTGGTCGTCGAGGCGATGGACCTGCTGCACGCCGCCGGCGTCGCGGAGCCCGGCCGGATGCTCGGCCCGCTGCTCGGCGCCGCCCTCGACAACGGGCTGCGCCTCGGCATCGACGGCCTCACCGGCCCGGTCGCCCGCGGCGACGCCGGAACCGTGTCCGGCCACATCGACGAACTGGCGAAGGTGTCGCCGGAGAGCCGCCGCGCCTACGTCGCCCTGGCCCGCCTCACCGCCGACCGGGCGCTCGCCGCCGGAATGCTCAGACCCGAGGACGCCGAACGCCTCCTCGAAGCACTGGCGGACTGACTACCGAGAACGCGGATTGATCAGGGAGAACGCGGATTGACCAGGGAGGACACAGTGCGGCCTGCCGACCCGGCACTCACCCACCACTCCACGCCGGCCCACCCACCCGAGGTGGTGACCCCGGTCATCGCGCGGACACGCGAAGAACTGGCCGAGGCCCGCTCCCGGACCGAGGGGACGCTGGCGCTCGTCCCGACCATGGGGGCGCTGCACGAAGGCCACCGCTCCCTGATGCGGCAGGCGCGCCGCAGCGCGGACACCGTGGCGGTCAGCATCTTCGTCAACCCGCTCCAGTTCGCGCCCGGTGAGGACTTCGACCGCTACCCCCGCACGTTCGGCGCCGACCTCGAAGCGTGCGCCGCGGAAGGCGTGGACCTCGTGTTCGCTCCCACCCGCGACGTCATGTACCCGGGCGAGCCACAGGTCACGATCAAGTCGGGGCCGATGGGCGAGATCGTGGAGGGTGCCGCCCGTCCCGGCCACTTCGACGGGATGCTCACCGTCGTGCTGAAACTTCTCAACCTCGTCCGGCCCGACGTGGCGATCTTCGGGGAGAAGGACGCGCAGCAGCTCGCGATGATCCGCCGCATGGTCGCCGACCTGGACGTCCCCGTGCGGGTCGCGGGCGGCCCGACCGTCCGGGAACCCGACGGCCTGGCCCTCTCCAGCCGCAACCGCTACCTCTCCGCGTCCGAACGCCACACCGCCGCGGCCCTGTCGCGCGCCCTCCGCGCCGGGGCGGACGCCGCCGGCGAAGGCACCGAGGCCGTGACCGGCGCGGCGAACGCCGTCCTCGACGAGGCCGCGACCGCCGACCCGCCCCTTATCCTCGACTACCTCGTCCTCGTCGACCCCGAGACCTTCACCACGATCACGGGCCCCCGCACCGGTCCCGCCGTCCTCGCCGTCGCGGGCCGCGTCGGCATCACCCACCTGATCGACAACGTTTCCCTCCAGCTCGGCAAGGAGCACTGATGTTCCGGACGATGTTCAAGTCCAAGATCCACCGCGCCACCGTGACGCAGGCGGACCTGCACTATGTCGGCTCGCTGACCATCGACCAGGATCTGATGGACGCCGCCGACCTCCTGCCCGGCGAGCAGGTCTCCGTCGTCGACATCGACAACGGCGCCCGCCTGGAGACGTACCTGATCGCGGGCGAGCGCGGCTCCGGCGTCATCGGCATCAACGGCGCCGCCGCCCGTCTCGTGTCCCCCGGCGACCTGGTGATCATCATCAGCTACGCCCAGCTCAGCGATGCCGAGGCCCGCGAGTTCGTCCCGCGCGTCGTGCACGTCGACCGCTCCAACAAGATCATCTCCCTGGGGTCCGACCCCGCCGAACCCGTCCCGGGCACCAAGACGACCCGCGGCGACCTGGTCCACCCCTGACGGACGGGCCCACCCCCTGACGGACGGAAACCCTGACGGACGGCTCGCCGCGTTCTGTGTGCGCGTGGACGGTTTCCGACGGGGTGATAACGGCCACTGTGTGGGGGCGGGCGGCTGAGCGGGACCGGATTAGAGTCATAATGACGAGAACCGATCCCGAGGAGGGTCCGTGATCCCTTCCGTTCTCCATGCCCCCGCCCCCGGCTGGACCACCGAGACCGACGTCGTCGTCATCGGCTCCGGCATCGCCGGCCTTGTCACCGCCCTGCGCTGCCGCCCCCACGGGCGGGTGCTGCTCGTCACCAAGGCCCTCCTGGACGCCGGCTCGACGCGCTGGGCGCAGGGCGGGATCGCCGCCGCGCTCGCCCCCGAGGACACCCCCGAAGAGCACCTCGCCGACACGCTCACCGCCGGTGTCGGGCTGTGCGACGAGGACGCCGTCCGGGCCCTGGTCACCGAAGGGCCGGACGCCGTCCGCGGCCTCATCGACCTCGGCACCGTGTTCGACCGTTCCACCGGCGGCGACATCGCGCTGACCCGGGAGGGCGGCCATCACCGCCGCCGCATCGCCCACGCGGGCGGGGACGCGACCGGCGCGGAGATCAGCCGCGCCCTCCTCGCCGCGCTCAAGGACTCCGGCGTCGAGGTCATCGAGCATGCGCTGGTCCTCGACCTGCTGAAGGACGCCGCCGGGCGCGCGGCGGGGATCACCCTGCACGTCATGGGCGAAGGCCAGCCGGGCGGCGTGGGCGCCGTCAAGGCCCGCGCCGTCGTGCTGGCGACCGGTGGGCTCGGCCAGGTGTTCTCCGCCACGACCAACCCCGAGGTCTCGACCGGCGACGGCGTCGCGCTCGCGCTGCGCGCCGGTGCCGCGGTCACCGATCTGGAGTTCGTCCAGTTCCATCCGACGGTGCTCTGGCTCGGCGACGGCGCGCGTGGCCAGCAGCCGCTGATCTCCGAGGCCGTCCGCGGTGAGGGCGCCCACCTCGTCGACCACAACGGCGAGCGCTTCATGACCGGACGTCACGAACTCGCCGAACTCGCCCCGCGCGACGTCGTCGCCAAGGGAATCATGAACCGGATGCGCGAGACCGGCGCGTCGCACATGCTGCTGGACGGCCGGCACCTCGGCGCGGCGACATGGGAGAACCGTTTCCCGACCATCCTGGCCGCCTGCCGGCACCACGGCATCGACCCGGTGACCGAGCCGATCCCCGTCGTTCCCGCCGCGCACTACGCGAGCGGAGGTGTCCGCACGGACCTGCACGGCCGCACGTCCGTCCCCGGCCTCTACGCCTGCGGCGAGGTCGCCTGCACGGGTGTCCACGGCGCGAACCGCCTGGCGTCCAACTCCCTTCTGGAGGGCCTGGTCTTCGCCGACCGCATAGCCACCGCCCTCCGAACCGACGCGGCGGCCACGCCCCACGCTCCGGCCACCGCAAACCATTCCCACGCGGCCGACGGCGGCGGGCTGCTCGGGCCGGAGGGGCGCGGGGAGATTCAGCGGATCATGACGTCCTACGCGGGTGTGCTGCGCGGGGCGGAGGGGCTGGAGACCGCCGCCCGCGAGCTGGCCGCGCTGCCCCGTGCGGGGACGGGGGCGGAGCCGGGCGTGGAGGCGTGGGAGGTCACCAACCTGCACACCGTCGCGTCCGCGATCGTGGCGGCGGCGCGGCGGCGGGAGGAGACGCGCGGGTCGCACTGGCGTGAGGACTTCCCCGAGCGCGTGGACGGCGCGTGGCGCGGTCATCTTGTGACGCGGCTGGCGGGGAACGTCCTGGCCACCGGTTACGAACCTCTGGAAGGAAAGCGCTCATGACACCGGAACTGTCGCAGAAGCTGAGTGCCGCGGGGCTCGATCCACAGGCTGTGGAAAACCTCGTCCGGACGGCGCTCGCGGAGGACGGCGAGGTCGACGTCACCAGCATGCCGATCTTCGCGCCGGACGACACCGCGGCCGGGAACCTCACCGCCAGGGAGGACGGCGTCGTCGCGGGCGTCCCGGTGGCCTGCGCCGTCTTCGAGGTCGCGGACGTGGCCTACGAGACCAGGGCGGAGGACGGGGACCATGTCGTCCCAGGGCAGGTCCTCATCTCCGTCAGCGGGCAGACCAGGGCCGTGCTGCGCGCCGAACGGACAGCCCTGAATCTGCTCACCCACCTGTCCGGAATCGCGACGGCGACGCGGAGGTGGACCGACGCCCTGGCCGGCACCAAGGCCAAGGTCCGCGACACCCGCAAGACGCTGCCCGGCCTGCGCGCCCTGCAGAAATACGCCGTGCACTGCGGCGGCGGCGTCAACCACCGGATGGGCCTGTACGACGCCGCGCTCATCAAGGACAACCACGTCGCGGCGGCCGGAAGCGTCACCAAGGCGTACGAGGCCATCCGCGCCGTGTACCCGTCCCTGCACGTCCAGGTGGAGTGCGACACCCTCGCGCAGGTCGAGGAGGCCCTCGCGGTCGGCGCCACGAGCATCCTGCTCGACAACATGACCGACGCCGAGATGACCGAGGCGGTGCGGCTAGTCGCGGGGCGGGCGGAGCTTGAGGCGAGCGGTGGCCTTACCCTGGAGCGGGCCCGATACGTCGCCGTGACCGGGGTGGACTACCTTGCCGTCGGCGCGCTGACGCATTCGGCCCGCGTCTTCGACATCGGCCTTGACTTCACCTGACCAGCGGGGACCTGATGCTGCTCACGATCGACGTCGGTAACACCCAGACCGTCCTCGGCCTGTTCGAGGGCGACGAGGTGATCGAGCACTGGAGGATCAACACCGATCCGCGGCGTACGGCCGACGAGATCGCCGTGGTCCTGCAGGGCCTCGTCCAGCAGAGCCCGCTGCTGGCCGAGACCGACATCAGCGGCATCGCGCTGTGCTCCACGGTCCCGTCCGTCCTGCACGAGATGCGGGAGATGTGCCGCCGCTACTACGGCGACGTTTCCGCGGTGATCGTGGAGCCGGGCGTCAAGACCGGCGTCCCCGTGCGGATGGACAACCCCAAGGAGGTCGGCGCCGACCGGATCGTGAACGCGCTCGCCGCCGTGCACACCCACGGCGGTCCGGCGATCGTCGTCGACTTCGGCACCGCCACCACCTTCGACGCCGTCTCCGCCAAGGGCGAGTACGTGGGCGGCGCCATCGCCCCCGGCATAGAGATCTCCATAGACGCACTGTCGTCGCGCGGTGCCCAGTTGCACAAGATCGAGCTGGTCAGGCCGCGCAGCGTGATCGCCAAGAACACCGTCGAGGCGCTGCAGTCCGGGATTATCTTCGGCTTCGCCGGTCAGGTGGACGGCATCGTCGAGCGCATGTCCGACGAACTCGCCGAGGACCCCGAGCAGGTCACGATCATCGCCACCGGCGGCCTCGCGCCTCTCGTCCTGGAGGAGTCCCGCAGCATCGACGTGTTCGAACCGTGGCTCACCCTCATCGGCCTCCGGCTCATCTACGAGCGCAACACGCCGTAGCCGGAACCGGCCGGGGGTCTCGCGCCGGTCACGCGGCGCACAGGGCGAATGCGTTCGCGGGTCGTCGCGCGGGCTCGATAGCCTTTGGACGTGACTGACGAGACCTTCGACGAGCTCCCGGAGCAGATGCGCGTGCGCCGGGAGAAGCTCGACCGGCTCCGCGAGAGCGGAATCGACCCCTACCCGGTGACCTTTCCGCGGACGGCGACGATCGACGAGATCCGCGAGAAACACCCGGACCTGGAGCCGGGCGCCGAGACGGGCGACAAGGTCGGTGTCACCGGACGCGTCATGCTGGTCCGCAACACCGGGAAGCTGTGCTTCGCCACCGTCCGGGACGGTTCCGGCGACATCCAGATCATGCTGTCGCTGGCGAAGGTCGGGCAGGAGCAGCTCGACTTCTGGAAGCGGGAGGTCGACCTCGGCGACCACATCGGCGTCGAGGGCGAGGTCATCACGTCCCGCCGCGGCGAGCTGTCGATCATGGCGGACCGGTTCGCGATCACGTCGAAGTGCCTGCGGCCGCTGCCGGAGAAGCACGCCGGGCTGACCGACCCGGAGGCGCGGGTCCGGCAGCGGTACGTCGACCTCATCGTCAACGACGAGGCCCGGAAGATGGCCCGGCTCCGCAGCGCCACCGTCCGCGCGGTGCGGGACTTCTGGCACGACGAGGGCTACCTCGAGGTCGAGACGCCGATGCTGCAGCCGATCCACGGCGGTGCGGCGGCGCGTCCGTTCAAGACGCACATCAACGCCTACGGCATGGACCTGTACCTCCGCATCGCGATCGAGCTGTACCTGAAGCGGCTCGTCGTCGGCGGCATCGACAAGGTCTTCGAGGTGAGCCGGAACTTCCGGAACGAGGGCGCGGACTCCACGCACAACCCGGAGTTCACGATGCTGGAGGCCTACGGGACGTACCTCGACTACAACGACATGGCCGACCTGACCCAGCGGATGTACCAGAAGGCGGTCGTCGCCGCTCTCGGCACCACCGTGGTCGTCCATGACGGCGTCGAGATCGACCTCGGCCTGGCGGAGTGGCCGCGGATCACGCTGTACGGGTCGGTTTCCGAGGCGCTCGGAGAGGAGATCACCCCGCACACGCCCATCGAGGACGTCCGCAAACTCGCGGACGCCCGGGGCGTCTCCTGGGACCCGAAGTGGGGGCAGGGCAAGCTGGTCCAGGATTTGTTCGAGGAGCTGATCGAGCACACCCTCGTCCAGCCCACGTTCGTCATGGACTACCCGGTCGAGACGTCGCCGCTGACGCGCCAGCACCGGGAGGAGCCCCTCCTCACCGAGAAGTGGGACCTCATCGGGTTCGGGACGGAGCTGGGCACCGCCTACTCCGAGCTGGTCGACCCGATCGAGCAGCGCCGCCGCCTCACCGAGCAGTCGCTGCTCGCCGCGGGCGGCGACCCTGAGGCCATGCAGCTGGACGAGGACTTCCTGCGCGCCCTGGAGTACGCGATGCCGCCCACGGGCGGGATGGGCGCCGGCATCGACCGCATGATCATGGCGTTCACCGGCAAGGGAATCCGCGAGACGATCCTGTTCCCGCTGGTCAAACCCGAACAGTGACCGGGAGCCCGCGCGGCCCGCGCCCGCGGGACGCGGGCGGCTAAGCGCTTTCCCGGATCACCAGATCGGGCCGGAGCACCACCTGGCGGTGCTGGTGCGACTTGCCCTCGCGTACCTCGGCCAGGGCGAGTTCGGCGGCCTCCCAGCCGAGTTCGCGGCGGGGCTGCCGGATCGTGGTCAGCGGGACGACGGCGCTCGCGGCGAGCTCGATGTCGTCGTAGCCGATCACGGCGATGTCCTCGGGGACGGCGACACCGAGCCGGCCGAACTCGTTGATCAGGCCGATGGCCAGCAGGTCGTTGGCGCAGAAGACGCCGTCGGGACGCGGCGACATCGCCATGATCTGGTGCGCGGCGGCCTGGCCCCCGGAGGGGCTCAGCGCGTCCTGGACCAGTGCCGCGGGCTTCGCGAACCCCGCCTCAACGATCGTGCGGGCGGCGCCGTCGCGGCGTTCGACGCAGGGCTGCGGCTCCCGGACGCCGGTGACGAAGGCGATCCGCTCGCGGCCGATGCCGAGCAGATGCGCGGCGGCGATCTCCCCGCCCGCGACATGGTCGACCTGGGCGGAGCACACGTCGGGCGCGTTCCGGTCGATCAGCACCACGCTCAGCCCAGCGGCGCGGAGCCGGGAGATGTCCCGGCCGCCGAGGCCGACCGGGATGATCAGGACGCCGGCGGCGCGCTGATCCTCCAGGAGTTCCAGCGAGCGCCGCTCCTTGGCGGCGGAGTAGTCACTGGACAGCCAGAGGGCGTCGTGGCCGGACGCGTTGAGGGCGGCCTCGGCTCCCCGGGCGACATCGGTCGCGTACGGGTTGGTGAGGTCCTCGACGACGACTCCGAACGCGCGTCGCGGCTCGTCGCCGAACTCGCCCGCGGTGCGCTCGGGGCCCCGGCGGAGCCGCCGCGCGGACTCGTTGCGGACGAATCCGAGCTCCTCGATCGCGGCGCGGACTCGATTACGGGTGGCTTCGGCCACGAGGTCTGGCCGGTTTAGGACATTCGAAACGGTCCCAACTGAGACTCCAGCACGCCTCGCGACCTCACGAATACTGGTCTGTGGCAACTCGCTCCTCGTCCCGCTCCGGGGGTGTTTCCCCAGGTAGTGGCGTTTTACTGTACGCGCCGGCAAATGATCTGTCACACATCGTGACCATTCGGGCACACACAGTGTTGAACTGGCGCTTGACGGGCCGGATCCGGCCGCCTAGCGTTCCGAGCCGAAGCGTAGCTTGAAACGATTCACGATCTTCGTCCGCGACGAGATCTGGCGAGTCCAACGAGAAAGGGCGGGTGCGGATGGCTGGCGATCTCATCCCGCCCCCCTCGGCTGGCCAACGAGTGAATCGTCACCCGGAGTTCCCCCGAACGACCCCGCAATCGGCCAGGCGGCCACCTCCGGCCAGGCTCGTGAGACAGAAAAGGAACCCGATGATCTAAGTCCGGAAGGCTCCGGACCCGGCAACCCAACGCGCGTACAGATCGAGGCCCAACCCGTGCCTGTGCAGCGGACGGCTGCATCCCCGCGGTCATCACCATGGACGAGGGAGGACGGAGTGGAAACAGCCACACTCGCACGTCGTGGCACCGACGATTTCGGGCTGAGCGAGGAGGAGATCCGGCTGCTCGCCCAGATCGCCAGTGGTGTCACCGCCGATGTGGCGGCACGCAAGCTGGAGCTGAGCGCACGGACCTTGCGGCGCCGGTTGCGGACGATCTGCGACCGGCTGGAGGTCAACACCCCTATCGAGGCCGTGGTGTGGGCGGCCCGAAGGCAGCTCATCTAGCCGAATCACCCCCCGACGCTCGCCTGGGGACGGCGAGCGTCACCAGGAATCCAGGTGGCGAACTCATCCGAACTCCGTCCGACCCCGCAGCGGCGGCGCCGGCGTCCTGACAGGTAGGTCCCTGCCAGGGGGCGTCGCCGCGGACGGTGTTCAGGAGCCCGCCCGTGGATTCCCCGGGTCAGGCGACCCGGACGGCGCCGGCGAAGGGGCGTCCGGCCATTGAGGCGATCCTCACGACGTCGCCGGTGCGGGGCGCGTGCAGCATCTTGCCGTCACCGACGTACATCCCCATGTGGTGGAGGTCGGAGTAGAAGAACACGAGGTCGCCCGGCTGGAGCTGGCTCCGCGACACGTGGGTGCCCGCGTTCCACTGGCTGCCGGTGTAGTGCGGCAGGTTGATGCCGACCTGCTTGTAGGCCCACATCGTCAGGCCGGAACAGTCGAAGGTGCTCGGCCCGGAGGCGCCCCACACATACGGGCGGCCGATCTTGCCCATCGCGAGGCGCAGCGCCTGCGCGGCCTTCCCGGTGCCGATGACGGGGAGCTTGGCGAGCTGTGTGGGGTCCTTCTCGACGAGCTTGCCGCGGACCTTCTCGTAGGTCTCGGTGACCTTCTTGCGCTGCGATTCGAGCTGCGTCCGCAGCTCCTTGACCTGCTCGGCGCGGGACTCGGCGGACTTGCGGGCGCGCTGGGCGGCCTGCATGGCCTGCATCAGCCCGAGGACCCTGGTGCTGTCCTGCTTGGCGAAGTAGTGGAGGGTGGCGGCCTGGTCGAGGACGGCCTGCGGGTCCTTGGAGGCGATGAACGAGACCGCGGGGTCGCTGCCGCCCTGCATGTAGCTGGTGGCGGCGAGGGTGCTGACCTTCTCCCGGACGATCTGCAGCGACTTCTGCTGCCGCTCGGCGTTGTCGGCGGCGACCTTGGCGGCGCGCTGGGACTGCGCGAGCTTGACCTTCAGGCCGTTGTACTGCTCGGTGAGCTTCTCCAGCTCGTCGGCGATCTTGAGGGCCTTGGACCGCAGTTCCTTCGTGGACGGCCCCGGATCGGCGTGGGCGGCGGGGACGGCGTGCGGGGCGACCGAAACGGCGACGAGCGCGCCGGCGACGGTCAGCGCCCTGGCGCGGAGGCGGCCCTTGCCGCGGACTCGGGCGGCCCGGTTCGGGGGCGAGTGCGGGGAGCGTGAACGCGCCGATGGTGAAAAGGGAGCGGGGCGCAATGGCTCCACGTATTCTCCTCTCTTCGTCCGCCTGCCGAGTCAGCTGCACCCCACGTGTTGCGGGACGAGGGGTGATACCCCCCGGACGCTCCGAATGTGGGTCCCGGCTCCTCGGGGCACTGGCTGCGGCCTGAGGACTCGGCGGTTCGGCCTCAGTCCTGCAGATGGCCGACGTCAGCGCAGGACACTAACGGAACCCGCATTGGATGCCAACCAGAACAAGTGAAAACGCAGGTCGCCAAGGGCCGCCCTGTAGTAGGGGGATCGCGTTCGATAATCTCGCCTGTTTGTGGAGGTCGTGATCCGGCGTGCCCGTACCGCCGACGTTCAGGAGATCAGCGGGCTGGTCGACCTGTACGCCGGGTCGGGGCGCCGCCTGCTGAAGAAGACCACGGTGAAGCTGTACGAGGACGTCCAGGAGTTCTGGGTGGCCGAGGACGTCCAGCGCGGGGCGCCGGGGCCGGTCATCGGCTGCGGTGCCCTGCACGTGATGTGGGAGGACCTGGCGGAGGTCCGCTCCGTCGCCGTGGACAAGAGGTACGGCGGACGCGGAATCGGACACCGCATCGTCACCCGCCTCCTGGAGACCGCACGAGAACTCGGCGTGCGGAGGGTGTTCTGTCTTACCTTCGAGGTGGAGTTCTTCGCGCGCCACGGCTTCCAGCAGATCCTTGGGACTCCGGTGGCGCCAGAGGTGTACGAGGAGCTTCTCCGCTCCTACGACGAAGGCGTGGCAGAGTTCTTGAACCTCGATCGGGTCAAGCCCAATACGTTGGGCAACACCCGGATGTTGCTTCGCCTGGAGGACTGACCCAATGAGCGATTCCCCCAACCGCGGGCGTCGGCGCCACCAGCCGCCGCAGGGGCAGGGTTCTTACGGCCCGCCACCCCCGTACCAGGGTCCCCAGTGGCAGCAACCGCAGCAGCCGCAACCGCAGCAGCCCGCGCAGCAGCAGTGGCAGCAGCCGCAGCAGCAGTGGGCGCAGGAGCCTGCGTACAACGAGACGTACGAAGCGTCGTTCGACCAGTACGGCGGTTCTGACCAGTACGGCGGGGCTCAGGGCGGAGAGATGGCCCTGGCCCCCATCATGCGGCGGGCGGGCGCCCGGCTCATCGACAACGCGCTTGTGGCGGTCTTCGGGTTCGCGCTCGTCCTCCCGGTGACCATCGGTGCGTTCGGCCTGGGCCGGCCAGGCAGCGACACCGAGGACGAGGGGGGTGTGTGGAACTGGCCCATCATCTTCACCCTCTTCTGCGTCCTGTCAGTGCTGCCGTTCCTCTACGAGGCCGTCCAGTTGGCGATGTCGGGTCGGACGCTCGGCAAGCGCATCATGGGCCTCGGCATCGTCCAGGCGCGTCCTGCGGGCCAACCGCTGACCATGACGCAGGCCGTATGGCGCGCCGGCATCACGCACGTGGCGTACCAGGTCGGCGTCTTCTTCTTCCTCGTCCTGGCGGTGATGGTGTGGGACTACGCCGCGTACGGGATGGTGCTGGTCTGGGCGGGTGCGCTGATGGCCTACCTGTGGGCGATCTGGGACCAGCCGCTGCATCAGGCGCTGCACGACCGCTTCGCCGGCACGCTCGTCATCGATGAGCGGGTCGGACACGACGAGTACCACGAGTACGACGAGTACGCGGAGTAAGCCGCGATGGCGGCACCGCTCGCCGAGCCGGGGCAGCGCCTCCTGGCGCGCATCGTCGACACGCTCATCGTCGGCGTGCCGGTCATCGTCGTCGTTCGTGCACTGGTGTCCGGGCACACGGTGGACGTGGTCGCTCCACCCGCCGTGGCCGGATTCATGTTGCTGTACGAGTCGATACAGCTCGCCCTGTGGGGACGGACGCTCGGCAAGCGCCTGGCCCGCATAGAGGTCGTCCTGGCCGTCCCAGGCGAACGACATCACGGCGGCAAGGGCGGCGAGAGCGCTCCTTTGGGGTTTCCTCGCGCCGTTCTGCGTGCCGCGGTCTATTCGCTGCCGATCGCGGTACGCCCGATTCCCGTTCTCGGGCTAGTGGCGGGCATCTTCTGGGTGGCGAACGCGGGCCTGCTGTACGAGGGCACGCGGCGCCAGGCCCTCCACGACAGGCTCGCGGGGACGCTCGTGGTAAATCGCGAGCTTCCCGATTCATCGGCCCCCTGAGGCCCTCTCAGGCTCTCTCAGGCCGCCTTCGGCGGTACTCGGGGCGGCTGATCCCCGGCGCTCTCGGCCCGTGCTCCCGGCGGGCCGAGAGCGTTCGTCCGTCCGGGCGGGCTTTCGCGGAGATGCCCGCTCTGTTTCGGACGCCCCGCCTTCGGGCGGCGAATGCCAGCTCGTTCCGGTTACGGCCCCGAATCGGCGCGGGGATCTGTCTCGTCCCGGACGCCTCCTCCGGTTTGAGATGTGCTTCCCGAGCCGTTGCCCTTCCGCCCGAGGCGCGGGCCACTTAGGGCAGTGGACTTACTCCGGATGAGATGCGGTCTCGCCGGGAACGGACCTTTAGCCCCCATGCCCGTCGGGTCATGGGCGGCGTGGCATGGTCCTCCGCCGGTTGCGGACGCCGGGTGGAAGAAGTGGGGGTCGACGGTGGGATTGTGCCGCAATCCCCCGATTTTGGGATGGGCGGCTACCGGCCGTCCCAGCCTGGGGGATCGCGGATGCCGACTTCCGGGGACGGGGCGGTGGCAACAGATTTACGTAGCCGGTCGACCGGCCGTTATCCATCCACATCGGCCGGTGAAGCCGATGATCAGCTGCCGTGCGGGGGTCGGGGGACTCCGGCGCATTCCCCGGCCGCGGGTGCGGTTAGTGCCGTTACGTCAGGGTTAATCGTTGGCCGCGGTGTCGCTGTGGACGGCCCGTTAAGGTCGGCCGCAGGCTCTTTTTCTCCCTGGCGCACTCCCGGAGGGTCCGTCCGCTGGAATGCCGGGGACGTCCGCAAACCAGGTCCAATACGTGAGCCCCCGCCCAGGTCAGCGTGGTGCACTGCGGCCACCGGTCACGCCGAAAAACCGCACCCGTGCCACGGCGATCCCGGCGAAAAATCACACGCCGGGATCGCCGTGGGGCGCCGCGCCCCCGCGGCGGGGCCGAAACAAGCGGGGCCGCTTAAGCCCCGGGCCGGCAGGAAGGCGACATAGCCGCCAGTACCCGTTCAAGGGCCGCGCCCGTTTCACCGGCCGCGCCGGAATTGTGATCGGCGGACTTCT
>NZ_JBICUS010000007.1:0-315178 GCF_043198455.1 Spirillospora sp. NPDC048824 | reverse complement strand
TTTCTTCCTAGTTTGCGAGCTCGTCCTCCCGCCCCCCCCCCCCCCCCCGCCCCCCCCCCCCCCCCCCCCCCCCCCCCCCCCCCCCCCCCCCCCCCCCCCCCGCCGCGCCGCCGCGGCGTGCCGGAAACAGGCGGTGCCGATTACGCCCGGTCACGGCAGGAAGGCGACTTCGCCGCCAGTACCGGTTCAAGGGCCGCGCCGGATTCACGGGCCGCGCCGGAATTGTCATCGGCGGACTTCTCGGTATATCTTTGTCGACCGAATGCAGTTTGCTCAAGCCGAAAGGGTCTGTCCCCATGGCACAGAAGGTTCAGGTGCTTCTCGTCGACGACCTCGACGGTGGCGAGGCGGACGAGACCGTAGCGTTCTCGATCGACGGCGCCTCCTACGAGATCGACCTGAGTGGCGCCAACGCAGCGAAGCTGCGGGATTCTCTTCAGCCGTTCGTGGAGAAGTCGCGCAAGGCGGGAACTTCCACGCGCAGGCGCCGGCAGCGCGGCGCGTCCAGCCGCGAGCGCAGTGCTGAGATCCGCGCCTGGGCCAAGAACAATGGCATCAAGGTCAATGAGCGCGGCCGGATCCCGGCCCATGTGATCGAACAGTACGAAGCGGCGACCTGACCGGTTCGCCCGTCGGCGGCCCGTCCTCGTTCGCGAGACGGGCCGTTCGCTTTCGGCGTAGAGGTCGCGCGGTTCGCGGTCCACGCCGGGAGGTACACAGGCCGCGCGGGTGGAACTCCACCCCCATTCGGCACTCTCGGCCCGCGCCTTGACCGACCTGCGAAAAGGCCCCCGTTCGCTTGGGGCGTAGCGGGAACATGACGCACCGACGCGGTAGTTGGATGAGACTGAACAGCGCATAGCTGGGGAACGTCTCCTGGTGGGAGTGCACCGGGTGGCCTCCTCGGGGCGGGCTAGCATGCGGAAGGACAGTTCCGGACGTTCCGGACTCTGCCCAACCGCTCTGTGAGGAGCGACGAGATGTTCGAGAGGTTCACCGACCGCGCGCGGCGCGTTGTCGTCCTGGCTCAGGAAGAGGCCAGGATGCTCAACCACAACTACATCGGCACCGAGCACATCCTCCTGGGTCTGATCCACGAGGGTGAGGGTGTCGCTGCCAAGGCTCTGGAGAGCCTCGGGATCAGCCTTGAAGCGGTGCGCCAGCAGGTCGAAGAGATCATCGGCCAGGGCCAGCAGGCGCCGTCGGGCCACATCCCGTTCACTCCGCGCGCCAAGAAGGTCCTTGAGCTGTCACTGCGCGAGGCGCTGCAGCTCGGCCACAACTACATCGGCACCGAGCACATCCTGCTCGGATTGATCCGTGAGGGCGAGGGCGTCGCCGCCCAGGTCCTTGTGAAGCTCGGCGCCGACCTGAACCGTGTGCGCCAGCAGGTCATCCAGTTGCTGCACGGTTACCAGGGCAAGGAGCCGGCCGCCTCCGGCGGTCCCTCGGAGTCGGCTCCGTCCACCTCCCTTGTGCTCGACCAGTTCGGCCGCAACCTGACGCAGGCCGCACGTGAGGGCAAGCTCGACCCGGTCATCGGCCGGGACAAGGAGATCGAGCGGGTCATGCAGGTGCTGTCCCGCCGCACCAAGAACAACCCCGTCCTCGTGGGCGAGCCCGGCGTCGGCAAGACCGCCGTCGTCGAGGGCCTCGCGCAGAAGATCGTCAAGGGCGAGGTGCCCGAGACGCTGAAGGACAAGCAGCTCTACACCCTCGACCTGGGCGCGCTGGTCGCCGGCTCCCGGTACCGCGGTGACTTCGAAGAGCGCCTGAAGAAGGTGCTCAAGGAGATCCGCACCCGCGGCGACATCATCCTGTTCATCGACGAGCTGCACACGCTGGTCGGCGCGGGCGCCGCCGAGGGCGCGATCGACGCCGCCAGCATCCTCAAGCCGATGCTGGCCCGCGGCGAACTGCAGACCATCGGCGCCACGACGCTGGACGAGTACCGCAAGCACCTGGAGAAGGACGCCGCGCTCGAGCGCCGCTTCCAGCCGATCCAGGTCGCCGAGCCGTCGCTGTCGCACACGATCGAGATCCTCAAGGGCCTGCGGGACCGCTACGAGGCGCACCACCGTGTGTCGATCACCGACAGCGCGCTCGTCGCCGCGGCGCAGCTCGCCGACCGCTACATCAGCGACCGGTTCCTGCCCGACAAGGCGATCGACCTGATCGACGAGGCCGGTTCGCGGATGCGCATCCGCCGGATGACCGCCCCGCCGGACCTGCGCGAGTACGACGAGAAGATCGCCGACGTGCGTCGCGACAAGGAGTCCGCGATCGACGCGCAGGACTTCGAGAAGGCCGCCGCGCTGCGCGACTCCGAGAAGCAGCTCCTCGGCCAGAAGGCCCAGCGGGAGAAGGAGTGGAAGGCCGGCGACATGGACGTCGTCGCCGAGGTCACCGACGAGCTGATCGCCGAGGTCCTCGCCACCGCCACCGGCATCCCGGTCTTCAAGCTGACCGAGGAGGAGAGTACCCGCCTCCTCAACATGGAGGACGAGCTCCACAAGCGGGTCATCGGCCAGGAGGACGCCATAAGGGCCCTCTCGCAGTCGATCCGGCGTACCCGCGCCGGCCTGAAGGACCCCAAGCGTCCCGGCGGCTCGTTCATCTTCGCCGGCCCGTCCGGCGTCGGTAAGACCGAGCTGTCCAAGACGCTCGCGGAGTTCCTGTTCGGCGACGAGGACGCGCTGATCCAGCTCGACATGTCCGAGTTCATGGAGAAGCACACCGTGTCGCGGCTGTTCGGCTCCCCGCCCGGCTACGTCGGGTACGAGGAGGGCGGCCAGCTCACCGAGAAGGTCCGCCGCAAGCCGTTCTCGGTCGTCCTGTTCGACGAGATCGAGAAGGCCCACCAGGACATCTTCAACTCGCTGCTGCAGATCCTGGAGGACGGCCGCCTCACCGACGCGCAGGGCCGTGTCGTGGACTTCAAGAACACCGTCATCATCATGACGACGAACCTGGGGTCCAAGGACATCTCCAAGGGCGTCTCGATGGGCTTCGCCCGTCAGAACGACGAGCAGGGCTCGTACGACCGGATGAAGGCCAAGGTGTCGGAGGAGCTCAAGCAGCACTTCCGCCCCGAGTTCCTCAACCGCGTCGACGACACCGTCGTCTTCCACCAGCTCACCCCGCGGGAGATCATCCAGATCGTCGACCTGATGATCGCCAAGGTGGACGAGCGGCTGAAGGACCGCGACATGGGCATCGAGCTGCGGCAGGAGGCCAAGGACCTGCTGGCGCTGAAGGGCTACGACCCCGTCCTCGGCGCCCGGCCGCTGCGCCGTACGATCCAGCGGGAGATCGAGGACAGCCTGTCCGAGAAGATCCTGTTCAGCGAGCTCAAGCCCGGTCAGATCGTGATCGTGGGCACCGAGGGCTTCGACCTTGAGAACAAGGAGGGCACGGCGGAGACCGCCAAGTTCACTTTCAAGGGCGTCCCGAAGCCGGACACGGTCCCCGACAGCCCGCCGCCCATCGAGGGCGCGGTCAACTTCAACAAGGACTGACCACCGTAAGGGCCCGCACCGGATTCGTTCCGGTGCGGGCCCTTCCGCATGGGTGCCCTGGCCAGTTATCCACAGGGTGCGGTTTTTGGCTCACCGTCGTACCCGGCTCGTAGTATTCGAACATGCGATCGAACATGGTGGCTTCGGCGGCGCGGTTCGAGCGGCGCGCGATGCGTGCCCCGGCGGGCGAGGAACATGTCGGCGACGCATTTCTGCGGGACGTGCGGTCCCGCGCACCCGCGCCTCTCCCGATCTTCCGCTCATACCTGCAGGGCCGGCTGCTCGCGCGCCTCCTGCTCGGCCCGGAACGCGAGGTGTCGATGCTCGACCTCGCCGTGATGCTCCGCACGGACCTCGCGTCCGTGATGCGCGAAGTGGAGCGGCTCGCGCGGGCGGACGTTCTTCTCCTGCGCCGCACCCTGGCCGGCCGCCTGGTCACCCGCAACACCGCAAGCCCCATGTACGACCCGCTCGCCCGGCTGCTGATGCTGACGTTCGGCCCCGCGGCGGTGGTGGCGGAGCAGTTCGGGCGCCTCCGGGCGGACGTGTACCTGTTCGGTGCCTGGGCGGCCCGCTACGACGGCGTCCCCGGCGACCAGCCGGCCGACGTCGAGGTCCTGGTCATCGGCGAGATCGCCCGCGATGTGGCCCATGACGCCGCGCAGGAGGCCGCCGCCCGGCTCGGCCTCCCCGTCCACCCGGTCGTCCGCACACCGGCCCAATGGCGCGACGACTCCGACCCCTTCCTCCGCGAGATCCGCGCCGGCCCCCTGACCGAACTCTGAGGTTGACGCGTTCGCGGGGCGGTTGGGCGCCGGGGTGAATGGCCGGGGGTCAGGAAGGCCGGCCCAGCCAGGCGTTGATCTCGCGGTGGAGGCGGGTCCTGGTTTCGGTGGGGGCGAAGGATGCGTCGACGCCGGAGTGGGCCAGGTCGGCGAGGACGGTGTCGTCGTAGCCGAAGGCATCGCGGACGCGGGCGTACTCGGTGGCGAGCGGCGTGCCGATGAGGGCGGGGATGTCGGTGTTGAGGGTCACGATCAGGTCCGCGTCGCGGAGGTGGGGGAGGGGGTGGTCGTCGAGGGAGGCGGCGAAGCCCAGGGCGACGTTCGAGGACGGGCACACTTCGAGGGGGATCCTGCGTTCGCGGACCTCGGCGACGAGGTCGGGGTCGTCCAGGATCCGGATGCCGTGACCGAGTCGTTCGGCGCGGCCGGGGCCGAGCGCCTGCCGGATGCTGGCCGGGCCCTCGCCCTCGCCCGCGTGGTGGACGACGTGCAGACCCGCGTCGCGGGCGGCGGCGAACACGTCGTTGAACGGGTCGCCGGGGTGGGCCTCGTCGCCCGCGAGGCCGATCGCGACCACGCCGTCATGGCGGCGCGCGAGGTCGAGCGTCCGCCAGGCGCGTTCGACGGAGCGGCGGCGGGAGTGGTCGAGGAGCAGTCGGCAGTCGATCCCGAACGCCTCCTGCCCGGCCTCCAGGCCCTCCAGGACGGCCGCCAGCGGCATGTCGAGGTCGCCCAGCCGCTCGCCGTGGGCGGCGGCCGTGAACGACACCTCGGCGTACCGGGTGCCCTGTGCGGCCTCGTCCTCGCAGAATTCGTAGGCGACCCTCCGGAAGTCGCCGGGACGGCGCAGGCAGGCGCGGACGAGGTCGTTCTGCTCGAAGAACGCGGCGAAACTCCCGAACGCGGCCATGTCATCGGGTACCTCAACGCCATTGGCCGCGCCTATCTCGCGGAGCGTGGCCCACCGGGCGGCGCTCTCCAGGTGGACGTGGAGATGGGTCTTGGGCAGGCTCAGCAGATCGCGCACGGCGGCACGGTACCGATCGGAACGGTCCCGGTGCCTCCCATTTTCCGGCGGCCGGCGGCAATAACTATTCACTCAGTACATACATTGAGTGTATAGTCGTCCGCATGTCGACTCCGCAGATCCTGCTGGCCCTGCTCGCCGAGCGGCCGAGGCACGGGTACGAGCTCAAGCGCGAGCACGACGAGCGGCTGCCGGGGGCCAAGCCGCTGCCGTACGGGCAGGTCTACTCGACGCTGCAGCGTCTGGAACGCGACGGGTTCGTGGCCGTCGCCGAGGTCGTCCAAGAGGGCGGGCCCGAACGCACGCTGTACGAGCTGACACCGAAAGGCGGCGAGAAGATGCGGGCGTGGCTCGCGGAGACGGAACCGCCCCTGCCCTACGCCGGCGGCATCCTGTTCGCCCGGGTGATCATGGCGCTGGTGGCCGGCGGCGACGCGCGCGCCGGCCTGGATCGCCAGCGCGCCGCACACCTGGAGCGGATGCGTGAGCTGACCCGCGCCAAGACGGCCCCCGGCGCGTCGGCCGCCGCCGTTCTGGCCGCCGACTACGCCCTGTTCCACCTGGACGCCGACCTGCGGTGGATGGAGTTGGCCGTGGACCGCCTGGCCGACCTGACCGAGGAGATCAGCCGATGAGCCCTTTGCTTCAAGCGCGGGATGTCAGCAAGACGTTCGGCCGGACGCGGGCGCTGCGCGGCGCGTCCCTGACGGTCGGCGCCGGAGAGATCGTGGCGGTGTCCGGCCCGAGCGGCTCGGGCAAGAGCACGCTGCTGCACTGCCTGGCCGGGATCGTCGTCCCCGACGAGGGCGAGATCCGCTACGGCGAGACCCGCCTCGACGAGCTCGACGAGGACACCCGGACCCGCCTGCGGCGCGAGACGTTCGGCATCGTCTTCCAGTTCGGCGGGCTGGTGCCGGAGCTGACCGCCGCGGAGAACGTGGCCGTCTCGCTGATGTTCGGCGGGCTCGGCCGCGCGGACGCGTCCGCCGCCGCGCTGGACTGGCTGGGCCGCCTCGGCGTGGACGACTGCGCACCCCTGCGGCCCGGCGACATGTCCGGCGGCCAGGCGCAGCGGGTCGCCCTCGCCCGGGCGCTCGCCCACGGACCCAAGGTGATCTTCGCCGACGAGCCCACCGGCGCGCTCGACAGCCTCGCGGGTGAGGCGGTGCTCGGCCTGCTGCTCGCGACGGCCCGGGAGCGCGGCACCACCGTGGTCCTGGTGACCCACGACAACCGGATCGCGGCCTTCGCCGACCGCGAGGTCGTGGTCCGTGACGGCATCGTGGCCGAGGTCCCGGCGGTGACCCGATGACCGCGCGCGTCCTGTTCGCCGTCGCCGCGATGCTGGCCCGCGGAACGTCCCGGGCCGAGCGGCGCCGGCGCCGGCTGCTGGTCTCCGGCGCCGCGCTGGCCACGTTCTTCCTGCTCGGTGCGGTGAACCTGCTGCTGATACAGGGCACGACCCAGACCCGGTGGGCGGGTCTGGTCAGCGAGGAGGGCCTGCGGCCGGGCACCGCGCTGGCGCTGGCGCTGCTCGTCGTCCCGGTGCTGGCGCTGCTGTACCAGGCCGGGCGGGTCGCGCAGGCCACCCAGGAGCGGCGGCTCGCGGCGCTGCGGCTGGCCGGTGCCACACCGAGGGAGGTGCGGCTGCTCGGCGTGGCCGAGGCCCTCCGCGTCGGCACCGCGGGGGCGGTCGTCGGGGGCATCGCCTACGTGTCCGGGCAGCGGTTGGCGATGGCCGCCCTCGGGGTGCGCGATACCGAGCGGTACGCGATCCCGTCCTGGCCGGTCCCGCTCGTACCGGCCCTGGTGGTGGCCGCCGCGGTGATGGTCAGCCTGCTGGTGTCCCGCCATGTCGTCGTCTCGCCGCTGAGCGTCGCCCGGCGTGCGTCGCGTCCCCGGCCGTCCGCGTTCACGGTTCTCCCGCTCGCCGCCGGCATGCCGCTGATGGTCGCGGGCGGGTTCACCCAGGACGTGGACAAGGTCGGGGTGCCGCTGTTCTTCCTCGGCGCCGTCGTCACCATCCTCGGCGTGCTGGCGGGGGCCAGCCGCGTGGTCCTGGAGTCGGCCCGGCTGGCCGGCCGCTGGGCGCGTACACCCGAGACGCTTCTGGCGGCGCGTGCCCTGGAGGCCGATCCCCGCGCCGGGGGACGCGCCATGGCGGTCGTCGGCCTTGTCGTCGCCTTCGGCACGGGCACCGGTGTCGTCGAGTGGGACGTGGTCCGGTACGCCACCACCGAGGACACGTCCATCGAGCGGTTCTGGCTGGTCAGCTTCGGCCTGACCTATCTCGCGCTGCTGTTCGCCCTGTTCGTGGCGGTCACCGCGCTCGTGGTGCACCGGGCCGAAACGCTGCTGGAGGCCGGCCGCTCGATGGCGGCGCTGGCCGCGATCGGGGCACCGGTGGCGTCGCTGCGCCGGTCGGCCCTGCGCCAGACGCTCATCGCGGCGACTCCGGTGTGCGCGATCGCGGCCCTCGCCGCGCTGATCGGCATGACGCCGGGCATCTTCGGGGAACCGGACCTGCCACTGCTCGCCTGGATGGCCGGCCGAGCCCTGCTGATGGTCGCTCTCGCGGTGGCGGCCGCGGCCGCCGTCACGGCCCTGTCGGGCCGCCTCCTCGCCCGCGCCGCCGCCCCCACCCGCCTCCGCGCCGAATGACCGGGTTCGCTGAACGACCGGGTTCAGCGGCTCAGCGCCTTGACGTCGATGTCCATCGGGAACGGAACATCCAGCTTGAGCCGCTCACGCTCGATCGCGGTCTCCACGTAGGCACCGGTCGTGCCGAGTTCCATCACGTGGATCACGGGCTTCCCGCTCTCGTTCTCCACG
Source organism: Spirillospora sp. NPDC048824 (assembly GCF_043198455.1). Taxonomy (NCBI): domain Bacteria; kingdom Bacillati; phylum Actinomycetota; class Actinomycetes; order Streptosporangiales; family Thermomonosporaceae; genus Spirillospora; species Spirillospora sp. NPDC048824. The sequence continues at coordinate 307,016 of NZ_JBICUS010000007.1, read as the reverse complement.
AGCCAGAAGTGCTGGATCCCCGCCTTGGCATACTTCATGCGTTTGGTCTCGCGATCGCGCTCCTCGGATTCCGGGGATACGACCTCGATGACGAGGACCACCTCTTCCGGCTGGTAGTAGGTCCGGCTACGTTCTGGGTCGGCCATCTGCGGGCGGAAAGCGATGATGTCGGGTTCTGGCCGTTGCCGTCTCGCGAGCTTCACGGTCATCTCAGTCTCTACACCGACGGTGTCCGGCGCCGCCTCCTCCAGCGCGTTGGCCAGTCGCCGGACCACTCGGCTATGGAAACTCGTCTGGGGGGACATCATGATGAGCGCTCCGTCGATCATTTCCATGCGTGGCGCGTTGGGGGGGAGCTCATCCAGGTGCTCGGCGGTCCAGCCTTCGGGTGGGGGGCGCAGCCACGGGGGAATGAACTCGGCTTCGCTAGCCATGACATCCTCCTACGTCGTCACACCGATCATATGGTGACACGCCGTGTTCACGTCATGTGTCCGGCGCGCCTGATCAGGTGGGCAGGGCGTAGCGACCGTCGTCCAGGGGGTCGATCAGGCCGTCGGCGATGAGGGCGTCCAGGGCGCGTTCGCGTTGGAGGGCGTCCGGCCAGACGACGTCGAGGGCCGGTTTCGTCACCGGGCCCTCGGCGTCCCGGAGGACGGCGAGGATGCGGCCCCGGCACTGGCGGTCGGTTCCCGCGTACGTCTGGCCTCGGCGCGGCGGCCCGTCATAGGCGGGACGGCCGGCCAGCCGCCACGCGCACTTGCCGGACACCGGGCAGTCGGCGCAGCGGGGTGTGCGGGCGGTGCAGACGAGCGCGCCCAGTTCCATGACGGCGACGGCCCACCGGGCGGCGGTCGGGGGATCGACCGGGAGGAGGTCCTCCGCGCGTTTCACCTCCGCCTTCGTTTGCGACTTCGGCGGATACTCCTCGCCGGAGAGGAGCCGGGCCAGGACGCGCCGCACGTTGGTGTCGAGGACGGCGTGGCGCTGCCCGAACGCGAAACTGGCGACGGCCGCCGCGGTGTAGGCGCCGATGCCGGGGAGCGCCAGGAGGTCCTCGTGCGACGAGGGGACCTCGCCGCCGTGACGTTCGGTGATCGCGCGGGCGCTCTCGTGCAGGCGCAGCGCGCGGCGCGGGTAGCCGAGCCGCCCCCACGCACGGACGGCCTCGCCGGACGGTTCGCCGGCCAGCGCGGCAGGCGTGGGCCAGCGGGCCATCCAGGCGTCCCAGACGGGCAGGACGCGGGAGACCGGGGTCTGCTGAAGCATGATCTCGCTGACCAGGACGCCCCAGGGAGTCGCATCCGGCGCCCGCCAGGGGAGGTCACGGGCGTTCGCCTCGTACCAGTCGAGGATCGGGGCGGTGTAGGCCGTGATGGGCGGCGTCCGGAGGATGGGATTCATGGCGCGCGCCATTGTGGCACGCGGCGGGTCGTCCCCTCTTTCGGGATCGCTGAATGCATACTGACCGCATGGGGGCGAGTACTGAACGTGACTCGGACGATTCTGGACTCGATCGGTACTGGCGGCGCCGTGCGGTCGCGCTGGCGGGGGTGCTCGGCGTCGTCGGCATGCTGGCCTGGGCCTGCACCGGCAACGCGGACGAACCGGTCCGGAACGCGAACGCGGTCGCGGTCTCGGGCAAGAGTCCGCCTCCGCCGCCGACCGTGATGCCGACGGTGACCGTCACCGTGACGACCACCCCGGAGCCGGAACCGGTGGACGACGGCGGCCCCTGCGACAGCGAGAACCTCGTCTTCACGTTGTCGGCCTCCGAAACCGCCTACGCGGGTTCCGAGCGGCCGGAGTTCCGGATCACCGTCGTGAACGCGGGGAAGGGCTCCTGCACGTTCGACACGGGTTCGCTGGACGTCCGCATCACGTCCGGCTCGGACGGCATCTGGTCGTCCGCCGAATGCCGCCCCGGCGGCTCGCCCAAGGCGACCCTCAAGCGCGGCATCCCCTACGTCGACACCGTCACCTGGGACCGCAAGCGCGGCTGCGACGGCGGAACCTCCGCCCGCCCCGGCACCTACGTGGCCGGCCTCAAGGGCCAGAAGGCCAAGAAGCAGATCTTCCACCTGCGCTGATCCCGCCCACGTCGACGCGCCCGCCGTCACCACGGTGATCGCATGGCCGCCGGACGATCCGGGCTATACGTAACGTTCCAGAATCGAGGATTCGGCCAGGCGGGAGAGGCCCTCGCGGACGCTGCGGGCCCGGGATTCGCCGACGCCGCCGACGGCCTGGAGGTCGTCGATGCTGGCGGCCAGGAGCTTCTGCAGGTTGCCGAAGTGCTCGACGAGGCGTTCGATGACCATGCTCGGCAGCCGGGGGACCTTGGCGAGGAGCCGGAAGCCCTTGGGGCTGACGGGCAGGTCGAGGGCGTCCGGGCCGGAGAAGCCCATCACCTCGGCGACGGTGGACAGGTCGAGCAGCTCGTTGGCCGACAGCGTGTCCAGGGCGGACAGTATGGCGGCGACGCCGCGGGCGCGGGTGTCGTCGGACGGGTAGTCCCGGACGATCAGCTCCCGGTCGACGTCGACGCCGGAGACGAGTTCGTCGAGCTGCAGGGACAGCAGCCGGCCGTCCGTCCCGAGCTCGACGACGTAGCCCTCGATCTCGTCGGCGATGCGGCGCACCATCTCCAGCCGCTGGACGACGGCGCTGACGTCCCGGACGGTGACGAGGTCCTCGATCTCCAGCGCGGAGAGCGTCCCGGACACCTCGTCCAGGCGCAGCTTGTACCGCTCAAGGGTGGCGAGGGCCTGGTTGGCCTTGGAGAGGATGGCCGCGGAGTCTTCGAGGACGTAGCGGATGCCGTCGAGGTACAGCGCGATGATGTGCATCGACTGGCTGACCGAGATGACCGGGTAGACGGTCTGGCGGGCGACGCGCTCCGCGGTGCGGTGGCGGGTGCCCGACTCCTCGGTGGGGATGGTCGAGTCCGGCACGAGGTGGACGGCGGCGCGGACGATCCGGCTGTGGCTGCCGTCGAGGACGATCGCGCCGTCCATCTTGGCGAGCTCGCGCAGCCGGGTGGCGGAGAACTCGACGTCGAGTTCGAAGCCGCCCGAGCACACTTCCTCGACCGTCTTGTCGTAGCCGAGCACGATCAGGCCGCCGGTGTGGCCCCGTAGGATCCGCTCGAGTCCGTCGCGGATCTGGGTGCCCGGGGCCACCGCGGCCAATGTGGCGCGGCGTCGTTCGTCATGACCCTTGTCGTGTGATGGCACCTGACCCCCGGAGGTCGCTGGACGGCGTCAGTTTACCGAGGAGGGCCGCGCGCTGGTTCCTCCCCAGGTCGCAAGCGCGGGTCCCGTGGAGTAATACTCTGGCGTGACTCGTGTTACGGCGCCGTAAAGGAGACTTGGAGGGCCTGTTTCAGGCTGTCGACCTCCATGACCTTCATGCCCTCATAGCTGCTGAGCTGCGGGTCTGCGCGTTTCAGCGGGGATCCGTCGGCGAGTTCGAGGGAGCCGCGGGGGACGACGGCGTGCTTGAACCCCAGCCGGGCGGCCTCGGCGAGCCGCCGCTGGACGCCGGGCACGACGCGGACCTCGCCCGCGAGCCCGACCTCGCCGAGCGCGATCAGGCTGGTCGACAGCGCCTGCTCGACGGAGGCGCCCGCGACGGCGAGCGCGAGGGCCAGGTCGACGGACGTCTCGGTGAGCCGCACGCCGCCGACCGTGGAGACGTAGACGTCCTGCTCGTGCATGGAGATCTTGCAGCGCTGGGCGAGGACGGCGAGGACCATCGCGACGCGGGAGGTGTCCAACCCGGACGTGGCGCGCCGCGGCGCCGGCAGGTGCGATTTCGCGACGAGCGACTGCACCTCGGCGACCAGGGGGCGGCGGCCTTCCAGGGTGACGGTCACGCAGGTGCCGGGGACGGCCTCGTCCCGCCGGGTGAGGAACAGCCCGCTCGGGTCGGGCAGGCCGACGATGCCGACCTCGGACAGGTCGAAGCAGCCGAGTTCGTCGGTCGGACCGTAGCGGTTCTTCACGGCGCGGATCATGCGGAGCCGCGAGTGCCGGTCGCCTTCGAAGTACAGGACGACGTCGACGAGGTGTTCCAGGAGACGCGGCCCGGCGATCGCGCCCTCCTTGGTGACGTGGCCGACGAGCACGACGGTGATGCCGCGTTCCTTGGCGACGCGGATGAGGTTGGCGGCGACCTCCCGGATCTGGGTGACGCCGCCGGGGGCCCCGTCCGCCTCGGACGTGCCGATCGTCTGGATGGAGTCGACCACCAGCAGCCCCGGCTTCACCGTGTCGATGTGGCCGAGAATGGCGGACAGTTCCGACTCCGCCGCCAAGTAGAGCTTGTCGGTGATCGCCCCGACGCGGTCGGCGCGCAGCCGCACCTGCTCCGCCGACTCCTCGCCCGTGACGTAGAGCACGTTCCCGTTGTCCGGCTTGGCGGCCCGACCCGACTGCGCCTGATTCGACTGCGCCTGATCCGACTGCGCCTGATCCGACTCGGCCGGCTCGCGCGGTGTGGGAACGCCCGACTGCGTCGACGCCAGTGCGGCGACCTCCAGCAGCAGCGTCGACTTGCCGATGCCCGGCTCGCCCGCCAGCAGCAGCACGGCCCCGGGTACGATGCCGCCGCCGAGGACCCGGTCGAGCTCGTCCAGGCCGGTGGGCCTCGTCTGCGCGGACCGCACGTCCACCTGCCCGATCGGACGCGCCGGCGCGCTGACCGGCCCGGCCGCCACGACCCGCGCCGGCGTCGCGGACGCCGCCTCGGTGACCGTCCCCCACGTCTGGCACTCGCCGCAGCGCCCCACCCATTTGGACGTCTGCCAGCCGCACTCGGAGCAGCGGTAGGTCGCCTTCGCAGTCTTAGCCTTCGCCATGCGCCGAAAGCGTAGAGGTCACGTGTGACAGCCGCGGTCAGGAGGCGAGCGACTTGCGGGCGCGTTCGATCAGGTCGCCGAGGTGGTCGGAGACGCTGCTGGGACGCTCCATCATCGCCATGTGGCCGGCGGACGGGACGACCTCCAGCCGGGAGCCGGGGACACAACCGGCGATCTTGAGGCTGTGCTCGACGGGGGTGAGCATGTCGTTCTCCGCGCCGATGACCAGGTTGTCGGCGCCGGTGAGCGACGAGCAGTCGCTGATCAGGTCGAGGGTGATCATCGAGCGGAGGTAGTCGGCGAAGGCGTCCATCCGGGTCTCGGCCATCATCTGCTCGGCGAACGCGACGGCCGCCGGGCTGGCGTCGGGGCCGAACGCGACCCGGTCCTCGATGAGGGTGGCGGAGTCCCGGCTGAGGTGGCGCACCTTCTCGATGGCGCCGGAGCCCGCGCCGAGCGCGCCGAGGGCGCGGGGGACGAGGCGGTGGCCGGTGCGCGCCAGCAGCGCCGGCATGCCGAGCGTGACCTCGCCGAGGCCGCCGGACGACGTGCACAGCAGCCCGGTGGCGACGATCTTGCGTCCGGCCAGGCCGGGGTTCTCGTCGGCGTAGCGCAGGATGGTCATGCCGCCCATGGAGTGGCCGACGAGGACGACGGGCGTGTCCGCGGGGACGGTCGCGTCGATCACGGCGGCGAGGTCGGAGGCCAGCCGGGGGATCGCGTAGCCCTCGCGGGCGCCGCCGTCGGAGCGGCCGTGGCCGCGGTGGTCCCAGAAGACGAGGCGGCCGAGGCCGCGCAGGGCCTTGCGCTGGAAATGCCACGAGTCCTGGGTGAGCGTCCAGCCGTGGCAGAACACGACGGCGAGGTCGGTGCGGTCGTCGCCGTCGATCTCGGCGTACAGGCGGGTGCCGTCGTCGGCGCGGACGGGGACGGGACGGCCGCGCAGCGACCCGAACGGCTCACCGGCGAAGGGGTCGGGGCGCAGTTGCAGGCGGCGCATCGCACGGCGCTGGACGGCCAGTCCGGCTCCGGCGCCGGCCGCGCCGAGCGCGGCGGCGGCCAGAAGGCCGCGGAGGCTCCCATGGGCGGCGCCCCGGCTCCGGGAGGTCGTCCCTTCGAGAGCGACACGGCTCATCCTGGTGGCACGGCCCATGGTCCGCTCCTCCCGTTGCTGCAATGACCGACCAGTCAGTAACTTCAGGGGCAACGCCACCACAAATTAACGGCATAGTCCACCTCAAGCGGCGCCGCCCTTCCGTCCTGCTCGCGCAGGCAGGCGTCGGCGACGTCGGGTGGGAACTCGATCCGCAGGACGGCCGCGAGATCGTCCCGGCTTTCGAACGACCACCGGATCATCAGCGGCTCGCGGGCGAAGCCGCGCCGCGTCCAGAAGCGCTCCACGGCCTCGGGGTCGTACTCCGGCAGGCTCCCCCGGAACCAGCGGCCGAACGTGGACCGCGTGGCGTCGTTGTCGATGATGAACACCGCGCCGCCGCGCCGGACGACCCGGTCGAGTTCGGCGAGGCCCGGCTCGCAGCCCGGGCCGAAGAAGTACGCCCAGCGGACGTGGACGACGTCGACCGAGGCGTCCGGAATCGGCAGCGACTGGGCGGCGCCGACACGAACGGTGACGTTGGGCAGATCCCGTGTCCGGCGCGCGGCCGCCGAGGCCAGGCCCGCGTGCGGCTCCACGCCGATCACCCGGTTCGCGTCCCCGGCGAAGAACGGCAGGTGGTAGCCGGTGCCGCAGCCGAGGTCCAGGACGTCGGCCCCCTTCCACGGACGGATGGCGCGCATCGCCTCCGCGAGGACGCCGTCGGGATCGACGGCACGGTTCTCCAACTCGTAGATCTGGGGAGAGTTCCAGATGTTGGGGCTCGGCACGGCGCCCCGGGCGATCTCGGCCACGGAAACCGAGGGTAGCCACCCGGCTCGGAGAGCAAGCAGGATCACGTGGGGCGAGGGTTTCATCACCGGCGTGGCCGCATAGGCTTTCCTTGCGTACATCGCCCCTGTGAACGTCACCTACGACCATCACCTAGCGACCATTCCTGGCGAGGAAGCCTTGACTCCGCAGCACAACGGCGTCTCATCACCGGCCCTCCGCGTACCGGACGCGCCGATCACACTCTCCACCGCCTCGGTGTACCCGGAGAAGGTACCGAGCGCGTTCGAGATCGCCGCGCTGCTGGGTTACGACGGCATCGAGGTCATGGTCTCCATGGACGCCTCGTCCCAGGACCTGAACGTCCTGCGCCGGCTGTCGGACTACCACCAGGTGCCCATCAAGTCGATTCACGCGCCCTGCCTGCTGCTCACCCAGCGGGTCTGGGGACGTGAGCCCTGGGGCAAGCTGGTCCGCTCCAAGGAGGTCGCCGAGGAACTGGGCGCGGAGGTCGTCGTCGTCCACCCGCCGTTCCGGTGGCAGCGCGACTACGCCAAGGAGTTCGTTGAGGGCCTCGCCCGCATGCAGGACGAGACGGACGTGCTGTTCGCGGTCGAGAACATGTTTCCGCTCAAGGCGCGGGGCGCCGAAGCGGGCATGTACCTGCCCGACTGGAATCCCGTCGACCAGGACTTCCCGTACGTGACGATCGACCTGTCCCACACCGCCGTCTCCGGTTCCGACGCCCTCGACATGACGGGAAGCCTCGGCGACCGGCTGCGGCACATCCACCTCGCCGACGGCATAGGCATCACCAACAAGGACGAGCATCTCGTGCCCGGCCGGGGCAACCAGCCGTGCGGGGCGCTGCTGGAGAACCTCGCCGAGGACGGCTTCCGCGGGCACATCGTCCTGGAGATCAACACGCGCCGCGCGTCCAGCCGCGTCGAGCGGGTGGAGGACCTCGCCGAGGCGCTGGCGTTCGCCCGCCTGCATCTCGCCGCGGCTCCCCACACCTGGGAGGTCACCTCGGCCGGAGAGGTCACCCGCCGGGGCGTCAGGTGACCGCTCCGGGTGTGTCGCGGGGCCCGGGGAGGCGTCCCGGCCCGACCGAGACCCGCGAGAAGATCATCGCCGAGGCGCGCGACCTGTTCGCCGAGAAGGGCTACGACGGCGTCTCGCTGCGCGCCATCGCCCGCGCCGCCGGGGTCGACCCCGCCCTCGTCCACCATTTCTTCGGAAACAAGGAGGGCGTGTTCGTCGAGGCGATGCGCTTCCCGATGGACCCGTCCGTCCTGCTGCCGCGCATCATGTCCTACCCGAGGGAGCGGCTCGGCGAGGCGATGGTCCACACGTTCCTCGACGTGTGGCACGACGAGGAGCGCCGCGCGCCGCTGCTCGCCATGCTCCGTTCGGCGATGACGAACGAGCGCGCGGCGGCGCTGATGCGCGAGTTCATCGCGTCCGCCCTGTTCGGGCGGGCCAAGCAGGCCACGGATGCGCCCTGGCTGGCCATCCAGGCGGCGGCCGGCCAGATGATCGGCATCATGATCCTGCGTTACGTGCTGCGGATCGAGCCGATGGCCTCCGCGTCGGAGGAGGAACTGGTCGGGCTGGTCGCCCCCACCCTGCAGCGCTACCTCTCCTCCTGAGCCGAGGAATCCCCGCTATCCAGAACCCGCGATCCCCTTGACCGCACCTTTGTGTCCGCATAAATTCAACACATGATGAGTTCCAGTCCGGCGGTGACCGTGCGGGACCTGCGGGTCGTCCGCGGCGGCCGCGAGGTGCTGCACGGGGTCACCTTCGACGTGCCGCGCGGCTCGGTCGTGGGACTGCTCGGCCCGAGCGGCTGCGGGAAGACCACCCTGATGAGGGCCTTGGTCGGCGTCCAGATCGTCGAAAGCGGAGCGGTGACAGTCCTCGGCGAGGACGCCGGATCGGCCGGCCTGCGGCGGCGCGTCGGATACGCGACGCAGACACCGGCCGTGTACGCAGACCTGACCGTCGCCGAGAACCTGCGCTACTTCGCGTCCGTCCTGGGCGCGCCGCGCACCGACGTGGCCCGCGTCATCGACGAGGTCGGGCTCGGGTCGAGCCGCGACCAGATCGCGGCGACGCTGTCCGGCGGGCAGCTCAGCCGCACCAACCTCGCCGTCGCGCTGCTCGGCGCCCCCGAAGTGCTCGTCCTGGACGAGCCGACCGTGGGCCTCGACCCGGTGCTGCGCCAGGAGCTGTGGGAGATGTTCCGCGAACTGGCCGACGACGGCGCCACGCTCGTCGTGTCCAGCCACGTCATGGACGAGGCCGGCCGCACCGACCGGCTCCTCCTGATGCGCGAGGGCCGCATCCTCGCCGACGGCACACCGGACGGCCTGCGCTCCCGCACCGGCACGTCCGATCTCGAAAAAGCCTTCCTCCACCTCATCGCCGAGAAGGCGGGGAGCCCGACATGAGCCTCGCGATCACGCTCGCCACGATGCGGCGCATCCTGGCGCAGCTCAAGCACGACCACCGCACCCTCGCGCTGCTGATCGGCGTGCCGGCCCTGCTGATGATCCTGCTGCGGTACGTGTTCGACGAGCCGATGCTCTTCGACCGGATCGGGCCGATGCTGCTCGGCCTGTTCCCGTTCACCGTCATGTTCGTCGTGACCAGCGTCGCCACGCTCCGCGAGCGGGCGAGCGGCACCCTGGAACGGCTGATGACCATGCCGCTCGGCAAGCTCGACCTGCTGCTCGGCTACGCCCTGGCGTTCGGCCTGATCGCGCTGGTGCAGGTCGGCGTCGTGCTGGTGATCTCGCTGACCTGGCTCGGCCTCGACCTGAACGGCTCGCTCGGCTCGCTGATCCTGGTCTCCGTGCTGGACGCGCTCCTCGGCATGGCGCTCGGCCTGCTCGCCAGCGCGTTCGCCCGGACGGAATTCCAGGCCGTCCAGTTCATGCCGGCGTTCGTCCTGCCGCAGCTGCTGCTGTGCGGGCTGATCATGCCCCGCGAGGACATGGCGTCCTGGCTGCAGGCGATCTCCGATGTCCTGCCGCTCTCCTACGCGGTCGAAGGCATGCAGGAGATCAGCTTCAGTGCCGAGTTCACCGGCACGCTCACCCTGGACGTCACCGTGATCGCCGCATTCACGGTGGTGGCCCTCGTCCTGGGCGCCGTGACCCTCCGCCGCCGGACTCCGTGACCGGGGACCCGCGGGGCGGGCCGGGGTTTACCTGCCGGGCGGGGGCGCCTGAATCGGACACCTGGGGTGAAGCGGGCCGTCTCGCTTCGGGTCGGCTGGTAGCTTCGGCGCCATGACCGCCCGAGATCTTCCCGGACCGCCCGCGTCGCAGCAGCCCGATGAGGCAGGCCCGGGCGGTGCCGGGGGGACGCCGGAGGATTCGGCGTTCTGGGGGGAAGGCAGCGGTACCGGTCCGCGCAAGCGGCGGTGGCTTAGGGTCCTGATCGCGGTCGGGGTTTTCGTGGCGCTGGTCGTGGCGGGCCTCGGCGGCCTGGTGTGGCAGCGGCAGTCGTCCTACAACGGCAACATCGACCGCATCGAAGGCGTGATGCCGGACGACGGGGCGAACAGGCCCGGCCCGAACGTGGAGGGGACGGAGAACTGGCTGCTCGTCGGGTCGGACTCCCGGGCCCAGAACGCGACCACCGGCGAGGGCAACGACGTCTGGAAGCCCGGTCAGCAGCGCACCGACACGATCATGCTGCTGCATCTGCCGGCGGACCGGAAGAAGGCCTACATCGTTTCGTTCCCGCGCGACTCGTGGGTCGAGGTCCCCGGCTACGGCAACCAGAAGATCAACGCCGCGTTCTCGTACGGCGGACCCAAACTGCTGATCGAGACCGTCGAGAACCTCAGCGGCATCCGGATCGACCACTACGGCGCGATCGACTTCGAGGGGTTCAAGGCGATGACGGACGCGCTCGGCGGCGTCACCGTCAACATCAAGCAGAGCGTGTACGACCCGGCCCGCAAGAAGCGGTGGACGGCGGGAAAGCAGAAGCTGAACGGGGAGGAGGCGCTGCTGTTCGTCCGGCAGCGCTACAACCTGCCGAACGGCGACTTCGACCGGATCAAACGGCAGCAGGCGTTCCTCGGCGCCCTCGCCAAGCAGGCCGCGGACCGCGGGACGCTCACCAACCCGCTGAAGCTCGACCGGTTCCTGTCGGCGCTCACCAAGTCGATCAGCGTGGACGCGGGGGTGTCGGCGGGCGACCTGCGGTCACTGGCGGTGAGCATGCGGGACGTGCGGGCGTCCGATGTGATGTTCATGACGACGCCGCACAAGGGCACCGGCAGACGCGGCAAGCAGAGCGTCGTGTTCCTGAACGCGGCGAAGGCGAAAGCGCTGTTCGAAGCGGTCAAGACGGCCAGGATGCCCGAATACGTCAAGCAGCACGGCGGCGGCAACAGCCTCGGCACCGTCTCGTGATCGTGAGTCTCGACCGGGCATAACCTGGTCGGAGGCGTCAGGATCGGGGACATCAGGGTCGGCAAAGGGTCGGCAAGGGGCGACAAGGGGTTCGCACAGTGCTTCGTCAGGCGTTGCTCGTCGCGTCGCGCAGCGGCGGCGTGCGCTGGGTCGTGAAGACCGCGCCGTTCAGCGGTGATGTCGTCCGCCGGTTCATCGCCGGTGAGACGATCGAGGACGCGGCGCACGTCACCGGTGAGCTGACCGGTGAGGGGTTGCTCGTCACCTTGGACGTCCTGGGTGAGGACACCGGCGACAAGGAACGGGCCGAGGCGAACGTCCAGCACTACATCGAGCTTCTGCAGCGGCTCGGTGCCGCCGGTCTCGGTGCAAGGGCGGAGGTGTCCGTGAAGCTCTCCGCCATCGGCCAGACCTTCGACGATGACCTGGCGCTGAGCAATGCGCGCCGGATCTGCACGGCCGCCCGTTCCGCCGGCACGACGGTCACTCTCGACATGGAGGAGCACACCGCGGTCGACTCGACCCTCGGGGTCGTTCACGAACTGCGGCGCGACTTCCCCGATGTGGGGGCCGTCATCCAGTCGTATCTGCGCCGGGCAGAGGAGCATTGCGCGGAACTCGCCTACGAGGGCTCGCGGGTCAGGCTGTGCAAGGGCGCGTACGCCGCGCCCACGGCGGTGGCCTTCACCGACAAGGAAGAGATCGACAGGTCGTACGTGCGGTGCATGAAGGTGCTGATGGCCGGCGGGGGCTACCCGATGCTGGCCACGCACGACCCGCGGCTCATCGAGATCGCGGGCGCGCTGGCCGTCCTGCACGAAAGGGACGCCGGGTCGTTCGAGTACCAGATGCTCTACGGGATCCGTCCGCAGGAGCAGCGGCGGCTCGCGGCGCATGGCGCGCAGGTCCGCGTGTACGTCGCCTACGGCCGCGAGTGGTACCCGTACTTCATGCGGCGCCTGGCGGAGCGGCCCGCCAACCTGCGCTTCCTCATGCGCTCCCTGGCCGGGCGATCCTGACCCCGGCCCGGCTATAGGCTGGACCGGTCGTTGAAACCCCACGTCAAGGTATGCCGATGATCGCGATTCTGGGTGCCGGGAAGATGGGCGAGGCGCTGCTGTCCGGGGTTCTCCGGGCCGGCCGCCGCCCGTCCGAGCTGATGGCGACCGTGCGCCGTGAGGAGCGCGGGGTGCTGCTGCGCGAGCGGTACGGCATCGAGATCGTGCCGAACGCGGAGGCGGCGGCCAAGGCGGAGACGCTGATCCTGGCGGTCAAACCGCAGGACATGGGCGTCCTGCTGGACGAGGTCGGGCCGCACGTCCCGCCCGGTCGGCTGGTGATCTCGATGGCGGCGGGCATCACGACGGGGTTCGTCGAGGACCGGCTGCCGGACGGCGTCCCCGTCGTCCGCGTCATGTCGAACACGCCCGTCCTCGTGGACCAGGCGATGAGCGTGATCTCGGCCGGGTCGCACGCGGGGGAGGAGCACCTCAAGCTGGCCGAGGAGATGCTGACCCCGGTCGGGAAGGTGCTGCGCATTCCCGAGTCGCTCCAGGACGGCGCGACGGCCCTGTCCGGCAGCGGCCCCGCCTACTTCTACTACCTGGTGGAGGCGATGGTGGACGCGGGCATCCTGCTCGGCATGCCCCGCGCCGCCGCGCTGGAGATGGTCATCCAGTCGGCGGTGGGCGCCGCGGTGATGCTCCGCGACTCCGGTGAGCATCCGGTGCTGCTGCGCGAGGCCGTCACGTCCCCCGGCGGGACGACGATCTCGGCGATCCGGGAACTGGAGCGGCACGGCGTCCGCGCCGCGGTGCTGGAGGCCATCGAGGCCGCCCGCAACCGCGGCCGTGAACTGGCGAGCGGCTGAACCCCGAAAAGTTCATCTTTGAACATTGAGCCGATCGGGGGGTTTCCCCCGTGTTAGGAAGTATGGGACTCATACTCCGCCTGCTCGTCGCCGCCGGACTGGCGGCGGACGCCTACGTGCACTGGGTGTTCGCGCCCGACATGGCCTTCGTGGAGGGCGGCGCCATCGGCGGCGACCTGCTCTTCCGCATCCAGGCCGCGGTCGCCGGAGTCGTCGCCGTGGTGATCCTCACGTATGCGACCCGCTGGGCGTACGCGCTGGCGTTCCTCGTCGCGGCCAGTGCGGTCGGCGCACTCGTGTTCTACTACTACGTCGACGTGGGCGCTCTCGGCCCGCTGCCCGCCATGTACGAGCCGGTCTGGTACGCCGAGAAGACGATCAGCCTGGTCGGTGAGGGCGTCGCGGCTCTCGCCGCCCTGGCCGGGTTCCTTTTCGCGGGACGAGGGAAACGCGAGTCCCAAGAGGTCCTGGAACGCGAACCGGCGGGTCACGTCTGACCCGCCTGACCCACTGGCAGGATGTGCCCCACCCGGCAAGAACTGGCCCACCGGCACGATTGGCCTCATTGGGCCTATAACGGGCAAGTCACCCCGGTTCGGCCGGTGCCGCCCTTACGATGCCTGGGCGGCCTCCCGCCTCCGCCCACGCGGCGGACATCACGTCCCCGTGCTGGTGGCGGGCGCCCTGCTCGCGGGCGGTCTCAGCGCGTGCTGGTGGTCCCCGTCGGTCGCGTTCGCCGTCTCCGCCGCCGTCGGCATCTTCTTCGGCGTCTTCCCCGCCCGCCGCGCCGGACGCCTCGACCCCGTCGTCGCCCTGCGCACGGAGTGAGACGTTCAGGCGGCTTCGGCCCCGGACCGTTCCGCGGCGGGGGGCGCCGTGACCGTGCGGATGAAGCGGCCCGCGTCGCGCATCGCGGCGGCGGACTCCGGCAGGACGCGGTTCAGGATCTGGAAGACGTGCATCTGCCCCTCCCAGACCTGGAGTTCGCAGTCCGCCCCGGCGCTCGTCAGGGCGTCCGCGAGGGCCTCGGCCTCGGGGCGCAGAACCTCGTCGCCGCCGACCTGGATGAGGACGGGCGGCGTGTCCGTCCACGCGCAGGTGAGCAGGGCCAGCCGCGGGTCGTCGAATCCGGCCGGCCCCACTACGAGGCGGGCGACCCGGCGCGCCGAGACGGCGCTGATGTACGGGTCGCGGGCGCGCTGCTGTGCGCGAAGGGAGATCTCGCAGGTCAGGTCGACCCAGGGGGAGAACAGGACGAGCCCGGCGGGGCCCGGCAGCCCGAGGCGGCAGATCTCGCCGGCCAGCGCCGCGGCGAGGTGCCCGCCGGCCGAGTCGCCCGCGAGGACGATGCCGGACGCGGTGACGCCGCGCGCGAGGAGCCACCGGTAGGCGGCGACGGCGTCCTCCAGCGGCGCGGGGAACGGGTGCTCGGGCGCGAGGCGGTACCGGGGGACCAGGACCGGCAGGCCCGTGTCGAGAGCGAGCCGCGACGTGATCGGACGGTGCGTGCGCGGCGAGCACACCACGTAGCCGCCGCCGTGAAGGTACAGGACGGCGCCCCCGGCAGCGCCTCCGGCGGCGTCCTCGGCATCGCGGGAAACGGCCCGCTCGCCGGAGTCGGCCCGCTCGCGGGAAACGATCCACTCGCCGGTGATGGGACGCTCGTCCCGGCCGGTTCCGAGTTGCGGGTCGTTCAGCGGCAGGACGCGGACCCGGGAGCCCGTCCGCATCAGCAGCGCCGCGGCGTCGACCGTCGAGCGGGCGGTGCGGATGCCGACGGCGTGGCCGGGGACGCGGTGGATGATGGGGCGGACGCCCATGCGGAGCGCGCTGCTGATCGCGCGGCTGCGAACGCTCGGCCCCATCTACGTCCCATCTGTAGGTAAATGACGTGCTATCGGTATGCCCATATTCGGTGTGTAATTCACGTCACAAGTTCGTCGCGGAAGGCCGCTCCCCACGGATCCTTGTGGACCAGGTCACGTGACGAAGGCGATACCGTGAGGTCATGAGCAGCGCCGCATCGTCCCCGCCCTCCACGCCCGAGGGCTGCGGGCTTGAGATCTTCTGGGACGAGCGGCTCATCTCCTACGACTTCGGTCCCGGGCATCCCATGAACCCCGTGCGCGTCGAGCTGACGATGGCGCTGGCCCGGGAACTCGGCGTCCTGGCCCGTCCCAACGTGCGGGTGTCGGAGTTCGAAGCGGCGAGCGACAAACTGCTCCGGCTCGTCCACGAGGAGCCTTACATCGCCGCGGTCAAGCACGCGGGCGCGACCGGGCTCCCCGAGATCCGGTACGGCATCGGCACTCCCGACAACCCCGTGTTCCTCGGCATGCACGACGCGTCCGCCCTCGTCGCGGGCGCCTCCGTCGCCGCCGCCGAGGCGGTGTGGACGGGACGCGCCGAGCACGCCGTCAACATCTCCGGCGGGCTGCACCATGCGCTGAGCGGCGCCGCGAGCGGGTTCTGCGTCTACAACGACCCGGCCATCGCGATCGCGTGGCTGCTGGAGAACGGCGCCGGGCGCGTCGCCTACGTCGACATCGACGTCCACCACGGCGACGGTGTCCAGGCCGCCTTCTACGACGACCCGCGCGTCCTCACGATCAGCCTGCACGAGACGCCCCGGACGCTGTTCCCCGGCACCGGTTTCCCCAACGAGACGGGAGCCGAGGGCACGTCCGTCAACATCTCGCTGCCGCCCGGCACGGGCGACCGGCCGTGGCTGCGCGCGTTCGACGCGATCGTCCCGCCGCTGCTGCGCCGGTTCCGCCCGGAGGTCCTCGTCACCCAGCACGGCGCCGACGGCCACGCGCTCGACCCGCTCGCGCACCTCACGCTCAGCGTGGACGGGCAGCGCACCGCCTACGGCATGCTGCACGGGCTCGCGCACGAGACCGCGGGCGGCCGCTGGATCGCCACCGGCGGCGGCGGCTACGAACTGGTCCAGGTCGTGCCGAGGGCGTGGACGCACCTTCTGGCCGAGGCGGCGGGCGGGCCGATCCCGCCGGACACGCCGACGCCGGAGGACTGGCGCGCGTTCGCCCGGCAGCGGACCGAGGAGATCGCCCCCCGCCGGATGACGGACGGGACGGACGTTGTGGAGGTCAGCAGGTGGGGGAATGGCTACGACCCGGCCAATCCGATCGACCAGGCGGTGCTGGCGACGCGTCGGGCGGTGTTCCCCGAGCACGGACTCGACCCGATGACGGACGAATGACGGCCACCGGGACACCGCGGGCGGCCGCACCGAAGCCGGCGCCGAGCAGGGACGAACTGCGCGCCCACCTCGTCCGGACGATGATCGCCGGTGGTGTGGCGACGCCGCGGCAGAACAACCTGCTGCACTACCGGCGGATGGCGGCCGGCCACCCGTACTACCAGTTCGGCCTGGATCTGAAGCCGTCGTGGACGGAGCAGACCGTGCTGGAGATGATGGTCGAACGCTGCGGCGTCGACCCCGATCCCCGGCACATCTACGGGGACGACACCATCGACCCCGAGATAACGCTCGACACCCTTGAGGCGATGGGCGAGCGCATCGGCCTCGCGGCACGCCGCCGGGAGAACGTGGTGATCGCGACGGGGCATCCGGCGACGCTGACGCCGCTGTACCAGGCGGTCGCGCAGGTGCTGGCGGACGCGGGCTGCCGGGTGCTGACGCCCGCGGCGGGCTGGACGTACGAGATCGACGTCGGCTACGGCGGCCTGGAACTGCGGCGCATCGTCCACGCCGAGCCCGGGGTGGCGATGCTGGAGGGCGACGACCGGCGGACGCACCACACGCACGACCCGCACCCGATGCAGGCCATGCTCCGCGAGCTGACCGTTGGCGAGCTGCCCAATACTGCTTCTGGGGGCGACGCGGAAGCTAAACCTGATATTTGGCCGGATCTGGCCATCGCCGATCACGGCTGGGCGGGGGCCGCCGGGCAGGCGGGCATCGACACCGTCGGGTTCGCTGACTGTAATGATCCGGCGCTGTTCGCGGGCGCCGCCGAAGGCAAGATCGACGTCGTCGTCCCGCTCGACGACGGCATCGCTCCGCACCACTATGCGCCTCTGACCGCGTACATCCTTGATCACGCGGGTCTGTACGCGCCCCGCTGACCCCGCTCGCCCCCACGCGTCCGTCCGCCCCGGCCGGCGTCGTACCGCCGAATGCGGCCCAGATGCCGTCCCGGGGGTCACTGCGTGTGACAGGGCGGCCGTAACGTGACTGATGGGCTTGCGGGACGCCATCGGGGACAGCGGAACCGCAGGTCAGCGCGGGGTCCCGGTTGACAACCGTTCGCTGGGCCACTCCCTGCGCCACTCCCTGTGTGGTCGCGTCCACGCTCTGTACGGAATCAGCACTGTGGCCCTTCGGTGAGGTCCGGATACGGAAATGTGCGGAACTCCCCTCTTGCGACTGCCGATACGCGATTTACGCTGGAGGAAGTACACGTGCGTGATCAAAGTCACCCAAAGGGCCGGTGCGCGGCACGTGTGGAAGAGGGCGTCCGATGACCTCAGGCGAGCGACCTCTGAGCGAGGTCAGGTTCCTGACCGTGGCCGAAGTGGCCTCGGTGATGCGGGTGTCCAAGATGACCGTCTATCGCCTAGTCCACTCCGGCGAGCTGCCCGCGATCCGCGTGGGCCGTTCGTTCCGGGTTCCCGAGCAGGCCGTTCACGACTACCTGCGCGACGCGTACATCGAAGCCGGATAACGGGTAAGGGCGGGGCATGAGCCACAACCCCGCCGCATACTCCACACCCGGCCGCGCAGGGGGCATCGGGACGGACCCCCGGGAACGTCCCGAAGCTGGGGAAGCAGGACGAGGACCGGCAGAACGGTCCGGACACCGAACGGGACGGGCGGTGGCCACCACCCGGTGGCCACCCGCCATGCCCGCCCGTGCGGAACGGTACCCGGCGCCGCGCGACGCGCGGTGCCGGCCTCCGTGTGCCCGCACACGCGGGCCGGGCAGCGCGCCGCGGCCCGGGGCACGGCGTGATCTCCCCCTGTACAGCGGTAGTCTTGGGCCGCGGACCGTGCGCGCGCCTCGAGTGACGCTCGCCAGCGGCACGCCCGTCTCCTGCACTACACCCGATACGCCGAGCGAGGTCTCGTGGGCTCTGTCATCAAAAAGCGACGCAAGCGGATGGCCAAGAAGAAGCACCGCAAGCTGCTGAAGAAGACGCGCATCCAGCGTCGCAACAAGAAGTAGTAGTCACGCCGGCCAGTAAGCCGTAAGGGGTGGGGCGCACAGTGTCCTCGATGCCCGCCGCCGCGGCCCGTGTCGTCCTCGTCACGGGCGTGTCCCGTTTCCTGGGGGCGCGGGTCGCGAACACCCTGCAAGCCGAACCGGGCATCGAGCGTGTCATCGGCGTGGACACGGTGCCGCCCGAGCCGACGCCCGGAATGTCGCTCGGCCGCACCGAGTTCGTCCGCGTCGACATACGCACGCCCAGCATCGCGAACATCATCGCGTCGGCCGGGGTCGACACGGTGGTGCACCTCAACCTGGTGACCTCCTCGTCCGTCCCGCGGGCGAAGGCGAAAGAGTTCAACGTCATCGGCACGATGCAGCTGCTCGCGGCCTGCCAGCGCTCGCCCGACATGCGCAAGCTCGTCGTGCGGTCCTCGGCCGCCGTGTACGGCTCGTCGCCGATGGACCCCGCCGTGTTCACCGAGCGGGACGAGCCCGTCGAGGCGCCCACGTCCGGTTACGCCAAGGACGCGGTCGAGGTCGAGGGCTACGTCCGGGGGCTGATGCGGCGCCGGTCCGATCTCACCGTGTCGGTGCTGCGGTTCGCGAACTTCCTCGGCCCCGGCGTCGACTCCCCGCTCACCCGGTACATGCACCTGCCGGTCGTCCCGACGGTGCTGGGCTTCGACCCGCGGCTGCAGTTCGTCCACGAGGACGACGGCGTCGAGGTGCTGCGCCGCATGACCGTCGAGGACCATCCCGGCTGCTACAACGTCGCCGGAGACGGCGTCCTGCTGCTGTCCCAGGCGCTCCGCCGCGCCGGACGTCCCTACCTGCCCGTCCCGTCGCCGTCCATCTCGGTGCTCGGCGATGTGGGACGGCGGTTCGCCGGGCTGTCCGGGTTCTCGCCGGAGCTCCTGCGCTGGCTGACCTACGGCCGGGTCATCGACACCACCGCCCTGCAGGACGAACTGTCGTGGCGTCCCAAGTACGGCTCGGAGGCGGCCTTCGCCGACTTCGCCGATGCCCAGGGCTTCGGCCACGGCCGCCTGACCTCCCTGTTCGGACGTCCATGAAGGGGAGCCCGCGATGATGAACGCCCACCGCAAGGACGACGACGGCAACGACGACGGCGCGCGGGTCATCCGCCTGGCCTCGGCCCGCCGCGACGACGAGCCGCCGGGACGCTCCGAACACGGGCCTTCCGAACACGGGCCGTTCGAGCGCGGCATCGCGTCCGGCCTGGCGTTCCTGCGCCGCCGCCTGTCCGGCGAGTACGAGGTCGACGAGTTCGGCTTCGACCCGGAGTTCAACTCCACCGTCCTGCTGCCCCTCGCCCGCGCCCTCTACGAGCACTGGTTCCGCGTCGAACTCGCCGGTGTGGACAACATCCCGGACGGCGCCGCCCTCCTCGTCGCCAACCACTCCGGCACCGTCCCCCTCGACGCGCTCATGCTGTCGGTCGCCCTGCACGACCACGCCGACCGGCAGGTCCGCCTGCTCGGCGCCGACCTCGTGTACCAGATCCCGCTGCTCGGGCACCTGTCCCGCAAGGCCGGGCACACCCTCGCCTGCCAGGCCGACGCCGCCCGCCTGCTCGGCAAGGGCGAACTCGTCGGCGTCTTCCCCGAGGGCTTCAAGGGCGTCGGCAAACCCTTCTCCGACCGCTACAAGCTCCAGCGCTTCGGGCGCGGCGGCTTCGTCGGAACCGCCCTGCGCTCCGGCGTCCCCATCGTCCCGTGCGCCATCGTGGGCGCCGAGGAGATCTACCCCAAGATCGCCGACCTGCGCCCGCTGGCCCGCCTCCTCGGCCTCCCGTACTTCCCGGTCACCCCGACGTTCCCGCTCCTCGGCCCGGCCGGGCTCGTCCCGCTCCCGTCCAAATGGATGATCCAGTTCGGCGAGCCCATGACCCTGGACGAGTACGACGCCGACGCCGCCGACGACCCCATGACGGTCTTCAACATCACCGACCACGTCCGCGAGAACGTCCAGCAGATGCTCTACGACACCCTCCTCCGCCGAGGGCCCGCCTTCCTCTGACCGGCCTCTGGTGCCACCTCGGCCGTTCGCGTCGCCGGGCCGGTGGCGGGCCGTGCGTTCACGCCTCGGCTTGGTCCTTGCCGTGGGTGGGGACGATGTCGAGTTCGTCCATGCGGCGGGTGGCCCATTCCCCCAGGGCACCGAGCGCCGCGTAGAGCGCAACGCCCTGGTCCGTCAGCTCGTACTCGACCCGGGGCGGGGTCTCCTCGAACACGGTCCGCCGGACGATTTCGTCCGCTTCAAGCGCGCGTAGCTGCTGGGTGAGCACCTTTTCACTGACGCCGGGGAGGCTGCGGCGCAACTCGCCGAACCGGTGGAGCCGCTCGTCCAGCGCCCACAGGATCAGCGCTTTCCACTTCCCCCCGACGACGTCCATCGCGGCGTCAAGGGCACAGATGTAACGCACTTCGAAGTGCGTGGTTACTCAAAAGTCAGTCACGTGACCAGCGTCGATCATGCCGCCATGCATGGGGAGACATGACCAGACCGATCAGAAATCGAGAAGCACGGGAACCGGGTCGCGCCTAGCGTGACCGCCATGGCTTCCATCGAATCCATCACTCTCGAAGTGGACGACCACGTGGCCGCCGAGCGGTTCTACGCCACTGCCTTCGGTTTGGGCGCCCAGCTGCGCCTGCGGGCCTCGGACGCACCGACGACCGGCTTCCGCGGGTTCGCGGTGTCGCTCATCGTGGCCCAGCCCGCCGATGCCGACGCCCTTGTCGACGCCGCCCTCGACGCCGGCGCCACGTCGCTGAAGTCGGCCAAGAAGTCGCTCTGGGGCTACGGCGGCGTCGTCCAGGCCCCGGACGGGACCATCTGGACGGTCGCGTCGTCGGCGAAGAAGGACACCGGCCCGGCCTCCCGGCAGATTGACGAGATCGTCCTCCAGCTGGGAGTCGCGGACGTGGCCGAGAGCAAGCGGTTCTACGTCGACCGCGGCCTTGCCGTGACGAAGAGCTATGGCCGCAAGTACGTCGAGTTCGCCGCCCCGTCGAGTCCCGTCAAGCTGTCGCTGAACAAGCGCGGCGCCCTCGCCAAGGTCGCCGGCGTCGCTCCCGAAGGCACCGGATCGCACCGCCTCGTGATCGGCGGCGATGCCGGGCCCTTCACCGACCCGGACGGCTTCGTGTGGCGCCGACCGTGAGCGGGCATTCGTGGAGAACGTATGAGAGCCCGCGTGAAACCGGCGTGAAAGCGGGCTGAAAGCGCAGGCGCGCACGCTTCGGTCATGAACACAGGACCACGGCAGACGGCCATTCATGCGGCCGGGCTTCGGAAGGCGTTCGGGGAGAAGGTCGTCCTCGACGGAATCGATATGGACGTAGCGCGCGGGACGGTCTTCTCGCTGCTCGGGCCGAACGGGGCGGGGAAGACCACGGCGGTGCGAATCCTGTCCACGTTGATTCGTGCGGACGGAGGCGAGGCGCGGGTCGCGGGACGGGACATCGCGAGGGATCCCGACGGGGTGCGCAGGGCGATCGGTGTCACCGGGCAGTACTCGGCGGTGGACGGGCTGCTGACCGGGCGGGAGAACCTGATCCTGATGGCGGACCTGCACCGGCTGGGCAAGGCCCCGGGACGCAGGGCGGCCGACGAGTTGCTGGAGCGGCTCGGTCTGGTGGAGGCGGCGAACAGGACGGCCGCCACGTACTCGGGCGGGATGCGGCGGCGGCTCGACCTTGCGATGACGCTGATCGGCGACCCCCAGATCATCTTTCTGGACGAGCCGACGACCGGGCTCGACCCGCGGAGCCGGCGGACGATGTGGGAGATCGTCCGCGGCCTCGTCCGGCGCGGCGTGACGATCTTCCTGACGACGCAGTACCTGGAGGAGGCGGACCACCTCGCCGACAGGATCGCGGTCCTGGACGGCGGGCGGCTGGTCGCCGAGGGCACGTCGGACGAGCTGAAGCGGCTGGTTCCGGGCGGGCACGTCCGGCTGCGGTTCGGGGATCCGGTGGCGCTGGACGCGGCCGCCCGGCTCCTCGGCGTGGTCGCGCGGGACGATGACGCCCTCGCGTTGCAGGTGCCGGGCGACGGCGGTGTCCGGTCGCTGCGGGCGCTGCTCGGGCGGCTGGAGGACGCGTCGATCGACGTCGGGGAGCTGTCCGTGCACACCCCCGACCTGGACGACGTGTTCCTGGCGCTCACCGGGCGCCCCCAGAACGAGACGGCATGCCACCGGAAGGAAACGGGACGCCCTCAGATCGAGGCCGGGCGCCCCCGGAGCGGGAAGGCGAACACGCGATGACGACCCTCACGCACGCGGCGACGGACTCCGCGACGATGCTGCGCCGCAACCTGCGGCACGCGCTGCGCTACCCGTCCCTGTCGATCGCCGGGATGATGACGCCGATCTTCATCATGATGCTGTTCGTCGGCGTGTTCGGGAACGCGCTCGGCGAGGGCGTCGGCGGGCCGGCGAAGGGCGACTACATCACCTATGTCGCGCCGGGGATCATCCTGATGGCCGTCGCGTCCGGATGCCTGACGACGTCGGTGTCGGTGTCCCTGGACATGACCGAGGGCATCGTCGACAGGTTCCGGACGATGGCGATCGCGCGGGTGTCGCTGCTCACCGGGCATGTCGTCGGCAGCATGATCCAGACGGTGATCAGCACGGCCGCGGTCATCGGGGTCGCGGTCGCGATGGGGTTCCGGACGGACGGGAGCCTCCTCGACTGGCTCGCCGCGATCGGGCTGCTGGTCCTGCTCATGTTCGCGCTGACGTGGGTGGCGGTCGCGCTGGGGCTGCTGGCGAAGACCCCGGAGGGCGCGAGCAACTCGCCGCTGATCATCCAGTTCCTGCCGTTCGTGGGCAGCGCGATCGTCCCGCCGGAGTCGATGCCGGCCGGGGTGCGGTGGTTCGCCGAGTACCAGCCGTTCACCCCGATCATCGAGACGCTCCGGGGGCTGCTGGTCGGCACGCCGGACGCCCAGGACGCGGTGGTCTCCGTCGCGTGGTGTGCGGGACTCGCCGCGGGCGGCTACGTGCTGTCGAAGGTGCTGTTCGACCGCAAGGCCCCCCGCTAATCCCCGTTAGCCGCGCCGGCCGCGAGTTCGCGGACGGCGTTGCGCAGCTCGGCGCCGCCCAGGCCGGCGTACCTCGACACGGCGTCGAGGTACGCCGGCGCGTCGGCGTCCTCGGCGGCGCGGCGGGCCGCCGACGCGGACATGGTCGGCTGGAAGTTCCGGACGAAGTGCAGCCGCTCCGCCAGCGCGATCGTGCGGGCGGCCCGCGTCCGGACGTCCGGCGGCGCTTCGGCGGGGCCGCCGGCGCGGGCGAGGTCGGCCAGGGCGAGGGCCAGCAGGATGCCGCCGCAGAGGGGCAGGTCCATGAAGAAGGCCGGCAGCGTGGCGGGTGCGTGGGCGAGCAGTCCCGTCAGTTTGCCGGGCAGCCCGGCCGCGATGTCGCCGACCAGGTCGAGGCGCCCGTGCCGCGCGTGGGCGACGACGGTGACGCAGTGGCCTTCGAGCTCCCACGGGTCCAGGCCGGGCGCCGACATGGGGTTCTCTTCGTCCGCCAGCCGCTGCACCGCCTGCCGCCAGAGCCGCAGGCCGGTTTCGGTGTCGCCGCGGCTGAAGGCGATCTCCGCGCGGGCGCCGAGGTTGAACGTGGCGGTGCCGAACGTCTCGTCCGGGCCGGACACGAGCGACTGGTCGAGCCAGTGTTCCGCCCGGTCGACGTTGCCGAGGCTGATGTCGGCGGCCGCGAGCGCCCACAGGAGCCCGAACATGTCGGAACCTCCGTGCTCTTTGAGCAGGTCCAGGGACACGTGCAGGTGGTGCGCGGCCCGCTCGCCCCGGTCGAGCTGCAGCAGCAGTTCGCTGAGCCGCGAGTGGGCGAGCAGCCTGAGCCATGGAGTGTGCTGATCGCCGGACGCGGGCAGCATCGCCTCGGTGGCCGCGAGCGCGCCGGTCAGGTCGCCGTCACGTTCCCGGATGTAGCCGGCGACGCAGTTCGCGAGGGCGGCCAGAAGCGGCTCGCCGCTCGCGCGCATCCGGTCGAGGACGGCCGCGCCGCCGTCCGGGTCGAGGATCTCCGGCCCGGCGGCCATCAGGATCGCCATGGCCCGGATGAGGCTGGTCGGCGCCGCCGGCGGCAGGCGGCGCAGCGCGACGAGGGTGCGCGTCGGCCGCGGTCCTTTCAGCAGGAGCGACGTCAGGGTGCTGACGGTGAGGGCCGTCCGGGTCGTCTCGACGTCTTCGGGCCCGGGGCGGAAGCGGCTCAGCAGCCCGGCGGTCTCCTCGGCCATGACGATCAGCCGGTCGTACGCGGACTCCAGCATCCACATGCCGCCCAGGACCGCGGTCACCGCCGCGACGGCCGGGCCGTCCCCGCGGGCGAGCCCATGGCGGAGCGCCTGCAGCAGGTTGTCCTGCTCGACCCGGACGCGCGCCAAGGGCTCGGACCCGAACAGGGCCTCCTGATGCGCGGCGCCGTACTCCCGCGCCCAGGCGAGCAGCCCGTCGATCGCGCGGTCCGTCCCGCCTTCGGCCCCCTCCCCCTCGCGGTGGGCCGCGCTGAACTCCCGGACGCTCTCCAGCATCCGGAATCGCGTCCCGGAGCCGCTCTCGGTCATTTCGAGCAGCGACTGGCCGACGAGGTCTTCCAGGGTGTCGAGGGTTCTCAGGGTGTCGCCGCCCAGGAAATGGCGCGCCGCGTCCGCGGTGAAACCGGCGGAGAAGATCGACAGCAACCGCATGGCGTCCCGCCCGGACGGGCTGAGGAGGTTCCAGCTCCAGTCGACGACGGCATGCATGGTGCGGTGCCTGGACGGCGCGTCGCGCGCGTTGCCGCGCAGCAGCGCGAACCGGTCGTCCAGCCCGCGGGTGATTTCGGGCACCGACATGACGCGGACGCGCGCCGCCGCCAGCTCGACGGCGAGCGGCAGCCCGTCCAGGTGCCGGCACAGCTCCTCCACCGCGTCCGCCGGGAGGTCGGCGTCCGGCCGGGCCGCGTGCGCGCGCTGCCGGAACAGCTCCACGGCGGTCGGCAGGTCCAGCGCGGGCAGCGGGTACACCGACTCCGACGACAGGCCGAGCGGCGCGCGGCTCGTGGTGAGGACACGCAGGTCCCGCGTCATCGACACCAGGCCGCCGACCAGGGCGGCGGCGCCGTCGGCGACGT
The DNA here is from genome assembly GCF_043198455.1 of Spirillospora sp. NPDC048824. Classification (NCBI taxonomy): domain Bacteria; kingdom Bacillati; phylum Actinomycetota; class Actinomycetes; order Streptosporangiales; family Thermomonosporaceae; genus Spirillospora; species Spirillospora sp. NPDC048824. The sequence goes on along the minus strand of NZ_JBICUS010000007.1, from coordinate 281,592 downwards.
GCTCGCAGTTGTCCAGGACGAGCAGTGCCGGGCCCTGCCCGAGCGTCTCCGCGATCCCGCCGAGCCGGTCCGCCGCCCCGCCGAGGCGGCCGGGGGCGGCCCGGCGCGGGTCGCCGACGCCGAGGACGGACGCCACCTCGGCCGCCACGTCCTCGTTCCGGGCGACGCCGGCGAGCGCGACGACGTGCACGGCCGGCTGCGGGGCGTCGCGCGCCACGGCGTTCGCGAGCCGGGTCTTGCCGAGCCCGCCCGGCCCGACGATCGAGGTGACGCGTGAGGTGCGCAGCAGATCCCGCACGGCGGCAAGGGCGCCGGCGCGGCCGAGCAGCGGGTTCGGCTCGTGCGCGACGCCTCGCCGTACGGCGGGTGCCTCGTCCCGCAGCAGCCCCTGCTGGACGGCCTTGAGCGCGGCCCCCGGGTCGGTGCCGAGTTCGTCGCGCAGCGAGCGCCGGTAGGACTCGTACCGGGTCAGCGCGGCGGACGGGCCGGCGGTCGCCGCCTCGCAGCGCAGAAGTTCGGCGAGGACCTCCTCGTCCCGGGGGGACGCGCGGGCGACGGCGGTGAGCGCGTCGAACCCCTCCGCGTGCCGGTCGAGCCGCGCCAGCGCCAGCGCACGGGCACGCACCAGCGCCCGGTACGTCGAGGCCCTCTTCGTGCGCAGCACGGACAGCGGATCGGACAACAGCGGATCGGACAGCGGATCGTCTCCGTCGTCCGGCTCCGGAGGTGCGTCCCACAGCGCGAGGCCCTCCACGGCGTGTGTGAGCGCGCCCGCCTGGTCGCCGTCGCGAGAGCACCGGGCGCTCGCGGACGCGGCGAGCAGCACGGCCGACGCGTCCACTTCGGGCTCGTCCAGCCCCAGCCGGTACCCGGACGGGGTGCTCACGATGACGTCCGCGCCGAGCTGTGACCGCGCCCGTGAGACGACGACCTGGAGCGCCTTGGACGGGTTCTCCGGACGCTCGTCCGGCCACAGCCCCTCGACCAGGCGGACGACGGGCACGCCCGCCCGCGGCTCCTCCGCGAGCAGCGCGAGCAGGCCGCGCAGCCGGGGGCTCGTGACATCCCGCCCACGGCAGGCGACGCGGGACAACAACGCCAGTTCGACGCTCACGCGAAAAGGCTAAGCCCCGTCGCCCACGTTCACTTGCGGCATGTCGTGGTTACCGGGCGGGTCAGCTGCGGTAGTGGCGGCGGAGAGCCACGCCCGCCGCCACGCTGCCCGCTATCGCGCCGGCGCCCGCCGCGGCGGGCAGCGCGATCATCGTGACCTTGCGGCCGGTGCGGAAGTCGTGGATCGGCCAGCCGTGGTCCCTGGCGTGCTCGCGCAGTTCGGCGTCGGGGTTCACGGCGTGCGGATGGCCGACGGCGGTCAGCATCGGCAGGTCGTTGATCGAGTCGCTGTAGGCGGCGCAGCGCGCCAGGTCCAGGCCCTCGCGCTGCGCGAGGGCGCGGACGGCCTCGGCCTTCGCGGGGCCGTGCAGCAGGTTCCCGACGAGCCGTCCCGTGTAGACGCCGTCGCGCGTCTCCGCGACGGTGCCGAGCGCGCCGGTGAGGCCGAGGCGGTGCGCGATCGTCCGGGCGACCTCGACGGGCGTGGCGGTGACGAGCCAGACCTGCTGGCCGGCGTCGAGGTGCTGGAGGGCGAGGGTGCGGGTGCCGTGCCAGATCCGGTCGGCCATCACCTCGTCGTAGATCTCCTCGCTGAGCTTGACGATCCCGTTGACCTTCTGCCCGGCGACGAACGAGAGCGCGGCCTCCTTGGCGCTGCCGATGTGCTCGGAGTTCTCGGTGCCGCGGAGCCGGAACGCGGCCTGCCCCCAGGCGAACATGGCGAGGTCGCGCATGGTGAACAGCTTGCGGGAGGCGAGGCCCCGCGCGAAGTAGTAGATGGACGCGCCGCGCATCATCGTGTTGTCGACGTCGAAGAACGCCGCCGCGGCGGGGTCGGGCTCGGGAAGCGGCTCGGGCTCGGTCGCGGCCGCGGCGGCCACCTCCCCGGCGCTCTTGTGATCTTCATCCTTGCCGCGTTGCCAGAATCGCCGCATGGAGGTGAGCCTAGTCAACCCCCTTGCCCGAGCCGTCCGCGCGCCCGTGATTGCGACGGTCGTCACTCCGGTCGCTCGCCGCCGCGACGAGCCGCTCGCGCAGCGCCGCGCGGAAGCGCGGGTCCGGCCCCGCGTCGCTCGCCCGCAACCGGGCCAGCGCGTTCCCATGTTCGGCGATCTTTCCTCGCCCGGTTCTCAACTGGCCGCTCCCTCGCGGAATCCAGGCGCGAACGCGCTCCTGCCCGCAAAACGATCGGGTGGCGCGGCCGGTTACGGCCCGACAGTTAATTAATAAACTATCTAATAATGCGTTGATGCCGCCGGACGCCAGTGGGCGCAGCAGCTGGGCACTGTCAGCCGAGTACAGATCCGCCGAGTACAGGTCGGCCGGAGTACGAGTCGGCCGGAGTACGAGTCGGCCGGAGTACGAGTCGGCCGGAGTGCAGGTCGGCCGTATTGCGGGTCGGGGGCTAGTGGCACAGGTCGGGTGGGAGCATGCGCGCCAGCGACCGGACGGCCCGGTACTGCAGCGCCTTGATCGCGCCCGGCTTCTTGTCCATGACCAGCGCGGTCTCGGCGACCGACAGCCCGTGCAGGAACCGCAGGACGACGCATTCCTGCTGCTCGGACCCCAGCCGGCGGACGGCCGCCAGCAGGGTCCGGTTCGTCATCGAGTCCAGGACGGCCCGCTCGGGCCCCTCCTGTGGCCGGTCCGGTTCGACGAGCTCGGCGGTGCAGACCTCCAGCCGGTAGCGGCCGGACTTGAAATGGTCGGCGACCAGGTTCCGGGCGATCGTCACCAGCCAGGCCCCGAAGTCCTTGCCCTGCCAGTGGAAGTCGCAGATCCGGCGGAGCGCGCGGAGGAACGTCTCGCTGGTGAGGTCCTCGGTGAGCGAGTGCGTCCCGACCCGGTAGTAGACGTAGCGGTAGACCAGTTCGACGTAGTGGTCGTAGAGGGAGCCGAACGCGTCGGCGTCGCCGTCCCGTGCCCGCAGGACCAGGGCCTTGAGCAGCTCCGCCCGGTCGGCAGGGCCGGAAGTGCGGTCGGCGCCGCCTCGGATCGACCGGGGAAGTGGGAGGACCCCGGCATCGAGGGTCAAGCTGCTCATGCAGATCTCCTCGGGGCGTACGCGACCTCCGGCGTGATTTGCCACTCTAGATACCGATAGGTACGCCAGGCAATGGTGTGTGTGCACGGGCACATGCACGTGCGTTCTCGGGAGCGGTTACCCGTCAGCCCCCGGCATCGGGCACCATGGGGCGCGATGGTCTCTGCTCTCCTCGCGCTCGTGGCGACCCTTGGTGCCTTACTGGTCACCGGGTTGCTGATTCAGCGCGCCTACCAAGACCGGCTGCTCTACCTCATCGCCTGGTCGTTCACCCAGGTCGGGCTTTCGCTCGCCCTGCTGTCGATGGGCGTCGGGTTCCTGGCCGGATTCAACGGCGTGTTCTTCCGCGTCATGGAGCTCGGGGCGGCCCTGATCGGGCCGCTCTGGCTCGCGCTCGGCATGATCGAGCTGATCGCCCGGTACGTGCAGGTGCGGTTCGCCGCCTGGCTGTTCGCGATCTCCTACACGTTCGTCGCGATCGTCATCCTGCTCCTGGACCCGCTCAAGGGCTCGCTGTCCAAGGACCTGCCCAAACCCGGCTCCACCTACGACGCCCTGCCGCTGCTGCTGATCGACGGCGCGCACGTCGTCGCCGTGCTCGCGTTGGCGGCGTGCACCGGGGTCACCGCCTGGCTGGCGAGCAAGCGGGACGAGGAGGCCGGCGAGCTGCTGATCCCGATCGCCCTGGTCGCCCTGGCGGGCGTCCTGGTGGTGAGCGGCACCCGCGGGTTCCTGCCCGCGCCGCTCGCGGTGATCGCCCTGGGCGCCGCCGCCGGCCTCGTCTGGTACGGCGCGATGCGCACGATCCCGGTGTACGACGACGAAGAGGGCTATGACGGCTACAGGGACGACCACGGAAATGAGCCGATGACCGGGTACGAAGAGCAGGGGTACCCGCGCTCGCGGGCCGAGTCCGTCCGGCCCGACCCCGTCCCGGCGCCGACCCCGTCGCCCGACCCGAGGCGCGGGGAACTGCGCTTCCCCGAGCCGGCCCCCGCCGAACCGCTGCGCTTCCCTCCGGACAACCCCGCGGGCCCCACCGCCGTGGACGGTGCCGGCGGCCGTGCCGGTGCCGCCGGCATGGGAGTCGCCGGGCTGCCCGAGCAGAACCGGCACGCCGGGCCGTCCAGGGGCGCGTTCGGCGGCGAGCTGGCCGGGGCATGCGGCCAGATCACCGTCTACACGCTGCTGGACGGACGCGAGGACGCCTTCGACCGGCTCGCCACCGACCTCGTGAAGGCGGCCCTCGCGGTCGAGCCCGACACGATGATCTTCGCCTGCCACGAGGTGGTGGGCGGCCCCACGCAGCGGATCTTCTACCAGCTCTTCCGGGACGAGGCGGCGTTCGCCGCGCACCGGCAGCAGCCGCACCTGCAGCGCTTCCTGGCGGAGTCCCGCACGCACGTGCTGGCCACCAACGTGATCGAGCTGCGCCTCGGCGCCGCCAAGGTGCCGCTCCCCGCACCGGAGTACCCCGGGAGGTGACATGACGGCCAGCGAGAAGGCGAGTATCACGATCACGCTGCTCGGCAAGCCCGGCTGCCATCTGTGCGACGACGCCCGTGCGGTGATCGAGCGGGTCGCCCGCGATCTGGGCGTGCCGTGGGAAGAGCGTGACATCACCAGGTCCGAGGAGCTCACCGAGCAGTACTGGGAGCAGATCCCGGTCACGCTCGTCAACGGCGTCCAGCACGACTTCTGGCGCGTCGACGAGGCCCGCCTGCGCGCCGCCATCGCGAAGCTGCGCGAACCGGCCTGACACCCGGGCCGAGCCGGGCCCTTCCGGCCGCCGCGCGTCTCCGGGCCGCCGTGCGTCTCCGGGTCGTACCGACGGATATGTCTGGTCGGTCACATCCGGCGGCGGCCGGGCGGGTGCCGCGTACCCTGAAAAGTTGCTGCTGGACGGCGCTTTCGCGGTCGCGCGCGAGCGTCCGGAGTCCGCTATCCGGGGGGTGACTTTGTGCGCGTGTTCACAAAGGCTTAACCTGGTGGACAGCCCCGGGGCGGTCAGGTCGCGGCCGTGAGCCGCTGCCCGCCCCCGCGAGAACCGGAGCCAGGGGTCGGCGTGACCCCGTACCCAGCGTCGAGCCCGAAGAGCAGGCCGTGACACCTCGACAGAACCGACAACGCGACCGTGCAGGGCGCGGCATCCCCGAAGCCACCGTGGCGCGGCTGCCGGTGTACCTGCGGGCGCTGACCGCGCTGCAGGAGCGCGGCATCACGACCGTGTCCTCGGAGGAACTGGCCGCGGCCGCCGGCGTCAACTCGGCCAAACTCCGCAAGGACCTGTCCCACCTGGGCTCGTATGGGACGCGCGGCGTCGGGTACGAGGTGGAGTACCTCGTCTACCAGATCTCCCGTGAACTCGGGCTCACCCAGGACTGGGTGGTCGCCATCATCGGGGTCGGTAACCTGGGCCGTGCGTTGGCCGGCTACGGCGGTTTCGCGTCCCGCGGTTTCCGCGTGGCCGGCCTGCTCGACGCGGACGAGTCCATCGTCGGCCAGGAGATCTCCGGGATGACGGTGCAGAACATCGACCTGCTGGAGGACATCATCGCGGGCCACGGCGTGTCCATCGCCGTGATCGCCACCCCCGCGGGCGCGGCCCAGGGGGTGTGCGATCGTGTGGTGGCCGCGGGTGTGACGAGCGTCCTGAACTTCGCGCCGGTGGTGCTCTCGGTACCCGAAGGAGTCGATGTGCGGAAGGTCGACCTGTCGATCGAGTTGCAGATCCTCGCGTTCCACGAGCAGCGCAAGGCCGGGGGGCCGGACGGTCTCGCCCCCCTCGCCGCGGGTGACGCGCCTCCCGGCACGACCCATTACGTAGAGACTGTCGAGGCATGATCGGGACAGTGTGATCGGGACGGCATGATCGGGGCGGTCCGACCGGGAGACGCGGGAAACCAGGGAGACGCGGGAGAGGCCATATGAGCATTCTGGTCGTGGGGCTCAGTCACCGGAGCGCGCCCGTGGCGGTGCTGGAACGGGCGGCGGTGGCCGGGGACGACCTGGTCAAGCTGCTGCACGCGGTGCACGAGTCCGCGAACGTCGCCCAGGCCGCCATCGTCTCGACGTGCAACCGCGTCGAGATCTACGCGGTGGTGGACAAGTTCCACGGGGGCGTCTCGGCGATCTCCGAGCTGCTGGCCCTGCACTCCGGCATCCCGATGGACGACCTGTCGCGGCACCTGTACGTCCACTATGAGGAGCGGGCCGTCCAGCACGTGTTCGCGGTGGCGTGCGGCCTGGAGTCGATGGTCGTCGGCGAGGGCCAGATCCTCGGGCAGATCCGGCAGGCGTTCCGGCTCGCCCAGGAGGAGGGCACGCTCGGCCGCGACCTGCACGACGTCCTGCAGCAGTCGCTGCGGGTGGGCAAGCGCGCCCACCACGAGACCGGCATCGACAAGGCGGGCGCGTCGCTGGTCAGCGTGGGCCTGGAGGTCGCCGCCCGGCATCTCGGGCCGCTGGACGAGGTACGGGCGCTGGTCGTCGGCGCCGGCTCGATGAGCTCGCTGGCGGCGGCGACGCTGAGCCGGTCCGGAGTCCGCGAGGTCGTCGTCGCGAACCGCACCCACGACCGGGCGGTGCGGCTGGCGGAGTCGCTGGAGGTGCCGTCCCGGGCCATCGAGCTTTCGGTGCTGGACGCCGCGATCACCGAGGCCGACCTGGTGGTGTCGTGCACCGGCGCGGCCGGGCTGGTCATGACGGCGGCGCGGCTCGCCGCGCGGGGCGTCGGCTCCGACGGACGCAGGCGGTTCTTCCTCGACCTGGCGCTGCCGCACGACATCGACCGCGACGCGGGCGACCTGCCGGGCGTCGAACTGGCCGGGCTGGACGATCTGCGGACCGCGCAGGAGGCGGCGAAGGCCATCGGCCCTGAGGCCGTCGACGCCGTCCGGCGGATCGTGTGCGAGGAGGTCGAGGCGTTCCTGTCCGCGGTCCGCGCCGCCGCCGTCGCCCCGACGGTCGTCGCGCTGCGCAGCAAGGCGGCGGAGGTCGTCGAGGCGGAGCTGAACCGGCTCGCCGGGCGGCTGCCCGAGATGGACGACCGGGCCCGCAAGGAGATCGACCAGACCGTCCGGCGCGTGGTGGACAAGCTGCTCCACGCGCCGACCGTCCGGGTGAAGGAGCTGGCGGCGGCGCCGGGCGGCGACTCCTACGCCGACGCGCTGCGCGAGCTGTTCGACCTGGACCCGAAGGCCCCCGAGGCGGTGGCCCGCGCCGACATGCGCGAGGACGAGCCGGGCGCCTCGGCCGTGTGGAACGGTTCGACCCCCGCGGTTGACCCGGACTGCGCCGAGGCCGACTGCGTGAGTATCCCGTCGCCCGCCGAGGGCGCACGGGGCATCGAACTGAACGAGGCCGGCGTGAACGAGGCCGGCGTGAACACGGCCGGCCTGCACGAGGTCAGTTTGCAGGACGTCAAGGCGCACGAGACACAGAGCACGGATGTGCTGGGCGTGCCCGCGGAGACGGTGAACGCGCAGGCCGCGAGCGTCCGGGCGGTCAGCGCCCGCGATGCCGTGGCGGCGCGCGAAGGAGACGTGACGTGAGCGCGGGCGGCCCGCCGGCCGTCCGCCGGAAGTCGAGCGGAGCAGGGGATTGAGCAGGGGATTGAGCACTCCAGGCGGGGGGCCGCTGCGGCTCGGTACCCGCAAGAGCCTGATGGCGACGACCCAGTCGCAGCGCGTCGCGGACGCGTTGACGCAGCTGACGGGGCATGCCGTCGAGCTGGTCGGGGTAACCACGCAGGGTGATGTTTCCAAGGCCCTGCTCGCCCAGATCGGCGGGACGGGGGTCTTCGTCAATGCGCTTCGCGACAAGATCCTGTCCGGCGAGGTGGATTTCGCCGTGCACTCGCTGAAGGACCTGCCGACGTCCGAGACGCCGGGGATCGCCCTCGCCGCGACACCCCTGCGCGATGACCCCCGCGACGCCCTGTGCGGCCCGGCGAAGCTCGCCGACCTGCCGCGCGGGGCGCGCATCGGCACCGGCTCCCCACGCCGGGTCGCACAGCTGCGCGCGCTGCGGCCCGACCTGGAGATCGTCCCGATCCGCGGCAACGCCGACACCCGGCTCCGCAAGGTCACCGACGGTGAACTCGACGCCGTCGTGCTCGCCCACGCGGGCCTGAAGCGGATCGACCGGCTGGCGGCGGTCGGCGAGGTCTTCGACCCCGACCAGATGCTGCCGGCCCCCGGGCAGGGGGCGCTCGCGCTGGAATGCCGCGCCGACAGGGCCGACCTCCGCGATTTTCTTGGAATGGTCGACGACGCCGCGACCAGGAGGTCCGTCACCGCCGAGCGGACCGTGCTGGCCGTCCTGGAGGCGGGTTGTTCCGCGCCCGTGGGAACATACGCTGCCGAAGTAGATGAAAAGCTGCATCTGACGGCGACCGTCGCGGCGATCGACGGGAGCCGCCAGATCAGGCTGTCCGCAAGCGGCCACCCGGATGCCGCCGAGCAGATCGGACGCGACCTCGCGGACCGGCTGCTCGCGCAGGGGGCCGACCAGTTGATGGGGGAGCGCGATTGAGCCCCGCCGCGAAGAGCAGCGCCGCCGAGAATACGAAGAGCACGCCCGCCCGGCCTCCAGAGGCCGAGCAGGCGGCCAGGGGGAGCACGGCCAAGGGGAGTGAGGGGACCGCGGCCGGAGGCACCGGCGTCGGCACCGTCTCGATCGTCGGGATGGGGCCGGGCGATCCGGGCCTGCTGACCCTGCGCGCCGCCGCCGAACTGGAACGCGCCGACACGGTGATCGTGAGCCGGGCCCACTGCCCGGAGGAGATCCTGTCCCACTGCCGGCCCGATGTGGAGATCATCGACTCGGCGGAGGGTGACCCCGTCCGGCTCGCCGCCCGCGCCGCGCAGGCGGGCCGGCGGGTCGTCCGGCTGCTGAGCGGCGACCCCGGCGTGATGTGCGGGCTGGCCGCCGAGGGCGGCGCCCTCGCCAAGGCCGGTGTGCCGTTCGAGGTCGTGCCGGGCGTGTCCGCGGTGACGGGCGTGCCCGGGTACGCGGGCATCCCGCTGACCGACGCCGAGCACCGCGAGGTCCGGGTCGTGGACGCCTCGCAGGCCGGCGTCGACTGGGAGCGGTTCGCCGCCCCGGACACCACCCTGGTGATCATCGGCGCGGAGGGCGCCGTGGCGGAGGTCTGCAAGGGCCTGGTCGCCGCGGGACGTCCCGACTCCACCCCCGCCGCGATGACGAGCCTCGGCACGACCACCGAGCAGGAGACCGTCGTGTCGACGCTGCAGAAACTGGCGTCCGCGACCAAGGGCATGGAGGCGCCCGCCCTGATCATCGTCGGGGACGTGGTCGGCTGGCGCGACAGGCTGTCCTGGTTCGAGACGAAGGCGCTGTTCGGGTGGCGGGTCCTCGTGCCGCGCACGAAGGAGCAGGCCGCGTCGCTGTCGGAACAGCTGCGCGGGTACGGCGCCGTCCCCGACGAGGTCCCGACGATCTCCGTGGAGCCGCCGCGCACCCCGCAGCAGATGGACCGTGCCGTCAAGGGCCTGGTCACCGGACGGTACGAGTGGGTGGTGTTCACCTCCACCAACGCCGTCAAGGCCGTCCGGGAGAAGTTCGTCGACTACGGCCTCGACGCCCGCGCGTTCGCCGGGCTGAAGGTCGCCGCCGTCGGCGAGCAGACCGCCGCCGCGCTGGTCGAGTTCGGCATCCAGCCCGACCTGACGCCGTCCGGCGAGCAGTCCGGGGAGGGCCTGGCGCGCGAGTGGCCGCCCTACGACGAGGACCTCGACCCGATCAACCGGGTGCTGCTGCCGCGCGCCGACATCGCCACCGACGTGCTCATCGCCAGGCTGACCGAGCTGGGCTGGGAGTGCGAGGACGTCACCGCCTACCGGACGGTCCGGGCCGCGCCGCCGCCCGCGCCGATCCGTGAGGCGATCAAGGGCGGCGGGTTCGACGCCGTGCTGTTCACCTCGTCGTCCACGGTGAAGAACCTGATCGGGATCGCCGGCAAGCCGCACAATGTGACGGTGATCGCCGTGATCGGCCCGCAGACGGCGAAGACGGCGCAGGAGTACGGGCTGCGCGTCGACGTCATGGCGGACAAGCCCTCGGCATCGGCCCTCGCGGAGGCGCTCGCGGAGTACGGCGCCAAGCGGAGGGCGGCCCAGATCGAGGCGGGAGACCCGCTCCGCAAGCCCAGCCAGATGCGCCGGGGGGCCCGGCGCCGCAGGTGAAGCCGCCGCCGGCACGGCTCACCGGGGGCCGTGTTCGCGTGGCGTAGACCGACCCGGAAAGAAGGATCATGTCCGCACAGTTCCCCGTTGCCCGGCCGCGGCGGCTGCGCCGCACGCCCGCCCTGCGCCGGATGGTGGCCGAGACGCGGCTCAGCCCGGCCGAACTGGTCCTGCCGATGTTCGTGAAGGAGGGCATCGCCGAGCCGCAGCCCGTCTCGTCCATGCCGGGCGTGTTCCAGCACACCCGCGACAGCCTCCGCAAGGCCGCGCACGAGGCGGTCGAGGCCGGGGTCGGCGGCATCATCCTGTTCGGCGTCCCCGCGGTCAAGGACGGCGTCGGCTCCGGCGCCGACGACCCGGACGGCATCGTCCAGCTCGCGCTGCGCGACCTGAACGCCGACCTGGGCGACTCGACCGTGATCATGACGGACCTCTGCCTCGACGAGTACACCGACCACGGGCACTGCGGCGTCCTCACCGGCTCCGGCGAGTCCGGCGGGGAGATGGACAACGACGCGACGCTGGAGCGGTACGCCTCGATCGCGGTCGCGCAGGCCGAGGCGGGCTCGGCGGTCGTCGGCCCGAGCGGCATGATGGACGGCCAGGTCGCCGCGATCCGCGCGGCCCTCGACGGCGCCGGCCACCCGGACATCGCGATCATGGCGTATTCGGCGAAGTACGCCTCGGCGTACTACGGCCCGTTCCGCGAAGCCGCCGAGTGCGCCCCGCGGTTCGGCGACCGCTCCACCCACCAGCAGGACCCGGCGAACTCCGACGAGTCGCTGCGCGAGGTGTTCCTCGACCTCGACGAGGGCGCCGACATGGTCATGGTGAAGCCCGCGGGCGCCTACCTCGACGTCGTCCGCCGCGTCCGCGACGCCGTCGACGTCCCCGTCGTCGCCTACCAGGTGAGCGGCGAGTACGCGATGATCGAGGCCGCCGCGGAGAAGGGCTGGATCGACCGCGAGCGGACGATCATGGAGTCGCTGCTGTCCATCCGCCGCGCCGGCGCCGACATCGCGCTGACGTACTGGGCCACCGAGGTCGCCCGCCGCCTGTCCTAGGACATCACCGGCCGGACATCACCGGCCGGACATCATCATCACCGGCCGGTCCGCCACCCGGGCGTCGTCCGCCCTGCTCGGGCACCTCTCATAACGGGAGAAATCCCGGAATCTCCCTCCCTCCACGGAGGGGGTAGTCAATTGGGGTTGTTTCTGGGGGTAGCCGTGTCCGGGTGTTTGCGTGCCGGGCATCATCGTTAGTCAAGAACCCACGTTCGACCTTGGGTAATTGGGGGCGGAGATGCTGGTGGTGTCGGGGAGCAAGCGGCAGAAGGCGGCACGCGACAGGATGGCCTCGGCGGCGCGGCAATACGCCGGCCTCGGCTGGCCGTGCTTTCCCGGCGCGCATCCGCCCGGCGGCGGTGACCGGGCCTGTTCGTGCGACCGCATCGGGTGCCCCGACCCGGGCGCGCATCCGGTATCGGCGGCCTGGGCGCACCAGGCCAGCGTGGACGCCGACACCATCGGACGCTGGTGGTCCGAACGTCCCCTGGCCAACATCATCCTGCCGACCGGCCGGGTGTTCGACGTGTTCGACGTCCCGGCCGCCGCGGGCACCGTCGCGCTCGACCGGATCGCCTCCGGCGACCTGCCCGTCGGGCCGGTCGCGTCCGTCGGCGGCGACCGGCACCTGTTCTTCGTCGCGACCCGCGGCGCGCCCGTCGACGAGGACGAATGGTGGTCCTGCCACCTTGACACCCTGCCGGAGGACGTCGCCGAGACGCCCGGCATGCGGTGGCACTGCCGCGACAGCTACGTCGTCGCGCCGCCGTCCGTCCTCCCGTACGACGGCGGCGAGGTCAGCTGGCTGAGGCCGCCCGCCGGCGGCCCCCTGCCCGACCCCCTGCGCCTCCTGGAAGTCCTCGCCGACAGCTGCGAGGACGCCTAGTCAAGCCGTCCGCGGGGCTTTGATGGCGGCCTTGGGTCCCCACTTGGTGTACGAGCCGCTGATCTTCTGGTTGCGGCCGTCCTCCGTGCCGGCGCGGACCCAGAACTTCGTGGGCCGGTGGCCGGCGTCGAGTTTGATGGCGAAGGTGATCTGCTGCACGCCGGTCGCCTGGGACATCTGCGCGTACATGGGGCCGATGCCGGGCACCTGCGCCAGCTTCGCGGCCGGGGCCTCGCCCTCGTAGATCGTTCCCGACTCGGTCGGCGGCGACTTGGTCAGCTTCGTCGCCGACTGCAGCAGCGCCGTCAGGTTCGTGACGGAACTGCCCTGGCGCACCTGGCCGGCCGCCGCCGGGTAGCCGCTTCCGCCGAGCGCCGACGCCTTCCACCGCTTGCCGACGCGCATGTAGAACCGGTCCTGGACGATGACGGCACGCACCGGTTTACGGGTCGAGCCCGTTCCCGCCAGCGTCAGCGAGTAGGACGGCTGCCCGCCCTGCACCAGGCCGAACGTCCCCTTGGCGCTCGCGGGGAAGCCGCAGCAGCCCGACTGCCGGTAGCTGAACACGGCGCCGGGCGCCTTGGCGATGGCCTGGTCGATCTGCGCGACGAGCGGCCTCGGGTCGACGCCACCGGCGGGCAGCGTGGGCTGCGGGGTGCTGCTCTGCGCCGGCGCCGGGTCGGGCGGCGGCGTCTCGTCCCCCTTCAGCAGCGTCATGGCGCTCGCGCCGGCGCCGGCGACCACGAGGACGGCGACGGCGGCGAGGACCCAGCGGGTCCGCCCGCCGCGGCCCCCGGCCTGCTTGCCAGCGACGATCGGGTTGAGGCCGCTGCTGCGGGACGCCTTCGGCTTCGGCGGCTCGGGATACCGCGCGGCCTGCGCGGCGAGTTCGGTGAGCCGCCCGCGGCCCTGCGCCTCCCAGGACGGGCCGTACGCGGAGACGGCCGCGTCCTCCAGGGCGGCGAGGTAGTCGACGACGGACTGCGGCCGCTGGGCCGGGTCCTTCGCGAGGCCCTGGTGGATCAGATTGCGCAGCGGCCCCGGCACCTCGTCGGCGGGGATCGGCGCCTCGCGGTGCAGCCGCGCCATGTTCCGTCCCGCGTACGGGGGCCGCCCGGTGAGGCACTCGTAGAAGATCGCGGTGGCGGCGTACAGGTCGGTGGCGACGGTGGCGGGCACACCGTCCCACAGTTCGGGCGCCGCGTACGGCGGGCCGGACTGCGCCTCGGTCCCCGTGGAGGACGTCGCGAAGTCGGTGAGCCGCGCGTTGCCGTCCCCGTCCACCAGGATGTTCGCCGGGCGCATCGCGCCGTGAACGATGCCGTGCTCGTGCGCCGCCGCGAGGCCGAGGAGCGTCCCGCCGAGCATCGACAGCGCCGCCAGCGGGCCGGTGGGGCCCTGCGCGGCCAGCACCCGCCGCAGGCTGACGCCCTCGGCGTACTGCATGACGATCGCGGCGCCCTCCGGGGTCTCCACGAAGTCGTACAGGTCGACCACGTTGGGATCCTCGAGCTGCGACAGGCGCCGCGCGGTGGCGCGGAACCGCGCCAGAAAGGCCTCGTCGGCGCCGAGCGCCCCGGCGAGGTACTTGATCGCGACCTTGGTGCTGGTCATGTCGTCGGTCGCCAGCATCACCCGGCCCGAGGCGCCGCCGCCCAGTTCCCGGTCGTGGGTGAAGCCCGGGACCGTCCAGCCGTCAACCACGTTGAAAGCCATCCCTCCGATACGGCCTGTCAATGAGTTCGGCCGGTGAGTACAGCCGGTGAGTCAGTGAGGCGCCGCTGGACCACGTGCGAGAACCTGTGAGTGCCAGGGTGCCGATGTCGTACTTCCGATGTCGTACTTGGTGGAATATCGGCCCGTACCGTGCGAGGTCAAGGTAAGTCGCCGAACTGCAACTGAGAGACTGCTTCCGTGACTGGTATCGATCACTCCCAGCAGTTGTTCGACCGTGCCGCCGCGATCGTCCCCGGGGGCGTGAACTCGCCGGTCCGGGCGTTCGGGGCCGTCGGCGGGACGCCCCGTTTCATGGTGTCGGGGCGCGGGCCGTACCTGACGGACGCCGACGGCAACGAGTACGTCGACCTGGTGTGCTCGTGGGGGCCGATGATCCTCGGGCACGCGCATCCGGCCGTCGTCGAGGCGGTGCGGGACGCGGCGGGCCGCGGCACGTCCTACGGGGCGCCGACGCCGGGAGAGGTGGAACTCGCCGGGGAACTCGTGTCCCGGACGCCGGCGGAGAAGGTCCGGCTCGTCAACTCGGGGACCGAGGCGACGATGTCGGCGATCCGGCTGGCGCGCGGCTTCACCGGACGTCCCAAGATCGTGAAGTTCGCGGGCTGCTACCACGGGCACGTCGACTCGCTGCTCGCCGCGGCGGGGTCGGGCGTCGCCACGTTCGGCCTGCCCGACACCCCGGGCGTGACCGGCGCGACCACCGCCGACACGCTGATCCTGCCGTACAACGACGTCACGGCGCTGGAGACGGCGTTCGACGAGCACGGCACCGACATAGCGTGCGTCATCACCGAGGCGGTGCCGTGCAACATGGGCGTGGTGCCGCCGCTGTCCGGCTTCAACGCGCTGCTGAAGCGGCTGTGCGAGCGGTACGGTGCGCTGCTGGTCATCGACGAGGTCCTCACCGGGTTCCGGGCGTCCGCGTCAGGCTGGTTCGGGATCGAGGGCGTCGCGGGCGACCTGATGACGTTCGGGAAGGTGATGGGCGGGGGGCTGCCCGCCGCCGCGTTCGGGGGACGCGCCGACGTCATGGACCATCTCGCCCCGGCCGGTCCCGTCTACCAGGCGGGCACGCTGTCGGGGAACCCGCTCGCCACCGCCGCCGGCATCGCCACGCTGCGGAACGCCACCGCCGAGGTGTACGCGACGATCGACCGCTCGGCGGAGATCGTGTCGAGGGCCGCGTCCGAGGCCCTGGAGCGCGAGGGCGTCCCCCACTCGGTGCAGAACGCCGGCAACCTGTTCTCGGTGTTCTTCAGTGAGGGGCGGGTGGGTGACTTCGCCACCGCGCAGCGCCAGGACGCCAAGGCGTACGCCGCGTTCTTCCACGCCGCCCTGGAACGAGGCGTGTATCTGCCTCCGTCGGCGTACGAGGTGTGGTTCCTGTCGTCCGCGCATGACGAGGAGGCTCTGGGACGCATTCTGGACGCCCTTCCGCATGCCGCCCGAGCCGCGGCCCAGGCGTAGCCCAAGAAGCGCTCTGGCGTCGTTCTACAGGCTTGGACGGGCAGGCCCGGACGGGCCGGGCGGCTTACGCGGGCAGGGCGCGATAGGCGGCGAGGGCCGCGGCGACCGACTCGGGACGCGGTGCTTGCAGCGGAGCGCGCACCGCGGGCTCGTCGATCAGTCCCTCCTCCGCGAGGCACGCCTTGAGGACGGCGGGTGCCGGTTCGCTGAACAGCGCCTCCGTCATCGGGAACAGCGCGTTGTGGAGCTTCAGCCCGCGTGCCGCGTCGCCGTCGCGTGCCGCGCCCGCCATCGCGGCGTAGGCGGCGGGCGCGAGGCACGCACACGCGGCGACGCCTCCGGACGCGCCGAGCTGGAGCATCGGGTAGATGTACGCGTCGTCCCCGCTCAGGACCGCTTTTCCGGTGCCCGCCGCCAGCATGCCGAGGGTGTCGTGGTCGATGGCGCCCGCGCAGTGCTTCATGCCGGCGACGCAATCGAGGGAGAGCAGCCGCACGAGGGTGCCGGCGGACAGGTGCTTCCCCGTCCGGTACGGGATGTTGTACGGGAGGAGCGGGACGTCCACGGCGGCGCCGATCGCGGCGAAGTGGTCGATGACGGCGTCGTCCGACGGGCGCAGGTAGTACGGGACGACGACGAGCAGCGCGTCGGCGAGCGGGGCGCGTTCGCGGGCCTGCCGGATGGAGTCCGCGGTGCCCATCGTCCCGGCGCCGACGGTCAGCGGTGTCCGGCGGTCGTCGGAGACGGCACGGCACACCTCCAGCACCGTCCGCTGCTCGCCGGGGCTCAGCAGGGCGGCCTCGCCGGTCGTGCCCAGCGCGACGAGCCCGTCCGCGCCGTTGTCCAGGCAGTGGACCGCGAGCCGTTCGAGCGACTTGGCGTCCACGTCCCCGGAGCGGGTGAACGGCGTCACGAGAGAGGCGTGGATTCCGTGCATGGTCTCACCTGGTTTCGGCGGGCCGGATTTCGGCAGGGCGGATTTCGGCGGAGTGGTTGTCGGCGGGGCGGATGTCCGTGGGGCGGATGTCCGCGGGGCGGATGTCGGTGCGGGCGGGCGGAGTGAGGCCGATGCGCGACCGCAGGCGGACGCTGCCGGCGGCGACGCCCGCGATGACCAGCGCGGCGCCGGTGAGGCGGGTCGCGTCCACGTGCTCGCCCAGCAGGAGGCCGGCCGAGGCGAGTCCGAACGGCGGGACGAGCAGCGAGTACATGGCGACGGTGCTGGCCTCGTACCGGCGCATCAGCCACCCCCACGCGCCGAAGCAGCACAGGGTCGAGACGTAGGCGATGAACGCCATCGACGCGACCCCGGCGAACGACAGGTTGCGCGCCGCTTCCGGGACGGCCCCCGGCCCCTCGAAGATCAGCGAGAGGGCGAGCAGCGGGAGCGGCGGCACCAGGGACACCCACACCATGAACCCGAACGCGTCGACCGGCCCGCGGGCGGCCTGGTTCATCCGCCGCATCGCCACGTTCGCCAGCCCCCAGCTCGCCGCGGCGAGCAGGCAGATCAGGAACGCCCCGACCGGGCTCCCGCCTTCGGCCTGGGCCACGCCGATGAGCGTGACACCGGTGAACGCGACGACCATGCCCGCGATCTGCCGGACGGTGAGGCGCTCGCGCAGCAGCAGGCCCGCGAACAGCGCCGTGAAGATCGCCTGCACCTGCAGGACGACCGACGCCAGGCCGGCGGGCATCCCCATGTGCATGCCGAGGAACAGCAGGCCGAACTGCCCCACGCCGAGCGGGACGCCGACCAGCACGAGCCAGCGCGCCGGCACCGGCGGCCGGCGGACGAAGAACACGGCCGGGAGCGCCGCGGCCGCGAACCGCAGCGAGGCCATCAGCAGCGGCGGGAAGTCGTCCAGCGCCACCCGGATCGGGACGAAGTTGAACCCCCACAGCGCGGCGATCAAGGTGGCCAGCGCGACGTGGCGTGATCTCATTCCCCGATCGTCGTCACCCACTTGTTTTAGGACAAGCGAGAACTTCTTGAAACTTCGTTTTAGTATTGCTTCATGCTTGATCTCGAACGGCTGCGGGCGCTGCACTCGGTCGCGACCTACGGCTCGGTCAGCGCCGCCGCGGACGTCCTGCATGTGACGACCTCGGCCGTCTCCCAGCAGCTCGCCAAGCTGGAGCGGGAGACCGGCCAGAAGCTCCTCGAACGCAACGGCCGCGGCGTCCGGCTCACCGACGCCGCCGTACTCCTCGTCGCCCACGCCGAGCGGATCCTGTCCCTCGTCGAGCAGGCGCAGGCCGACCTGGAGGCGCACCGCGGCTCCGTCGTCGGGCAGCTCTCCGTCGCCGCGTTCCCCACCGCGATCCGCGGGCTCATGCCGGCCGCCCTGCGCGCGCTCCGCGCGGACCACCCCGACCTGCGCGTCCAGCTCAGCGAGGAGGACCCGATGCGCAGCATGCCGCTCCTGTCGCGCGGCGACCTCGACATGGCCGTCGTCCAGGACTGGAACAACGAGCCGCTTCCCCTGCCCGAGGGCCTGTGCAAGGGCGTCATCTGCGACGACGTCGCCGACGTGGCGCTGCCGGAGAGCCACGCCCTCGCGGGCCGCGACACGATCGACCTCAAGGAGCTGGCGGGCGACCCGTGGATCAGCTCGTCGCCGGACAGCATCTGCTGCGGCTGGCTCCTGCGCACGCTCCGCGCCATCGACAGCGAACCCGAGATCGCCCACATGGCCTACGAGTTCGCCACGCAGCTGTCCCTCGTCGCCGCCGGGCTCGGCAACACGATCCTGCCGCGCCTCGGCCGCTGCGACGTGCCGCCCGGTGTGGCGGTCGTCCCGCTGGACGCCCCGCTGTCGCGCCGCGTCTACGCGGTATGGCGCGAGGAGGCCGCCCGCCGTCCCGCGATCCGCGCCGCCGTCACCGCGCTGCGCACCGCCGTCCCCGCCGACGCCCGCGTGCTCACCCCGGCCCCGGCCTGAGCGCCGCCGCGGCCGTCCCCTCCGTCGCCTCCTCCCGCCGCTGAGCCGCGCCCCAGGGGGCGGCCGGTGGGCGGGGGCGCGGGGGGACGAAGGTAATCTGACCTCGCAATGACTGAAAAGACGATCGTTCACCTGTTGCGGCACGGTGAGGTGCACAACCCCGACGGCATCCTGTACGGCCGGCTGCCCGGGTACCGCCTCAGCGAGGACGGTGTCCTCATGGCGAAGGCCGCCGCCAAATGGTTCGCCGACCGGGACGTCACCGCGCTCTTCTCCTCGCCGATGCAGCGGGCGCTGGAGACGGCCGCACCGCTCGCCGACGCGTTCGACCTGCCCGTCACGGTGGACGATCGTCTGATCGAGGCCGACAACCACTTCGAGGGGCTGACGTTCGGGGCGGGCGCCGGTTCGCTGCGCCGCCCGGAGCACTGGTACCACCTGCGCAACCCGTTCCGGCCGTCCTGGGGGGAGCCGTACCGGGCGCTCGCCGCCCGGATGCGCGCCGCCGTCATCAGGGCGCGGGAGGCGGCGCGGGGCCACGAGGCCGTGTGCGTCAGCCACCAGCTGCCCGTCTGGATCCTGCGGCTGCACGCCGAGCGGCGCCGCCTCTGGCATCTGCCGCACCAGCGCGAGTGCACCCTGGCCAGCGTGACGAGCCTGACCTTCGACGGCAGCCGGCTGGTGGACGTCGTCTACAACGAGCCCGCGGCCGGGATGGCGAAGGGGCCCAGTGTCGCGGGTGCCTGACCGCACCGGTACGTTGTGTACTACGTCTTGTAGTAGGAGGGTCCGTTGAGCCCCCGAATCTCCCCTCTGCGCGCCGCCGCCGCTGCCGTCGCGCTCTGCGGGCTGCTGGCCGGCTGCGCCGGAACCAGCGCCTCGGAGAACGGGCAGGGCGGCGACGCCAACCGGTTCATCTCGGGAGACGGCAATGTCACCGAGTACAAGTCCGCCGAGCGCCCGAGCGTCCAGGGCGTCTCCGGCCGGCTCCTGGACGGCAAGCCGTTCAAGCTCGCCGACCTCAAGGGCAAGGTCGTGGTCGTGAACTTCTGGGCGTCCTGGTGTGCGCCCTGCCGCGGCGAGGCCCCGTCGCTGCAGCACGTCTACACCGAGAACAAGGACAAGGGCGTCGAGTTCCTCGGCGTCAACTTCAAGGACTCCAAGGCCAACGCCGAGGCGTTCGAGCGCAAGTTCAAGATCACCTACCCGAGCCTGTCCGACGCCGACGGCCAGGTCACGCTGGCCTTCCGCGAGGTGCCGCCCAGCGCGATCCCGAGCACGCTCGTCCTCGACCGGCAGGGCCGCGTCGCCGCCCGCATCATCGGCGCGACGACCTACTCCAAGCTCAACCCCCTGGTCGCCGAGATCTCCTCAGAAAAGTGAGCTCACTCAACGAGACGGTCGTCAGCGGGTCGCTGGTGGCGGCGGCGCCGCTGGCGGCGCTCGCCGGGCTCGTCTCGTTCGCCTCGCCGTGCGTCCTGCCGCTGGTACCGGGCTACCTGTCGTACGTGACGGGCATGTCCGGCGCCGACATGGCCGAGCAGCGGCGGGGACGGCTGCTCGCCGGCGTCCTGCTGTTCGTCGCGGGCTTCAGCGTCGTGTTCGTGAGCTACGGCGTCGTGTTCGGGGGGCTGGGACGGTGGCTGCTGGAGTACCAGGACCCGATCACCCGCGTCCTCGGCGTCATCACGATCCTGTTCGGCCTCGCGTTCATGGGGTTCATCCCCGGCCTGCAGCGCACCTTGAAGTCGGGACGGCTGCCGGCGGCCGGTCTCGCGGGCGCGCCGCTCCTCGGCGTCCTGTTCGGGCTCGGCTGGACGCCGTGCATCGGCCCGACGCTCGGCGCCGTGCAGAGCCTCGCCGTCACGGAGGCGAGCGCCGGGCGCGGCGCGCTACTGTCGCTGGCGTACTGCCTGGGCCTCGGGCTGCCGTTCGTGGCCGCGGCGATCGCCTACCGCCGGGCGCTCGGCGCGTTCGACGCCGTGAAGCGCCACTACCCCCTGGTCATGCGGATCGGCGGGGGGATGCTCGTCCTCATCGGGGTGCTGCTGGTCAGCGGCCTGTGGGGTGACCTGAACATCCAGCTCAAGTCGTGGATCAGCGGCTTCCAACCGGTGATTTGAGATGACTGACATCCAGGACGACGTGCAGGACGACGCGCAGGCCGCGGAGGCCGCGGAGTCGGGGACCCTGGCGCCCGCCGCGCGGCAGGCGCCGGGGGAGGCCCCCGGCCCGGCCGGTCTCGGCCCGATCGGCTGGCTGCGGTGGGGCTGGCGCCAGCTCACCACGATGCGCACCGCGCTGATCCTGCTGTTCCTGGTCGCGCTCGGCGCGGTGCCCGGGTCGATCCTGCCGCAGCGCGGGCAGGCGCCGGAGAAGGTCGCGGCCTACCTTGAGGAGCACACGACGCTCGGGCCGTGGCTGGACAGGGCGTCGATGTTCGACGTGTTCGCCGCGCCCTGGTTCGCGGCGATCTACATCCTGCTGTTCGTCTCGCTGGCCGGCTGCGTCATCCCCCGCGCGGTCAAGCACTACCGGTCGATGCGGGCGCGGCCGCCGGCGGCGCCCCGGAACCTGGCGCGGCTCCCGCAGTCCGCGAAGTACGAGACGGACACGTCCCCGGAGGACGTCCTCGCCGAGGCGCGCGAGGTACTGCGCGGGCGCCGGTTCCGCGTGGACGTCGCCGGCGGCGCCGCGTCCGCCGAGAAGGGCTATCTCGGCGAGACCGGGAACCTGCTCTTTCACCTGGCGCTGCTGGCGCTGCTGTTCGCGCTCGGCCTCGGGAACCTGTTCGGCTACCAGGGGAACGTGCTGCTGGCCGAGGGCAACACGTTCGCCAACTCGCTGAGCCGGTACGACAAGTTCTCGCCGGGGCGCATGTTCGGCGACGGGGACCTCGCCCCGTTCACCGTCACCCTGGACGACTTCAAAGCCGAGTACCAGACCGAAGGCGACAAACGCGGCCAGGCCACCGACTTCAACGCCGACATCCGCTACCGGTCCGCCCCGGACGCCGCGGAGAAGCCGTACGACCTGAGGATGAACCATCCGCTCAGCGTCGGCGGAGCGAAGGTGTACCTGCTCGGCCACGGCTACGCGCCGGTCTTCACCGTCCGGGACGCCAACGGTGACGTCGCGTTCAAGGACTCGGTGCCGTTCCTGGAGATGCAGCAGGCGAACCTGACGTCCGAGGGCGTCATCAAGGTCCCCGACGCCCAGCCCGACCAGCTCGCCTTCTACGCGATCCTGTGGCCCACGGCGATGGCCAGCGAGGACGGCAAGCAGATCGTCTCGGGGTTCCCGGCTCCGCTCCGCCCGGTCGTCACGATCACCGCGTTCAAGGGCGACATCGGCCTGGACTCCGGGACACCCCAGTCGGTCTACAAGCTGGAAGGCGTCGGCGAGACGCTCCACCCCGTCAAGGACGGCCAGAAGCTGCTGGAGCCGGGGGAGACGTTCGAACTGCCCGGCGGCGCAGGGTCGGTCACGTTCGACGGGCTGGAGGAGTACGTCACCCTGTCGGTCAACCACGACCCGGGACGCGTCCCCGCGCTGATCGCCGCCATCCTCGCGGTGCTGGGCGTGGCGGCGTCGTTCATGGTCCGGCGGCGCAGGGTGTGGGTCCGTGCGAGCGCCGCGGAGGGCGGGCGTACGGTTGTCGAGGTCGGTGGTCTCACGCTGGGGAGCCCGACCGCGGAGTTCGACGAGATCGTGACCGCGTTGCGCGGTCCGGAGGACAGGCCCGACGTCGAGGCTTCCGAGGGTAAGGAGCCCGAGGCCGAGGAGCCCGAGGACACGGAGTCCGAGGCCGAGGGGCCTGAAAGCGAGCCCGCCGCCGACCCGGAATCCGGGTCGGCGACCGAATCGAAGGAGTGACGCGGTGAGCGACGCCGACCTCGCGAACCTGAGCGACAAGCTCATGCTGACCACCGTGGTGATGTACGTCATCGCGCTGGCCGCCTACGCCATCGACCTCGGCTTCGGCCGCCGCGCCGCACCGGAGACGGTTTCAGAGAAGGCGGAGGCGAAGGTCCTGGTGGGCGCCGGCGCCCACGCCGAGGACGCCGGCCCGGCCGCGGACGCGTCCGCCGCCGCGGACACCGAGGACGGAGGCGAGCGTCCCCAGCTCGACTGGGTCCGCCTCGCGGTCCTGCTCAACGTGCTGGGCTGGGGCGCGCACCTCGGCGTCATGGTCACCCGCGGGCTGTCCGCGGGCCGGTGGCCGTGGGGGAACATGTACGAGTTCCTCACCGCCATCGCGTTCGCCGCCGTCACCGCGTTCATGGTCGTGATGTACCGCTACAAGGCGCGTTTCCTCGGTGCGTTCGTCATGGCCGCCGCGGTCGTCGCGCTGGGCGTGGCGAACATCTGGCTGTACGACTCGGTCGGCCCGGTCACCCCGGCGCTGAACTCGTACTGGATCGCCATCCACGTGACCGCGGCGATCATCGCGACGGGCGCGTTCACCGTCGCGGGCGCCGCAACGGTCCTGTACCTGGTGAAGGACCGCGTGGAGGCGCGCCGTGGAGTCGCGGACGGCGGCGTCCTGTCCCGCATGCCGTCGGCCGAGAGCCTGGACCGCCTCGCGATGCGGGTCACGATGTTCGCGTTCCCGATCTGGACGGCTGCCATCATCATGGGCGCCATCTGGGCCGACCAGGCGTGGGGCCGGTACTGGGGCTGGGACCCGAAGGAGGTCTGGTCCTTCGTCACCTGGATCATCTACGCCGCCTACCTGCACGCTCGCGCGACGGCCGGCTGGAAGGGCCGCAAGGCCGCGATCCTCGCGCTGCTCGCGTTCGCCGCGCTGATGTTCAACTTCTTCGGCGTGAACTACCTGTTCTCCGGCCTGCACTCCTACGCGTAAGGAGACCGCGTGTAGGACGGACGCTCGCGCGAGCGTCCGTCAGGCTCCCTCGTCGCGGAGCCGGCGTTCCAGATCACGCAGGAACGCCGGGTCGTCGTCCGGGCCGATCGGCCCGGCGGCGGCCATCCGGGAGCCGAAGGCCGCCGCGCCGTGGCGGGGCCGGCCGTCCAGCAGCCACAGCATCGAGCCGATGAGGAAGCCGAAGAAGGCGATCGCGAACCAGCCCCGCCTGGACAGGTGCCGCAACTCGGATGCGTCGGTCCGGAGGACGTCCAGGAGGCAGTAGAGCCAGATCCCGAGCAAAACCAGCGTAACCAGCACGTTTGTCACGGCTAAAGGGTATCCGTGACTCGTGGGGATGACGCCAAGTCGGGTTCCGGCTTACCCTTTCTGCGGGGCCCTGTCCGTCACCGGACCCGATGAGCGTTGCTTGTGAACCCCCATGGGCCCGTCGACAGAGGAGCCTGATGCGCTTCAAAGGCGTCCATCGCAAGCCCCGGGAGCTGCGGAGCCGGGAGTCGCTCCGTGGTGGGCAGAGCCGCAGGAACGATGCCGCGTACTCCCCGTCGCCGCCCGACTCGGGGCAGGTGCGGCCGCGCAGCAACCAGCCGCGCGACCGGTTCGGGCGGTTCCGCAAGGCCGGCCGTGACGACGACTACGCGCTCGGGCCCGGCGCGGACCGTCCCGGCGCGAACGGCGGAGTGGACGGCGGCGACGCGGTGGCCGGGCTCACCGGCAGGTTCGGGCGGCGCAGGCACGGGCGGCCCCGGTCCGGCGACTACTCGTGGAGCGACTTCGAGCTGGAGGACGACCGGCTCCGCGTGGAGCCGCACCCGCCGGGCATGCCGCACGCCGCCGACGGCCGCCGCAACTGCGGTGCCCTGGAAGGCATCCTCTACCGGCAGTGGGACGTCCGGGGAGGGCCGCCGACACCAGAGGTGATCGGGGCCGTGGACAGCCTGGCATCGCTGCCCGAGCCGCTGAAGGAGAAGCTCGCGGGCGGGCTCGACGGCATCTACGTGGGGCCCGGAGGCGTCCCGCAGCTCGACGACATGGGCCATCTGCGCGACCGGCCGCTCCCGTCCGGCCGCGCCACCTGGGACATCTGCGCCGGCGCGTACGGCGACCGCAAGATCGTCGTGGGGGACCGGCCGTCCCCGACGCCGGACGTGATGCTGCACGAGGTCGGGCACGCGCTCGACGACATCGACGGCGACGACGGCGAGTGGACGTCCGACAGCCCCGCCTTCCGCAAGCTGTACGAGGAGTGCAGGCCGCATCTCGCGAGCGACTTCCACCGCCAGCCCGACGCGCTCGGCCGCCGCGAGTTCTTCGCGGACGCGTTCGCCGCGATCTCCTCCCGGCAGCGCCCGGCCCTCGTCGATATGCTCGCCGGCAACATCCGGACCGCCCTGGAGGTCATGCTCTTCTTCAACCGCAGGTACGGGATCTAGGGGAGGGTGATCGAGGATGTACGTGATCCGGCTCCCCGATGGCACGCTCCGGGTCCCGCACAGCGTTCTCGCCGAACCCGCCGAGGCGGGCGAAGGACGGATCATCGCCGACGCCTATGTCGAGATCGGGCCGGACGACCCCGACTACGACCGGCTT
The DNA here is from genome assembly GCF_043198455.1 of Spirillospora sp. NPDC048824. Taxonomy (NCBI): domain Bacteria; kingdom Bacillati; phylum Actinomycetota; class Actinomycetes; order Streptosporangiales; family Thermomonosporaceae; genus Spirillospora; species Spirillospora sp. NPDC048824. Next base: position 256,647 of record NZ_JBICUS010000007.1, on the reverse strand, counting down.
CTCCGCGAGTCGCTCACGGAGGAGGAACTGGAGGAGCGGCGGCGCCGCTGGCGGGACGAGGACGCTGACCTGCTCCGCCGGTTCGAGGAGTGGAAGGCGGGCGACGCCGGAGACCAGGCGTAGAACCGGAGGCAAGGCGTGGGAGAGTGAACCGAGCCCCGGAGTCGGCGCCCGAGTACGGGCGGGGAGATGTGCCGGCGGGGAGTGAGAAGGCCCCGGCCGCCCGGGCGAGGGATTCCTGCGAGGGGACTACCACGGCGCGGCGGTCCGGGCGGCTGAGGCCAGGTCAGCGGGCCGAATGCTCGGCGACGGGCTCCTCGCCGCGCAGCAGCGCGTGCACCTCGGACTCGCGGAAGCGGCGGTGGCCTCCGGGAGTGCGGATGCTGCTGATCCGGCCCGCGGCGGCCCACCGGGTGACCGTCTTCGGGTCGACCCGGAAGAGGGCGGCGACCTCTCCTGGTGTCAGCAGGCGCTCGCTCGTGCTCTCCACGTTTTCTCTCCCCCTTTGTCCCGCTCTCGGCGCGGGTGGACTGTTTAACAGTGTGGCGGGTCAAGACCGATTTCTCCCTTGTTTTCGGAAAAGATCACGGTCCGTAGTTCGCCGAACAGGAGCGATCACCGTCGGTGCCCGCACCGTGAGTGACGCAGATCACATTGACCCCGTTTGACCTGCCATGTCACGTCCGAAACGGGCCGCGGGCAGCCCCTGCCCACCGCGCGAAGTAGTCTCCCAGAACATGTCCGACCTTGTATCGCTACCGGAGATGGAGGCGGCCGCCGAGCGCATCGCGGGCGTCGCCCTCCGGACACCGCTCGTCCGGTTCCCCCACGACCCCGCCCCGGCGGCCGCCGGGGAGCCGTCGTTGCTCGTGAAGGCCGAGTCGCTGCAGCCGATCGGAGCGTTCAAGGTGCGCGGCGCGTACGCCGCCATCTCGTCCCTGACCCCGGACGAACGCCGGCGCGGTGTGGTGACGCACTCCAGCGGCAACCACGCGCAGGCCGTCGCCTACGCGGCGCGCACCTTCGGCGTCAAGGCCGTCCTGGTCATGCCGCACAACACCCCGGGCGTCAAGGTCGACGCGTGCATCGCGCTCGGCGCCGAGATCGTCTATGTCGAGCCGACGTCGCAGGCCCGCGCCGAGACCGCCGGCAAGCTCGCCGGCGCGCACGGCTTCGCGATGATCCCGCCCTACGACGACGCCCGGGTCATCGCCGGTCAGGGCACCGTCGGGATGGAGATCGTCCAGGACCGCCCGGACGTGGACGTCGTGCTCGTCCCCGTCAGCGGCGGCGGCCTGATCGCCGGAGTGTCCGCCGCCGTCAAGGCGCTGCGGCCCGAGGCCAGGGTCATCGGCGTCGAACCGGAACTCGCCGCCGACGCCCGCGACTCGATGGCCGCGGGACGTCCCGTCGCCTGGGACGCCGAGGAGACCGGCCGCACCATCGCCGACGCCCTGCGCGTACAGCGGGTCGGCGACCTCCCCTTCGCGCATATGCGCGCCCACGTGGACGGCATCGTCACCGTCACCGAGGACGAGATCAGGGCGTCGATGCGCCGCCTCGCCCGCGAGGCCCGCCTCCTCGCCGAACCCGCCGGCGCCGTCGCCACCGCCGCCTACCTCTACCGCCGCGCCGAACTCCCGGCCGGACGCACCTACGTCTCGATCCTCTCCGGCGGCAACGCGGACCCGTCACTGCTCTTGGACGTCCTGAGGTGACCCGGCGCAGAGGTCACGGGGTGTGGAGGTAGCCTCGAAGGGTCATGCGTTCCATCATCTTCTACACCGCCGCACGGGTCGTGATCTTTCTGGCGACCGCGGGCGTGCTGGCGCTGATCGGCGCCCGCGGTGCCCTGCTCCTGCTCCTGGCGCTGGTGATCAGCGGCGTCGTCAGCTACGTGCTGCTGTCCGGTCAGCGTGACCGGATGTCCGCCGCGGTCGTCTCCGGTGCCCGCTCCCAGCGGGCGAAGTTCCAGAAGTCCGTAACCAAGGAAGACGGCTAGAAGGAAGACGCCGGCGGGAGGCCCCGCGGGGACCGACCCGCGATGCGTGTGCGCCGTGCCACTGCTTCTAGGGTGGGGGGCATGAGCCGCGCCTCTCTTGACAAGAAGCCCGCCGACGTCGCGGCGATGTTCGACGGCACCGCCGAGCGGTACGACCTGCTGAACACGCTGATGACCGGCGGGCAGGACCGGCGGTGGCGCCGGGAGGTGGTGCGGGCGGTGGACGCGAAGCCCGGTGAGCGGGTCCTCGACCTCGCGGCGGGTACCGGGACGTCCGCGGTGCCGTTCGCCGAGGCGGGCGCCGAAACGGTGGCGTGCGACTTCTCGCTCGGCATGCTGCGGGTCGGCGTGCGGCGGCACGGCCGGGGCCGGACGACGCGCGCGCGGCGGCTGGGTTTCGTCGCGGGGGACGCGCTGCGGCTGCCGTTCGCGGACGGGTCGTTCGACGCCGTCACGATCTCGTTCGGGCTCCGCAACGTGGCCGACACGGGGCTGGCGCTGCGCGAGCTGCGGCGTGTCGCGAAGCCCGGCGGGCGGCTGCTGATCTGCGAGGTGAGCCACCCTCCGAACGGGCTGCTGGCGTTCGGCCACAAGGCGCATCTCCGGTACGGGCTGCCGCTGCTGGCGCGGGTCAGCTCCAACCCCGACTCCTACAGGTACCTGGCCGAGTCGACGCTCGCCTGGCCGGACCAGGCGGCGCTGGCGCGGCTGGTCCAGGACGCGGGCTGGGACGGGGTGCACTGGCGCGATCTCACGTTCGGGGTGGCCGCGCTGCACCGCGCGGTCAACCCGGGATGACCCGCGGGCGGCCGCCGGTCCGGACCGATCCAAACCTGGACCGGCCCAGAAGTACGCACCAGTCGTGATAAAGGAATAGACTCCCCATCGGATCCTTGTGAAGTGCTTCACAAGCGAACGAGCTAAAGAGGACCGCAGTGACCGACTCCGCCCGACACGCAGATGTCATCGTCGTCGGGGCAGGCCCCGCCGGATCGTCGACCGCGTACTGGCTGGCGCAGGCCGGCCTTGAGGTGTTCCTGCTGGAGAAGACCAGGTTCCCGCGCGACAAGATCTGCGGCGACGGCCTCACGCCGCGCGCCGTCCGCGCCCTCATCGGGATGGGCGTCGACGTCAGCGACCCGGGCTGGGGACGCAACAAGGGGCTGCGCATCTACGGCGGCGGCGTCAAGGTGGAGCTGCCGTGGCCGGAGCTCGCGAGCTTCCCCGACTTCGGGCTCGTCCGCAAGCGCACCGACTTCGACCAGCTCCTCGCCGAGCACGCCGCGAAGGCCGGCGCCCGGCTGCTGCAGGGCTGCACCGTGACCGGCCCGATCCTGGACGAGCGCACCGACCGCATCACCGGCGTCACCGCCGACTACGAGGGCGAGGAGGTCGAGTTCCACGCGCCGCTGGTCGTCGCGGCCGACGGCAACTCGACCAGGCTGTCGCTCGCCATGGGCCTGCGGCGGCGCGAGGACCGCCCGATGGGCGTCGCGGTCCGCCGCTACTTCCAGACGCCCCGCCACGACGACGACTACATGGAGGCGTGGCTGGAGCTGTGGGACGGCGAGCGCCTCCTGCCCGGCTACGGCTGGGTCTTCGGCGTCGGGGACGGCACGTCCAACGTCGGGCTCGGGCTCCTCAACACCAGCAAGGCGTTCCAGAGCGTCGACTACCGCGGCATGCTGAAGCGCTGGTGCGCGCAGATGCCGGAGGACTGGCAGTTCGACGAGGACCACGCGACCTCGAAGATCCGCGGCGCGGCGCTGCCGATGGGCTTCAACCGGCAGCCGCACTACACCCGAGGGATGCTGCTCGTCGGCGACGCCGGCGGCATGATCAACCCGTTCAACGGGGAGGGCATCGACTACGCGCTCGAGTCCGGCCGGCTGGCCGCCGACATCATGGTGCAGGCACTCGCCCGCCGCACCCCCGCCCAGCGGGAGCGGACGCTGTACGAGTACCCGCGCATCCTGAAGGAGGACCACGGCGGCTACTTCACTCTGGCCCGGGTGTTCGTCCAGGCCATCGGCGATCCGCGCATCATGAAGTTCCTCACCGCGCACGGGTTGCCCCACCCCACGCTGATGCGGTTCACGCTCAAGCTGCTCGCGAACCTGACCGACCCCAAGGGCGGGGACGCGATGGACCGCGTCATCAACGCGATGCAGAAGGTGGCGCCGGCGGCATGAGCGATGGCGTGACCGATCGTGTGAGCGGCGCCGTGAGCGAGCGCATGCGATTCAAGCTTCCGCAGGTGAGCGGACTAAAGTGCATGACCCGACCCCCTGAGGGGAGCGATATTGATCACCTTGGCTAGGGTGGCGGCCCGCGGCGGAGCCGTCCGGTACAGCGTTGTACGTTCCGAGGAGAGGCCGTAGGGGCATGGATCTCTATATTCCGCTCATCGTCCTGGGGGTGCTCGGCTTCGGCTTCGCCGCCTTCTCGGTGGTGATGGCCTCGTTCACGGGGCCGAAGCGGTGGAACCGCGCGCGGCTCGACGCCTACGAGTGCGGTATCGAACCGACCCCGCAGCCGGTGGGCGGCGGACGTTTTCCGATCAAGTACTACCTGACGGCGATGCTGTTCATCGTCTTCGACATTGAGATCATCTTCCTTTACCCCTGGGCGGTCGCGTTCGACCGGATGGGGCTCTTCGCCCTTGTCGAGATGGTCCTTTTCATCGTCGCCGTTCTCGTGGCGTACGCCTACATCTGGCGGCGCGGCGGTCTGGAGTGGGACTGATATGGGTGTTGAGGAGAAGCTTCCCAGCGGCTTCCTGCTGACCACGGTCGAGCAGGTCGCGGGGTGGGCGCGCAAGAGCTCGGTGTGGCCGGCGACGTTCGGCCTTGCCTGCTGCGCGATCGAGATGATGGCGGCCGGCGACCCCAGGCACGACTTTTCCCGGTGGGGAATGGAACGCGCCTCGGCGACGCCGCGGCAGGCCGACCTGATGATCGTCGCGGGCCGGGTGAGCCAGAAGATGGCCCCGGTGCTGCGGCAGATCTACGACCAGATGACCGAGCCGAAGTGGGTCATCGCGATGGGCGTGTGCGCCTCGTCCGGCGGCATGTTCAACAACTACGCGATCGTGCAGGGCGTCGACCACATCGTCCCGGTGGACATCTACCTGCCCGGCTGCCCGCCGCGCCCGGAGATGCTGCTGGACGCGATCGTCAAGCTGCACGACCAGATCCAGAACACCAAGCTCGGCCCGCAGCGCCAGAAGCAGATCGCCGAGCTGGAAGAGGCCAAGCGCCGCCGGCTGCCGCTGCTCGGACAGGGGGCCTGATGAGTTCCGAACATCCCGAGCAGAAGGCCGAGCAGAGCGCCGACCAGCTGCCCGCGCACACCGAGGAGGAGCGCCGGGAGCAGCCGATCGTCCGCAAGGGCATGTTCGGCGCGAAGACGACCGGCGACACGTCCGGGTACGGCGGGCTGGTCATCCGGCAGAGCCCGAAGGTGTCCGCGACCCGCCCGTACGGCGGGCCGGGCGGCGCCGCCGAGCCCGGCGAGTTCGACGTGATCGCCGACGAGCTGGAGCGCGCACTGCGGGGTCCGGGGTCGTCCCCGGAGAAGGCGGGGCCCGATTTCGGTGACGCGATCGAGCGGGTCGTCGTCGACCGCGGTGAGCTGACGTTCTTCGTCAGGCGCGAGCACCTGCGTGAGGTGGCGCGCACCATGCGGGACGACCCGTCGCTGCGCTTCGAGCTGTGCTCGGGCGTGTCGGGCGTCCACTACCCGAAGGACGAGGGCGCGGAGCTGCACTCCGTCGTGCACCTGCTGTCGATCACGCACAACCGGCGCGTCCGGCTGGAGGCGACCTGCCCGGACGCCGACCCGCACATCCCGTCCCTGGCACCGGTCTACCCGACGAGCGACTGGCACGAGCGCGAGACCTACGACTTCTTCGGGATCGTCTACGACGGCCACCCCGCGCTCACGCGCATCGAGATGCCCGACGACTGGGTCGGCCACCCGCAGCGCAAGGACTACCCTCTCGGCGGCATCCCCGTCGAGTACCGAGGTGCGGAGATCCCCCCGCCGGACGAAAGGCGGTCGTACGTATGAGCTCGACCAAGTACACCGAGTACGACGCCTACGCCGCCGAGGAGGCGGCCGAAGGCCGCGTGTTCGACGTCGGCGGGCAGGACTGGGACCAGGTCGTCGCCGGCGCCGAGGAGGCCGGTGACGAGCGGCTCGTCGTCAACATGGGCCCGCAGCACCCGTCGACGCACGGCGTGCTCCGGCTGATCCTCACGCTCGACGGTGAGACGGTGACCGAGGCCCGGGTGAACATCGGGTACCTGCACACCGGCATTGAGAAGAACATGGAGTTCCGTACCTGGACGCAGGGCACCACGTTCTGCACCCGGATGGACTACCTCGCGCCGCTGTTCAACGAGGCGGCGTACTGCCTGAGTGTGGAGAGGCTCCTCGGCATCACCGACCAGGTGCCGGAGCGGGCGCAGATCATCCGCGTGATGATGATGGAGCTGAACCGGATCTCCTCGCATCTGGTGGCGATCGCGACGTTCGGCCTCGAACTCGGCGCGACCACGGTGATGCTCAACGGGTTCATCGAGCGCGAGTACACCCTCGACCTGTTCGAGGAGATCACCGGGCTGCGCATGAACCACGCCTACATCCGCCCCGGCGGGGTGGCGCAGGATCTGCCGAGCGGTGCGACCAGCAAGATCCGCGACTATCTCGACCGGATGCCGAAGCGGATCGAGGCGCTGCGCAAGCTCCTGGACGCGAACCCGGTGTTCCTGGCGCGGACGAAGGACGTCGCGTACCTGGACCTGACCGGCTGCATGGCCCTCGGCGTCACCGGCCCGGTGCTGCGCGCGACCGGGCTGCCGTGGGACCTGCGCAAGTCGCAGCCGTACTGCGGCTACGAGAACTACGATTTCGAGGTCGCGACGCAGGACACGTCCGACGTGTACGGGCGCTACCTCGTCCGGATGGACGAGATGGAGCAGTCGCTGAAGATCGTCGGGCAGTGCCTGGACCGGCTGCAGGCCGCCAAGGGCCCCGTGATGATCGAGGACAAGAAGATCGGCTGGCCGGCGCAGCTGGCGATGGGCGCCGACGGCCTGGGCAACTCGCCCCGGCACATCGCGCACATCATGGGCACCTCGATGGAGGCGCTGATCCACCACTTCAAGCTGGTGACCGAGGGTTTCCGGGTACCGGCCGGGCAGGCGTACGTGCCGATCGAGTCGCCGCGCGGCGAGCTGGCCGCGCATGTGGTGAGCGACGGCGGCACCCGCCCGTTCCGCGCCCACTTCCGCGACCCGTCCTTCGTCAACCTGCAGGCCGTACCGGCGATGGCGGAGGGCGGCATGATCGCCGACATCATCGCCGCGGTGGCCAGTCTCGACCCGGTCATGGGAGGTGTGGACCGATGACATACGAGCCGGAGGTTCGTGAACGGCTGGAAAAGGACGCCAAGCTGATCATCGGCCGTTATCCGCGGCCGCGGTCGGCGCTGCTGCCGATGCTGCACCTGGTGCAGTCGGTGGAGGGGCACGTCACACAGGACGGCATCGAGTTCTGCGCGGAGCAGCTCGGGATCACGCCGGCGCAGGTGACGGGCGTCGTGACGTTCTACACGCAGTACAAGCAGGCGCCGGTCGGGGAGTACCACGTCGGCGTGTGCACCAACACGCTGTGCGCGATCATGGGCGGCGACCAGATCTGGGACGAGCTGAGCGAGCACGCCGGGGTCGGGCACGACGAGTCCACCCCGGACGGCAAGGTCAGCCTTGAGCGGATCGAGTGCAACGCGGCCTGCGACTTCGCGCCGGTGATGATGGTCAACTGGGAGTTCTTCGACAACATGACTCCCGAGAAGGCCAAGAAGCTCGTCGACGACCTGCGGTCGGGCGAGCGGGTCCTGCCCTCGCGCGGCGCGGAGCACCTGGCCACGTGGCGGGAGGCGTCCCGGGTGCTGGCGGGGTTCCCCGACGGACGCGCCGGCGAGGGCGTCCAGGCGGGGCCGGAGTCGCTGCGCGGCCTCAAACTCGCGCGGGAGCGCGGGTGGGCCGCCCCCCCGAGTGCAGTTGCCGGGGGGTCTGGGGGGTCGTCCCCCACGAATGACGCGGACGCCGACCGTGAGCGGCCGGACGAGCCGGTGAAGCCGGAGCAGATCGCCGAACCGCCGCACGAGCCCGGCGAGCCGATCCCGGGTGAGGCGAAGCCCGGCAGCCAGGAGGGGCGGAACACGTGACCACGCTGACCCCGATCCTCACCAGGAACTGGGACCAGGCCGACTCGTTCACCCGCGAGGGCTACGAGCGTGAGGGCGGCTACAAGGCGCTGCGCAAGGCGTTCGGGATGGAGCCGGACGACATCGTCCAGGCGGTCAAGGACTCCGGCCTCCGCGGCCGCGGAGGCGCCGGCTTCCCCACCGGAATGAAGTGGGGGTTCCTGCCGCCGAGCAGCCCGAACCCCCGCTACCTGGTGGTCAACGCCGACGAGTCCGAGCCGGGCACGTGCAAGGACATCCCGCTGATGATGGCCAATCCGCACGTGCTCATCGAGGGCGTCGTCATCAGCTCGTTCGCGATCAAGTCGAACCTCGCGTTCATCTACGTGCGCGGCGAGGTCCTGCACGTGATCCGCCGGCTGCACCAGGCGGTCGCGGAGGCGTACGAGGCCGGTTACCTCGGCAAGGACATCCTCGGGTCCGGTTACGACCTCGACGTCGTCGTGCACAGCGGCGCCGGGGCCTACATCTGCGGCGAGGAGACGGCGCTGCTGGACTCCCTTGAGGGGTTCCGCGGCCAGCCCAGGCTGAAGCCCCCCTTCCCGGCGGTCGCGGGCCTGTACGGCGGGCCCACCGTCATCAACAACGTCGAGTCGATCGCGTCGGTTCCCTCGATCATCGGCAACGGCCCGGAGTGGTTCGCCGCGATGGGCACCGAGAAGTCCCAGGGTTTCGGGATCTTCTCGCTGTCCGGGCATGTCACGCGTCCCGGCCAGTACGAGGCGCCGCTCGGGATCACGCTGCGGGAGCTGCTCGACATGGCGGGCGGCGTCCGCGAGGGGCACCGGCTGAAGTTCTGGACGCCCGGCGGGTCGTCCACGCCGATCTTCACCGACGAGCACCTGGACGTGCCGCTGGACTTCGAGTCCGTCGGCGCCGCCGGGTCGATGCTCGGCACCCGGGCGCTGCAGATCTTCGACGAGACGACGTGTGTCGTCCGGGCGGTGCTGCGCTGGTCGGAGTTCTACGCGCACGAGTCGTGCGGCAAGTGCACGCCGTGCCGTGAGGGCACCTACTGGTACAAGCTGATGATCAAGCGGCTGGAGGCCGGGCAGGGCACCGAAGAGGACCTGGAGACCCTGCTCGACATCTCCGACAACATCCTCGGCCGGGCGTTCTGCGCCCTCGGCGACGGCGCCACCAGCCCCGTCGTGTCGTCGATCAAGCTGTTCCGGGACGAGTACCTCCAGCACTTCGAGCAGGGCGGCTGCCCGTTCGACCCGGCCAAGTCCACCCTCTGGGGAGGTGCCAAGTGACCGTCACCGACGACAAGTCGGCGGTGGAGAAGCGTGAGGAGATGGTGTCCTGCACCATCGACGGCTTCGAGATCGAGGTGCCGAAGGGCACGCTGATCATCCGGGCCGCCGAGCTGCTCGGCATCCAGATCCCCCGGTTCTGCGAGCATCCGCTGCTCGACCCGATCGGGGCGTGCCGGCAGTGCCTGGTGGAGATTCCCGACGCCGGCAACGGCCGCGGGATGCCGAAGCCGCAGGCGTCCTGCACCACCCCCGTGATGCCGGGCATGGTCGTCCAGACCCAGCTCACCTCGCCGGTGGCCGACAAGGCCCAGCACGGCATCATGGAGTTCCTGCTCATCAACCACCCGCTGGACTGCCCCGTCTGCGACAAGGGCGGCGAGTGCCCCCTGCAGAACCAGGCGATGTCCCACGGGCGCGGCGAGACGCGGTTCCTGGAGACCAAGCGGACGTGGCCGAAGCCGCTCCCGCTGTCCAGCCAGGTGCTGCTCGACCGGGAGCGCTGCATCCAGTGCACGCGCTGCACCCGGTTCTCCGAGCAGATCGCCGGCGACGCGTTCATCGACCTGTTCGAGCGCGGCGCCAAGGAAGAGGTCGGGATCGCCGAGGACCGGCCGTTCCAGTCCTACTTCTCCGGCAACACCGTGCAGATCTGCCCCGTGGGAGCGCTCACCGGCACCGCGTACCGGTTCCGGTCCCGGCCGTTCGACCTGGTGTCGACGCCGAGCGTCTGCGAGCACTGCGCGTCCGGCTGCGCGATCCGGACCGACCACCGGCGCGGCAAGGTGACGCGGCGGCTGGCCGGCGACGACCCGCACGTCAACGAGGAGTGGAACTGCGACAAGGGCCGCTGGGCGTTCACGTACGGGACGCGGCCGGAACGGCTCACGCATCCGCTCGTCCGCAACGAGGACGGCGAGCTGGAGACGGCGTCGTGGCCGGAGGCGCTCACCATCGCGGCGGAGGGCCTCGCGGCGGCGCACGGCCGCGCCGGCGTCCTGACCGGCGGGCGCGTCACCCTTGAGGACGCCTACGCCTACGCCAAGTTCGCCCGGATCGCGCTCGGCACCAACGACGTCGACTTCCGGGCCCGGCCGCTGTCGGACGAGGAGTCGCGGTTCCTCGCCTCGTCGGTCGCGGGACGCTCCATCGAGGTGTCCTACGCCGACCTGGAGAAGGCGGGGGCAGTGCTCCTGGCCGGCTTCGAGCCGGAGGAGGAGTCGCCGATCGTGTTCCTGCGGCTCCGCAAGGCGTTCCGCAAGAACCGGCTGAAGGTGTACGCCGTCGCCCCCTTCGCGACCCGCGGGCTGGACAAGGTCGGCGGGACACTGCTGCCGACGGCGCCCGGTGCGGAGGCGGAGACGCTCGGCTCGCTGATCGGCGACGACGACCGGTCCGACATCCGGACGCTGATGGAGACGCCCGGCGCCGTGATCCTGGTCGGTGAGCGGCTCGCCGGCAGCCCCGGCGCGCTGACGGCGGCGGCCCGGCTGGCGCAGTTCACCGGCGCCCGGCTGGCGTGGGTGCCGCGCCGGGCCGGGGAACGCGGCGCGGTCGAGGCCGGGGCGCTGCCCGGACTGCTGCCGATCGGACGCCCGGTGACCGACCCGGCGGCGCGGGCGGAGGTCGCCCGCGTCTGGGGCGTCGCCGAACTGCCCTCCGGGGCGGGCGAGGACGCCGCCGGGATCATCGCGGCGGCGGCCGGGGGGCGGCGCGGGGCGCTGCTCGTCGGCGGCGTCGACCCCTACGACCTGCCCGACCCGGACGCGATGCTGCGGGCCCTGGACGCCGCCGACTTCGTGGTGAGCCTGGAGCAGCGGCCGAGCGCCGTCACCGACCGCGCCGACGTCGTCTTCCCGGTCGCGGCCGTCGCGGAGAAGTCCGGCACGTTCGTCGACTGGGAGGGCCGCGGCCGCCAGTTCGACGTCGTGCTCAGGTCGTCCGGGCGGATGTCGGACCTGCGGGTGCTGGACGCCCTCGCCGACGAGATGGACGTCCACCTCGGGCTGCCCGGCCCGGAGGCGGCGCGCCGCGAGCTGACCGAACTCGGCGCCTACCGCGGTCAGCGTCCGGACGCACCGGACGTGGCGCAGGAGCTGCCGCCGCACCCGGGGCAGGGTGAGGCGCTGGTGGCGACGTGGCGGCTGCTGCTGGACCGCGGCCGGCTGCAGGACGGCGAGCCGTTCCTCGCGGGCACCGCGAAGGCCGCGGTCGCCCGGCTGTCGCCCGCGACGGCCGCGGAGATCGGTGCGACCGGCGCGGTGACGGTGTCGGCGGCGCGCGGCGAGGTCACGCTCCCGCTGGAGGTGACCGCCGACCTGCCCGACCGGGTGGTGTGGCTGCCGACCAACTCGGCCGGCTGCGCGCTGTACCGGGACCTGGGCGCGGCGGCCGGCGGCATCGTCAAGATCGCGAGCGGGGTGCTCGCGGGCGCGACGGCGGCGCAGGCTCCTGACGAGAACGCTGGAGGCAGCAAATGAGCCCGCTCGCGGCGGCGCCGGCCGCGGATCCGACGCTGAAGGACTTCGGCTCGGATCCGTGGTGGCTGATCGGCGGCAAGGTCGTCGCCATCTTCGCGTTCCTGGTCGTGACCGTGCTGATGACGATGTGGTTCGAGCGGCGCCTCATCGGCCGGATGCAGCTGCGCGTCGGCCCGAACCGCGCGGGCCCGTTCGGCCTGCTGCAGGGCCTCGCCGACGGCATCAAGCTGGCGCTGAAGGAGGACATCGTCCCCCGCCAGGTCGACAAGGTCGTGTTCGTCCTCGCTCCGGTCATGGCGGCGGTGCCGGCGTTCATCTCGTTCGCCATCATCCCGTTCGGGCCGACGGTGTCGATCTTCGGGCACCAGACGCCGCTGCAGGGCACCGACCTCCCGGTCGCGGTGCTGCTGGTGCTGGCGATGGCGTCGATGGGCGTGTACGGGATCGTGCTGGCCGGCTGGTCGTCGATGTCGCCGTACTCGCTGCTCGGCGGGCTCCGCTCGTCCGCGCAGGTGATCTCCTACGAGATCGCGATGGCGCTGTCGTTCGTGGCGGTGTTCATGTTCGCCGGCTCGATGTCCACCTCGGAGATCGTCGCCGCGCAGCAGGACAAGTGGTTCGCGATCCTGCTGGCGCCGTCCTTCATCGTGTACGTGATCACGATGATGGGGGAGTCGAACCGCATCCCGTTCGACCTGCCGGAGGGTGAGGGCGAGCTGGTCGGCGGCTTCCACACCGAGTACTCGTCGCTGAAGTTCGCGATGTTCTTCCTCGCGGAGTACATCAACCTGGCGACGCTGTCGGCGCTGGCGACCACGCTGTTCCTCGGCGGCTGGCGCGCTCCCGCGCCGATCTCCACGGTGTGGGCGGGCGCCAACTCCGGCTGGTGGCCGGTGCTGTGGTTCCTGGCCAAGGTGCTCATGTTCATCTGCTTCTTCATCTGGCTGCGCGGCACGCTGCCCCGCGTCCGCTACGACCAGCTGATGAAGCTCGGCTGGAAGGTGCTGACGCCCTTCTCGCTCGGCTGGATCCTGCTGGTCGGCACCATCCGCGCGCTGCGCAACGACGGCTACGACATGCGGCAGATCGTGATCGTCGCCGCGGTCGCGGCCGCGGTGGTGCTGGTGGCCACGGTGCTCTGGGAGATGGTCCGGGGCGGCGAGGACGAGAAGGAGATCGTGCCGGGCGCGGGCGCGGGCAAGGACGGCGGGCCCGACCCGGCCGCCGGCGGGTTCCCGGTGCCGCCGATGGACGCGCCCCACTACCGCGGCGGCCCGGCCGGGGCTTCCACGTTGAAAACCCCTCCTGAGGAGGTCACCAGTGGGACTCACTGATTTCCTGAACCCGGTGAAGGGGTTCGGGGTCTCGTTCCACCAGATTTTCATGAAGAGCGAGACCGTTCAGTACCCCGAGGTGAAGAAGCCGACGGCTCCGCGCTTCCACGGCCGGCACCAGCTCAACCGGTGGCCGGACGGTCTGGAGAAGTGCATCGGCTGCGAGCTGTGCGCCTGGGCCTGTCCCGCCGACGCGATCTTCGTCGAGGGCGCCGACAACACCGCCGACGAGCGCTACTCGCCCGGTGAGCGGTACGGCCGCACCTACCAGATCAACTATTTGCGCTGCATCCTGTGCGGGCTGTGCATCGAGGCGTGCCCGACCCGGGCGCTCACGATGACCAACGAGTACGAGCTCGCCGACGACAGCCGCGAGAGCCTGATCTACACCAAGGAGATGCTGCTGGCGCCGCTGCGCGAGGGCATGGAGACGCCGCCGCACGAGATGCGGCTCGGCGACACCGAGGAGGACTACTACCGCCTCGGCCTCCAGCCCGAGGAGCCGGCGCCGACCGTCCCGTCCGAGGGCGGCGGCCGGGCGAGCGTCGACCAGGCGGTCGAGAAGGAGCGGGCCGCCAAGGCCGAGAAGGCGGGCAAGGACGAGAAGGCCGCCAAGGCCGAGAAGGCGGGCAAGCGCGAGAAGGCCCGTAAGCGGGGTGAGGGCAAGTGAACGCCTCGTTCTCGGGTGCGCACGTCCTCGCGGCGGAGGTCGCCGACAAGCAGTCCGGTGAGCCGTTCTTCTTCTGGCTGCTGGCCGTCGTGTCCGTCGGCGCCGCAATCGGCATGATCTTCATGCGGAAGGCGGTGCACTCGGCGCTGCTGCTGGCCACCGTGATGCTGTCCCTCGCCGCGCTGTACGCGATCCAGAACGCCCCGTTCCTGGCGTTCGTCCAGGTGATCGTCTACACCGGCGCGGTGCTGATGCTGTTCCTGTTCGTGATGATGCTCGTCGGGGTGAGCTCCACGGACTCGCTGGTCGAGACGATCCGCGGCCAGCGTTTCTGGGCGGTGGTCGCCGCGGTCGGGTTCATCGCCCTGGTGGGCGCCGGTCTCGCGAACGCGGCGCTCGGCGGCTCGGCGGGCCTGAACCAGGCCAACGCCGAAGGCAACGTCGTCGGCCTGGCCCGGCTGCTGTTCTCCAAGTACGTGTTCGCGTTCGAGGCGACCAGCGCCCTGCTGATCACCGCGGCGCTGGGCGCGATGGTGCTGGCGCACCGGGAACGCACCGAGCCGAAGCCGACGCAGAAGGACCTGTCCAAGGGACGGTTCCTGTCCGGCGACCATCCGGGCCCGCTGCCGGGCCCCGGCACCTACGCGAGGCACAACGCCGTCGACATGCCGGCGCTGCTGCCCGACGGGACACCGTCGGAGCTGTCGGTCAACCCGGTCATCGCCGCCCGCGTCGACTCGTCGGAGCGGCACGCCGATCTGCACGGCGCGTCCCCGGAAGAGGCGGTCGAGCGGAACGTCCGGGACGTCAGGGCCGTCACCGATGAAGCCGAGGACGCGGACGCCGAGTCGCGCGTCGTCAAGTCCGGGACGCGGGCCGCCGGCGGCAGTGCCGGCGGCCGGGCGGGCGGCAACGAACGTGAAGGCGAGGCTGGTCAATGAGTCCGGGGCACTACCTGGCGCTCTCGGCGATCCTGTTCACCATCGGCGCTCTCGGCGTGCTCGTGCGCCGCAACGCGATCGTGGTGTTCATGTGCATCGAGCTGATGCTGAACGCGACGAACCTGGCGTTCGTCTCGTTCTCCCGCATGCACGGCAACCTGGACGGTCAGATCATCGCCTTCTTCGTGATGGTGGTGGCCGCCGCGGAGGTCGTGGTGGGCCTGGCGATCATCATGACCGTCTTCCGGACCCGCAGGTCCTCGTCGGTGGACGACGTGAACCTGCTGAAGTACTGAGAGGCTGGGATGAAAGCGGAAGGCATCCAGGCCGCGTCCTGGCTCCTCATCGCGCTCCCGCTCGCGGGCGCCGCGATCCTCCTGATCGGGGGGAGGCGCACCGACAAGTGGGGGCACCTGCTCGGCGTCGCGATGTCGGTCGCGTCGTTCGCGCTCGGCGTCGCGATGTTCGTCCAGATGCTCGGATACGGCGCCGAGGAGCGGCGCCGCAGCCGGCACCTGTGGGACTTCATCGACGTCGGCGCGTTCAAGGTCGGCATGGACCTGCTGGTGGACCCGTTGTCCATCAGCTTCGTGCTGCTGATCACCGGGGTGGGCTCGCTCATCCACATCTACTCCGTCGGCTACATGGCCGACGATCCCGAGCGGCGCAAGTTCTTCGCCTACCTGAACCTGTTCGTCGCGGCGATGCTGCTGCTGGTGCTCGGTGACAACTTCCTGATCATGTTCCTCGGCTGGGAGGGCGTGGGCCTCGCCTCCTACCTGCTGATCGGGTTCTGGCAGCACAAGCCGACCGCCGCGACCGCGGCGAAGAAGGCGTTCGTCGTCAACCGCGTCGGCGACATGGGGCTGATCATCGCGATCGCGCTGATCTTCGCCACCTTCGGCACCATCGACTACCAGCCGATCCTCGGCACGGGCGCCGAGCATGTCGGCATGGCGTCCCAGCTGAGCACCGGGACCGCCACCGCGATCGGGCTGCTGCTCCTCGTCGGCGCGTGCGGCAAGTCGGCGCAGCTGCCGCTGCAGTCCTGGCTGCTGGACGCGATGGAGGGCCCGACCCCCGTGTCGGCGCTCATCCACGCGGCGACGATGGTGACCGCCGGCGTGTACCTGATCGTCCGGGCGGGGCCGATCTTCGAGATGTCCGACACCGCGCAGCTGGTGGTGACGATCGTCGGTGCGGCCACGCTGCTCTTCGGTGCGATCATCGGGTGCGCCAAGGACGACATCAAGAAGGCTCTCGCCGGTTCGACGATGTCGCAGATCGGCTACATGACGCTCGCGGCGGGGCTCGGCAAGGCCGGCTACGTCTTCGCCATCGCGCACCTCATCGCGCACGGCTTCTTCAAGGCCGGCCTGTTCCTCGGCGCCGGGTCCGTCATGCACGGCATGAAGAACGACGTGAACATGCGCCACTACGGCGCGCTCCGTTCCATGATGGTCGTCACCTACGCCACGTTCGGGCTCGGCTACCTCGCGATCATCGGGTTCCCCGGGCTGTCCGGCTGGTTCACCAAGGACGGCATCATCGAGGCGGCGTTCAACGAGGGCGGCACGCACGGAAACATCCTCGGCGCGTGCGCGCTGCTCGGCGCCGGCATCACCGCGTACTACATGTCGCGCGTGATGTTCATGACGTTCTTCGGCGAGAAGCGCTGGGCGGACGACGCCCACCCGCACGAGTCGCCCAAGGTCATGACGGTGCCGCTGATCCTGCTGGCGGGCGGCTCGGTCGCCGCGGGCGGGTTCCTCATCCTCGGCGGGTTCGGCCACTTCCTGGAGCCGGTCGTCGGGGCGCCCGAGCACGAGCACGAGTTCGCCTGGATCACCGCACCCGGCATCGCGACCGTCGTGCTGATGGTCATCGGGGCGGCGATCGCCTGGCGGCAGTACGGCAGCCGGAAGGTGCCGCGTGAGGCGCCCAAGGGCTCGTTCGTCACCGTCGCGGCCCGCAAGGACCTCTACGGCGACGCGCTCAACGAGTCGCTGCTGATGCGTCCCGGCCAGTGGCTGACCCGGCTCGCGGTCTGGTTCGACGGACGCGGCGTCGACGGCGCCGTGAACGGCACGGCCGCCGGCATCGGCGGCACCTCCGGCCGGCTCCGGCGCGTCCAGACCGGCTTCGCCCGTTCCTACGCACTCTCAATGACCTTCGGCGCTGCGCTCGTGGTGGCCGCGCTCCTGGTGGTGAACGTTTCATGAGCGACTTTCCCTGGCTGAGCGTCCTCATCGCGCTGCCACTGGCGGGCGCGGTGCTGCTCACCGTCATCCCGCGTGAGCGGGAGACGCTGGTCAAGCAGTTCGCGCTCGGCGTCTCCCTCGTCGTCGCGGTCCTCACCGGGATCATGGCCGCGGGCTTCGACGCGGGCGGGCCGCGCTTCCAGTTCGAAGAGAAGTACTGGTGGATCAGGGAGTTCGGGATCCACTGGGCGCTCGGCGTCGACGGAATCGCGCTGACGCTGATCCTGCTGTCGGTCATCCTCGTCCCGCTGGTCATCCTGGGCTCGTGGGGCGAGGCCGACCGGTCCGGCGGCGTGGACGTCCCGGTCCGGGGCGAGGCGGGGCCCGGCCACGCGGAGGGACCACAGCGGTCGGTGAAGGCCTACTTCGCGCTGCTGCTGTCCCTCGAAGCGACGATGATCGGTGTCTTCGCGGCGACCGACGTGTTCGTCTTCTACGTCTTCTTCGAGGCGCTGCTCATCCCGATGTACTTCATCATCGGGTACTACGGCGGCGCGCAGCGCTCCTACGCCGCGGTGAAGTTCCTGCTGTACTCGCTGCTCGGCGGGCTGCTGATGCTCGTCGCGGTCATCTGGCTGTACCCGCTGTCGGCCAGGCCCGTCGCCGAGGGCGGCGTCGGGCACGGCACGTTCATGTTCGACGAGCTGTCGAAGCTGAACATCGACCCGACGACGGCGAAGTGGCTGTTCCTCGGCTTCTTCATCGCGTTCGCGATCAAGGCGCCGATGGCGCCGGTGCACACCTGGCTGCCGGACGCGGCGCAGCAGTCCCCGGCGCCCGCGCTGGTCCTGCTCGTCGGCGTCCTGGACAAGGTCGGCACGTACGGGATGCTCCGGTTCTGCCTGGAGCTGTTCCCCGGCGCGGCCAGGTGGGCGACTCCCGTCGTGATCGTGTTCGCGGTCGTCAGCATCATCTACGGCGCGATCCTCGCGATCGGGCAGGTCGACATGAAGCGGCTGATCGCCTACACGTCGATCTCCCACTTCGGGTTCATCGTGCTCGGCATCTTCGCGATGACGTCGCAGGCCCAGTCGGGCGCGGCGCTGTACATGGTGAACCACGGGTTCTCCACCGGCGCGCTGTTCCTCGTCGTCGGGTTCATGATCGTCCGGCGGCGGTCGGCGCGGATCTCCGACTACGGCGGCATGCAGAAGGTGGCGCCCGTCCTGGCCGGGACGTTCCTCATCGCCGGACTGTCGAGCCTGTCGCTGCCCGGCCTGTCGCCGTTCGTGTCGGAGTTCCTCGTCATCGTCGGCACGTTCAGCCGCTACCAGTGGGCCGCGATCGCCTCCGTCATCGCGATCGTGCTCGCCGCCGTCTACATCCTGTGGATGTACCAGCGGACCATGGGCGGCCCCGCCGTGCCCGCCGTCGCGGGCCTGAAGGACCTGTCCGCCCGGGAGAAGTGGGTCATCGCCCCCATCCTCGCGATCATCGTGGCGATGGGCTTCTTCCCGCAGCCGGTGCTGGACGTGATCAACCCGTCGGTGAAGGAGACCATGGCCCGGGTCGACAAGCAGGACCCCGCGCCGGACATCACCGGTAACGTCGCCGAGAACGGAGCCCGTCCATGAGCACCAGCAGTCAGGTGAGCGCGGTCCTCGCGCAGGGGGGTGACATCCCCGCGCCGCACATCGAATACGGGCAGATCGCCCCGATGCTGCTGGTCTTCGGCGCCGCGATCATCGGCGTGCTCGTCGAGGCGTTCGTCGGCCGGCGCCGGCGCTGGACCACGCAGGTGCCGATCGCGTTCCTCGGCCTCGCCGCCGCCTTCGCCTGGACGATCGTGCTGGGGTGGCGCGAGAACCCGCACCACGTCGCCGCCGAAGGCGCGATCGGCGTGGACGGCCCCACCCTGTTCCTGCAGGGCACCATCCTGGTGCTGGCGCTGGTCAGCCTCCTGCTGATCGCCGAGCGCGGCGGCGCCCGGGCGGGCGCCGTCGAGGGGCACTTCGCCGCGCAGGCGTCCGCCCTGCCGGGCAGCGAGGCCGAGCAGCGCACCACCGAGGCGGGCGCCGTCCAGTCCGAGGTGTTTCCGCTGATGATGTTCGCCGTCGGCGGCATGGTCATGTTCCCGGCCGCGAACGACCTGCTCACGATGTTCGTGGCACTGGAGGTGCTGTCGCTGCCGCTGTACCTGCTGTGCGGGCTCGCCCGCCGGCGGCGCCTCCTGTCCCAGGAGGCCGCGGTCAAGTACTTCCTGCTCGGCGCGTTCTCCTCGGCGTTCTTCCTGTACGGGGTGGCGCTGCTGTACGGGTACGCGGGGTCGGTGCGGCTGTCGGACATCTCCGCACAGATCGGCAAGGACGCCGGCAACGAGACCCTGCTCCTCGCGGGCGTCGCGCTGCTGTCGGTCGGGCTGCTGTTCAAGCTCGGCGGCGTCCCGTTCCACATGTGGAAGCCCGACGTCTACCAGGGCGCCCCCACCCCGATCACGGCGCTGATGGCGTCCTGCACCGTCGTCGCCGCGTTCGGCGCGATCGTCCGCGTCTACTACGTCGCGTTCGAGACCCTCGAATGGGACTGGCAGCCCTTCATGTGGGGTGTGGCCATTCTCACGATGGTCGCCGGGTCGATCATCGCGATCACGCAGACCGACATTAAGCGGATGCTGGCCTACTCGTCGGTCGCGCACGCGGGCTTCCTGCTCCTCGGCGTGATCGCCGCGTCCCCGAACGGCCTGTCGAGCACCCTGTTCTACCTGCTCGCCTACGGCTTCGCCTCCGTCGGCGCGTTCGCCGTCGTCACGATGGTGCGGGACGCGGGCGGCGAGGCGGGCCACCTGTCGCGGTGGGCGGGGCTCGGCAAACGCTCTCCGGTCGTCGCCGGTGTGTTCGCCTTCTTCCTGCTGGCGTTCGCCGGCATCCCCCTCACCAGCGGATTCACCGGGAAGTTCGCGGTGTTCAAGGCGGCCGTCGAGGAGGGTGCGACACCGCTGGTCGTCGTCGCCGTCATCGCCTCCGCCGTCGCCGCGTTCTTCTACATCCGCGTGATCGTCGTCATGTTCTTCAGCGACCCCGACCCCGACGGGCCGGTCGTGGTGGCCGGGCCGGCGACCGCGGTCGCTGTCGCGGTAGGCGTGACGGCTACTGTTGTACTCGGCGTGCTCCCACAACCCATTCTGGACCTTGCGGGACAAGCCACGACCGACATGTTCGTCCGGTAGGGAGTCCTGGGTGAGCCACCCATTCGCTGAGAAGTCCGGCGGGCCGGCCGTAGAGGAGACCGGCCCGTTCGGGCTTCCCGTCGACGCCGCCCTCGCGGCCGACGCCAGGGGCCGCCTGGCCACCGTTGAGGAAATGCTCATGGACTGCGTCCGCGGCGAGGACGCGCTGCTCACCGAGGCCTCACAGCACCTCGTCGAAGCGGGCGGCAAGCGGTTCCGGCCGATGCTGGTGCTGCTCGCCTCCCACTTCGGCGACCCCGCCGCGCCCGGCGTCGTGCCCGCCGCCGTCGTCGTCGAACTCACCCACCTCGGCACCCTGTACCACGACGACGTCATGGACGAGGCGACCGTCCGCCGCGGCCAGGAGTCCGCCAACTCCCGCTGGACGAACACCGTCGCCATCCTCACCGGCGACTACCTGTTCGCCCGCGCGTCCGACCTGCTCGCCGACCTCGGACCCGAATCCGTCCGCGTTCAGGCCCGCGCGTTCGCCCGGCTCGTCCGCGGCCAGATCCAGGAGACCGTCGGCCCCGGCCCCGACGCCGACCCCCTCAAGCACTACCTCCAGGTCGCCGCCGACAAGACCGCGTCCCTCATCGCCGTCTCCGGCCATTTCGGCGCCCTGCTGTCCGGGGCCCCCTCGCACGCCGTCCACACCGTCACGTCGGCCTGCGAGAAGATCGGTATCGCGTTCCAGCTGTCCGACGACATCCTCGACATCGCGTCCGAGACGGAGGAGTCCGGCAAGACCCCCGGCACCGACCTCCGCGAAGGCATCCGCACCCTCCCGATGCACCACGTCCTCGCCGGCATCGGCTCCGGCCCGGACGACGCCCGCCTCCGCGAACTCCTCGTCCAGGACCTCTCCGACGACGCCCTCCACGCCGAGGCCCTCACCCTCCTGCGCGCCCACCCCGCCATGGACCGCGCCCGCGCCGACCTGCGCCGCTGGGCCGACGACGCCCGCACCGAACTCCTCACCCTCCCCGCCATCCCCGCCCGGGACGCCTTCACCGGCCTCTGCGACTACGTCGTCTCGCGTACCGGTTAGAGGCTCGTCGAGCGGCCGGTCGTGCCCGGACGCATCATCTGTCGCGCCGTTGGGTCGGCAGGAGGTCCGGCCAGACGAGCCGCCCCGCCACGCGCATCTCACCGATCACTGTCCGTGACCCGCACCGCGCCACGACCGGGTACGTGTCCGGCACGGCATCGCGCCGCACGGTGGCGGCGCCGCCCACGGCCCGCCCGGTGAACGCCTCGGACGTCGCCGGTCCCGGCGCGGCACACCCGGGAACGGAAACCTCCACCGTCTCCCCGGGCCGCGCCATTCCCGGCACGACCGTCACCTGATCGTGCCCCGGCCCGTTCCCGGCCCCCGGGGCCACCAACCCCACCGCGATGAGTGCCGTACCCGACATGGTGACGCTGACCAGACGCAACGAGGCTCCTCGACTCCGGCGAACAACGACCGGCACTGTAGCCCGTCCAGGCGGTCCCGGGCACAAGATCCAGCCGACCGGTGGCCGCCGCGAGCTAACCTGAGGACATGTTCGGCTTTGCGAAGACCCAGATGGTCTCTCCGGAGAAGGCACTCCCCGGCAGGGACGAACCCATCCCGGTGCCGCCGCGCCACGAGGTTCTCGACGCGCCCTTGGCTCCGCCCTACCCGGACGGCGCCGAGATCGCCGAATTCGCCCTCGGGTGCTTCTGGGGCGCCGAGCGCATGTTCTGGCAGGCCCCCGGCGTCATCTCCACCGCCTCCGGCTACGAGGGCGGCTACACCCCGAACCCCACCTACGAAGAAGTCTGCAGCGGCCAGACCGGCCACACCGAAACCGTCCGAGTCGTCTACGACCCGACCAAGGTCTCCTATGAAGACCTCCTCCGCACCTTCTGGGAGTCCCACGACCCCACCCAGGGCATGCGCCAGGGCAACGACATCGGCACCCAGTACCGCTCGGCCATCTTCCACAGGACCGACCTCCAGCAGAAGGCCGCCGAAGCCTCCCGCGACGCCTACCAGCAGGTCCTCACCAAGGCCGGCCACGGCCCCATAACCACTGAGATAAGCAAGGCCACCGACTTCTACTACGCCGAGCACTACCACCAGCAGTACCTCTCGGACAATAAAAACCCCGGAGGATATTGCGGCATCGGCGGAACGGGCGTGTCCTGCCCGGTCGGCGTTGCGCCCGCTGAGTGACCTTGCGCGGGGCGCGTCACGGCTCTGGTCCGCGCGGCCCAGGACAACGACTTCCGTGTGGTGATCAGTGCACTCACACCGATCGAAGCCCAGGACGTCCGGACCAAGCCGGACAGGCTTCGCTGGTACCTGTCCAGGCTCCGCATCGATCCGGTCGGTGTCGCCACGACCGAGTAGATGAAGCAGTGTTCAGACTCGGAGCCAGTCCACCGGTGAGGGGCGGTTCGCGCTGGCGTCCTTGCAGAGTGCGGGAATGTGGGAGCCGTCACTGGAAACGACCTTCGAGGGACCGGTGGCGCTGGCAGCGGTGGCCACCACCAAGGCGTCCACGACGCAGTCGTGGCCGGAGAGGCCGGTGGAGTTCAGCAGGGCGGCAGCCGCGTCCGCGAGTTCCTCGGTGACAGGAACGATGGTGAGCCTGGAACGCAACCATGCGAGCCGTCTTCCTGCCTGTCCGTCGCGACGCTGCTCGGCGATGGTGACGGCACTGATGACGGGCACGAATTCCTCCCGCACCGCCAGCTCCAGGCGTGCCGTCATGCGGCGGTCATCGTCGGCGAGGAGCGACAGGCCCTGCGCGTCCAACACGAATGCCGGACCGATCAGGGCAGCCGGCCTGGTCACTCGCCCCGCCATGCGGCCTCTGCCTCCGCCAGTTCCTCCTGTGTGAACTCTCCGTGGCGGGTGACGTGATCGTCCACGATCTCCTGAGCCTGGAGGAGGGCCAAGTGGCGCTCGGCTGCGGCATTCAAGAACTCGGAGAAACCGCGTGCTCCCGTGCGGGCCTCGATCTCTTCTACGACGGACTCGCGCAGCGTGACCGACTTCTTCACGGTCTTGCCATGGCTTTCGCCTGCACCCGCCCCCAACACCCGCTGCTCCGTCCCCGAGGAAGCAGGCGGACGACGTCTCCGCTTGCGCGGCTTGCCCTGGGGGGTGATCGCGCCGTCACGAGTATCGGCCATGATCTGACAGTACTACCAAGAGTAGGATAGTTGGATGGGGTGAAGGCACTCTGTGTCGTCGTCGTGGAGTTCGGGCCTGGGGTCAGGTGGGGTTCAGGGGGTCGTAGCAGTCGTAGTTGCGTTGGGTGAAAATCTTTCCGTCGCGGAATTCGAGGAAGGTCGCGATGTGGGCCCGCAGGGTGTGGCCTGCGGGGACGTCGCCCAGCTGGACCGCGGTCGTGCCGGTCCAGAGCACTTCCAGGGCGACCTGGTCGCCCATGGCCAGGGCGTTGAGCACCTCGAAGTTCTGCGCGCTCAGGCCCTTGCGGCCCGCTTCGGCCGCGGCGCGCAGGCCCGCCAGGTCGCGGACGTTGCCGTCGGGAAAGAGTGCGTTGGGCAGTTCGTGGTGGGTGGCGTCGGGGTGGAAGAACGCTGCGAGTTCCTCGCCGGTGGCAAAGCCGGAGACGGCGCGGTGGTAGTGGATCGCGGTGTCGATGTTGCGATGCATGTCTACAACCGTAGTTGTACAACCTTGGTTGTCAATGGTCGAATGGTCTCGTGGCATCCTCACTCGACCCGCGGTCGCTGGACACCGGAACGCTCGCCCTCTTCGCCGGCCAGGCCGCCGCGGCACTGGTGCAGGATCAGCTGGCCGACCAGGGCTTCGGTGATCTGCGGTTCTCGCACGGTTACGTCTTCCAGCACCTGATCGACGGTGAGCCCACGGTCGGTGAACTGGCCGCGCGACTCGCGATGACCCAGCAAGGTGCCTCGAAGGTCGTGGCGGAGCTCGAAAGGCTCGGTTACTGCGAGCGCACGCCCGATGCGAGCGATGCCCGGATACGGCGGGTTCGGCTGACCGTTCGGGGCCGGGACGCGGTGGACGCGGCGCGGGGTGCGCGCACAGCTCTGGATCGGCGGCTCGCCGAGCGTTTCGGCGAGAAGCGTCTGGCCGAGCATCGGGATCTGCTGGTCCGGCTCCTGGACGAGCTTGGGGGAACGCCCGCGGTGGAGCGCCGGGCCGTGCCGCCGCCTAGGTAGCGGTTGCCGGTTTGTGGATTCGGTAGCGCAGGTGCTGTACTCCTGGAGCGTCCATGGCACGGAGCAGTTCCAGTTCGATGTGGTCGGGCGGCATGTTGTCGAACAGGCGGCGGCCCTGGCCGAGCAGGACGGGCATCAGCTGCAGTTCCATCTCGTCCAGCAGGCCCGCGCGGAGGCACTCCTGGGCGGTCGCGGCGCCGTGCAGCAGGATGTCGCGGCCGTCGGCGGCCTCCTTGGCCTGCGCGACGCAGGATTCGATGCCGCCGGTGACGTAGCGCGCGTGTCCCGGCGCCGGGGGTCCGGCTCGCCTGGGCCGACCGTCCGGCGGCGAGCCTGAGCGACGTCACCGCGGGTGATCTCGACCTCAGCCTGCGCCAGCGGGAGATCCGCCGCCCCGGCGGCTTCTCCGACGAGTTGCGCGCGGTGCTCGGGGACGGCAGGTCGACATGGGGGCTGCTGACCGTGTTCCGGGAGGCGAAGCGCCCGTACTTCTCGCCGGCCGAGGTCGGGTTCGTCGCGTCGCTGGCCGGACTGATCGCCGACGGGGTGCGGCGGGGCCTCCTGCTCGACGGCGCACGGGACGGGGACGGTGACGTCGGCCTGCTCGTCCTCGACGCCGACGACGGCGTCAGCATGTCCAACCGGGCGGCGGACCGCCGGCTGGACGAGCTGGGCAGCGGTGACAGGGCCGGCGCCCGGCTGCCGCTGGTCGTGCCCGCCATCGCCCGCCAGACCCGCGCCCTTGCCGGTTCGGCGCCCGGTCCAGTGTCGGCCGGTGTCCGACCGGCCAGGGCCAGAGTGCGGACCCGGGTCGGTCACTGGCTGATCGTGCGGGGCTCGATGCTGGGGGACGGGCCGGAGGCGCCGGTCGCGGTCATGCTCGAAGCGGCCCGCCCTGCCGAAATGGCGCCTCTGATGGTCGACGCCTACGGATTCACCGACCGAGAGCGGCGAGTGACGGAGCTGGTGGCACAGGGCCTTTCCACCAGGCAGATCGCGGCCCGGCTGCACGTGTCGTCGTACACGGTGCAGGACCACCTGAAGTCGATCTTCGCGAAGTCGGGCACCGGTTCACGCGGCGACCTGGTCGCCCGGCTGTTCTTCGATCACTGCGCCGACTCCCTGACATCCGGGGCCGCGGCGCGGGCCACGGCGCCCTCGGGAGACCGCCTCTCCGAACGGCCGCTCGACGTGGCCGACGCCGATCAGCACGAACGCTGACGTGTACGCCGAAATGGTCCCGACCCCGGTCGCCGCGCCCCGCGATGCTCGCAACGACGGGCTGAGGAGGATGGGCGTATGGAACTGAAGAAGGGGTTGCGGGCCAAGACGTCCGTGGTGGTCGAGGAGGCGGACACGGCCGTCCGGCTCGGGAGCGGTGACGTTCCGGTGCTGGGTACGCCGCGGCTGCTGGCGCTGGCGGAGGCCGCGACGGCCAAGGCGGTCGAGGCCTGCCTGGACGAGGCCATGACCTCGGTCGGGACGCGGGTCGAGCTGGAGCATCGGGCGGCCAGTCCCGTCGGCGTGCGCGTGACGGTCGAGGCCGAGCTCACGGATGTCGACGGCGCGCGGCTCGTGTTCGCGTTCAGCGCCGCCGACGAGCGGGGCACGGTGGTGGGTGACGGCCGCGTCGAGCGGGTCGTCGTGGACCGGGAGAGGTTTCTCGCGCGGCTGGGCCGGTGAAACGCCGTCAGTACGGCAGGAGGCGGCCGGACGGCGTCCGCAGGTCGGGCGGGCTCGGTTGACGTGGGGGTTTGGGACGCTTGATGAGCTGCTGCCGTGCCATGGTGATCATCTCCCCCCATCGGGCGGGGCTTAACCCGTCGATCGAGCCGATGTCGCGTTGTACCTCCTACGACGTACCCGTAGCGTGCGAGGTTCGATGAGCTTATGCGACGGACACTGCCGGTTCGACCGATTTCAAGAAAGCGACTGTCGCGATATGTGTCCGAATGGATACTTTCTGCAATGACCGAGAGTGGTCGCAAGTTGCGGGCCCGGGGGCCGGGAGTACCTAGGAGACGATGTCGCGGGTGCGGAAGCGGCGGAATGCGATGGCGAACAAGACGACGGCGTAGGAGATGGAGAGGGCCGCGCCCTTGGCCATGCCCGTCCATTGGATCTCGGGTTGGAGGGCGTCCATCCAGGAGTACATCCAGTGCGTCGGGAGGAACTCGCGCCAGGTGCCGAGCGCGGTGACGGCGTCCAGGATGTTGCTCACGATGACGAGGCCGACGGCGCCGCCGACCGCACCGAGCGGCGAGTCGGTGGTGACGGACAGCAGGAAGGCCAGGGACGCGACGACGAGCTGGGAGACGAGGGCGTACCCGACGATGATCGCCATCCGGCTGAGCGCGGTGCCGGCCGGGACGGTTCCGCCGGTCGGGAGTTCGACGCCGCCCCAGCCGAACCCGGCCGTCCCCGCGATCAGCGACATCAGCGGCAGGCTGACGACGGCGAGGACCGCGTAGGAGAGCGCGACGACGAGCTTCTGCCGCAGGAGACGGGCGCGCGGTACCGGCGCGGCCAGCAGGTAGCGCAGCGACGACCAGCCCGCCTCGCTCGCGACGGTGTCGCCGCAGAACAGCGCCACGGCGACGACCAGCAGGAAACCCGTCGAGACGAACAGGGTGAAGAGGGCGAAGTTGAGGGCGCTGGACGTGGCGACGTCGACCAGGCTGGGCGCGCCGTCCGGTTCCGGGTCGCCGCCGAGCTTGAACGCGGCCACCAGCACCCACGGGAGGACGAGCAGGATCCCGAACGCGACCAGGGTGCGGCGCCGCCGGAACTGGCGGACGGCCTCCACCCGCAGCGGAAGGGTCCGGCGGACGTTGTAGGCGGTCATGAACGCTCCCCGATGATCTCCAGGAAGGCGTCCTCCAGGCGACGGCCGGAGGACCCGACGATGTCGGCGACGGGACCGGCGGCGACGCGGCGGCCACCGGCCATGACGACCGCGTGCGTGCAGGTCTGCTCGACCTCGGCGAGCAGGTGGCTGGAGACGATGACCGTCCGCCCGGCGGCGGCGTACCGGACGAGCACCTCCCGCATCTCGCGGATCTGCGGCGGGTCGAGGCCGTTGGTCGGTTCGTCCAGGACGAGGAGGTCGGGCAGCCCGAGCATGGCCTGGGCGATTGCGAGGCGCTGCCGCATCCCCTGCGAATACGTGCGGACGGCACGGTCGAGGGCGGACCCCAAGTCGGCTATTTGCAGCGCCTCGTCCAGGTGGGCTTCGTCCAGGGGGCGGCCTGTGGCGCGCCAGTAGAGGTCCAGGTTGTCGCGGCCGGAGAGGTGGGGCAGGAAACCGGGCCCTTCGACGAAGGAGCCGAGCCGGGCCAGGACGGCCGCACCGGGATGGACGTGATGACCGAAGATGCGGATCTCGCCTGCATCGGGATGGATCAACCCCATGAGCATGCGCAGCGTCGTTGTCTTCCCAGCACCGTTCGGGCCGAGCAGCCCCAGCACCTGGCCCTTCTCCACCCGGAACGACAGGTCGGCGACGGCCAGGTGGCCGTTCTTGTACGCCTTCGTAAGGCCCGTTATCTCCAGCGGGACGTCGCCGTCCTTGTCGGGGTCGTGCCGGCGGCGTCCGGGCACGGCGATGAGCAGGGCGAGAACGAGGGCCGCCGCCGGCAGCGCCCAGACCCACGCCGGTACGGGCGTCGGCGCGGTCGTCAGCGAGGGGACGGCCGGGACGGTCAGCGGCGACACCGCCCGCACCTTGTACGACGCCGGCGCGGCCGGGGTGGCGAAGCCCATGTCGGTGGTCGCGATGACGAGGCGGATCCGGTGGCCGCGGTCGAAGCGGTGGTCCATCGCGGGGAGCGTGACAGTGACCTCGCCGTCGCCGCCGGACACCCGGAAAGGTGCGGCCAGCCGCCGCGCGAGCGTCGCCGTCCCGCCGGGCGCGACGTCGTAGAGCTTCGCGAACAGCGGCCCGTCCCCGTCCACCTTGAGCCGGACGGTGGCCGCGCCCGTCAGCTGGACGGGACGCTCCAGCGGACGCGTGTCGAACGTCGCGGACTGACCGGGCATTTCGGCCGGCAGCCCGCCCCCGAGAGCGCTGAGAGAACCCGCCGAACCCAGCGAATCGAGTGAGCCGAGCCCGGGCAGCGCGGAGATCGACGCGGGGGACCCGCCGGCCGGATGGTGGATCGTCTGCTGCTCGCCGCTCAGCGGCAGATCCACGGGGCTGCCGGAGAGACCCGGATATGTACGGGTCGTCGCCTCCTCGATGACGACCTCCTGGGTGGACGAGTCGAGCCCGCCCGCCCGCGTCACCGTGAAACCGTCCGGCGACGGCGCGGCGGAGCGTTCGAGCCGCGCGTCGAAGAAGCCGAGGACCAGGTCCTCGATCCGCTCGGTCTCGGGGGCGCCGCCGTCATGGCCGCCCTGGAACCAGACCACCGACACCGGCGCGCCGTTCGCGGCGATCGCGCGGGCGTTGGCGTCGGCGTGGCCGAGCGGGAACAGCGAGTCGGACTGCCCCTGGACGAGCAGTGCCGGCACCTTGATCCGGTCGGCGACCGAGGCCGGGCTCGACCGCCGCAGCGTTTCGATCGCCGAGTCGGTGGGACGGCCCTTCTCCGCGACCTCCTGGTACATCTCGCACAGGGACGGCAGGAAACGGCCGCATGCCGTACGGCCCGCGCTGCCGGTGAAGAACAGGCCCGCCCACAGCTTCTTGAAGACGCCGTCCGAGGGCCCGGCTCCGGTCGCGTCCGGGAACAGCGCGTCCGGAAGGCTGTGCCACGTGATCATCGGCGCGATGGCGTCGACCCGCGCGTCGTGGGCGGCGGTCAGCAGCGCGATCGCGCCGCCGTACGACTGGCCCGCCATGCCGACGCGCGGGTCGCCGGGCCCGTCGAGCCGGACCTCCGGGCGCCGCGCCAGCCAGTCGATGAGCTGCCGGGTGTCCTTGACCTCATAGTCGGGGGAGTTGAGCGCGATCTCCCCGGTGGAGCCGCCGAATCCGCGTGCCGACCACGCCAGCACCGCGTATCCGGCGCGGGCGAGGCCGCGGGCCTCGTCCGCCACGTCCCGCTTGCTGCCGCCGAAGCCGTGCCCCAGCATGACCGCGGGGGCCTGGGCGCGGCCGACCGGCTTGTAGAACGTGGCGTCGATGGTGACGCGCTGGTCGTCGCCGGGGCCGTCGACCACGGCGATGCGCTGGTCGACGGTGTGGACGGGGGCCTCGCCGCCCGCCGTGAAGCCCCAGCCGGCGCCTCCGCCGGCGAGCACGATCGCCGCTCCGGCCGCGGTCCAGCGCGTGACCCGTCCCGTCCTGCCCCACCGCGCCCGGAGCGCCCCCAGCCTCATGGTCAGAACCCTATGTGCGCGGCGTCCCCGGGCCGGACGTCCGGCCGGGCGGGTCAGGAGGCGGGGAGCGGGGCGAGGGCGGCGGTGAACATGGCCGTCAGCCGGTCGGTGAGTTCGGCCGGGTCGGCGGCGCGCAGGTCGTTGAGGCCGAGCAGGCGCCGGACGGGCCCGCCGCCCATGATGATCGTGGACGCGAGCAGCGCGCGGGCGCGGGCGTCGGGCCCGTCGAGCTGGGCGACGATCGGCTCGACGATCACGTCCTCCAGGTAGTGGAGGAGGATCTCCTTGACCTCGGGCTGGCCGGCCGAGCGGTCCAGCATCCGCGACATCGCGGTGACGGGGCCCTGGTCGAGCAGCCGGACGAAGTGCTCGGCGAGCCGGCGGGGCAGGCCGGCGGGATCGCCCGCGATGACTCCGCGGATCACCGACTCGCCGGTCAGGACCTCCGCGAACAGCGCCGCCTTGGAGCCGAAGTACCGGTTGACCAGGGCCGTGTTCGCCTCGGCCCGCGCCGCGATCATGCGGACGGTGACGCCGTCGTAGCCGTGCTCGCCGAACAGGTCGCGGGCGGCGTTCAGGATGCGGCGCCGGGTCGCCTCACGGTCGCGCTTCGGCCGCCGCGCGGCGCCCTCGCCCCCGCCGCTGCCGGCGGACGGCGTGGTGCGTCCGGTCTCCTGCTCGACCTGCGTCATCACTCCCGCCCCCTTCGCGCTTCGGCCGCCTCACTCGCCGGCCGCCTCACTCGCCGGCCGCCTCATCCGCCGGCCGCCGTCAGTGCCAGAATCTACCGAGGTTGCATGTAAACAAGCGTCTACATAACATACATGCACAGCACAGGTAATCAACTCGGTGGTCCGTCGGGCCGCCGGCATGGGGGCAGGGTGGCTCAGGCGAGCGTGGCGTCGCACGGTGCGGCGGCGGAACCGGCGAGACCGCACTACACGCACCGTCAGATCTTGAAGATCCTCTCCGGTCTGATGATGGCGATGCTGACCTCGATGCTCTCCACCTCGGTCATCGCCACCGCGCTGCCGACGATCGTCGGCGACCTCGGCGGCCAGGACCAGCTGTCCTGGGTGGCCAGTGCCGCGCTGCTGACCATGACGGCTTCGACCCCGCTGTGGGGCAAGCTGTCGGACATCGCCGGGCGCAAGCTGATGTTCCAGACCGCCCTGCTGATCTTCGTCATCGCCTCGGTGTGCGCCGGGCTGTCGCAGAACGTCGGCCAGCTCATCGCCGCCCGCGCCGTCCAGGGCCTCGGCGTCGGAGGGCTGTCCTCGCTCGCCCAGGTCATCCTCGGGGACGTCGTCGAGCCGCGGCAGCGCGGACGCTACGCCGGCTACATGGGCGCCGTCTTCGGCGTCTCCACCGTGGCCGGGCCGCTGCTCGGCGGGTTCATCGTGGACGCGGACGCCCTCGGCTGGCGCTGGTGCTTCTACGTGTGCGTCCCGCTCGCGGTCGTCGCCTTCCTGGTCATCCAGCGGGTCCTGAAAATGCCGAGGGTGCGCCGCGACACCCGCGTCGACGTGTTCGGCGCGTTCACCATCACCGGCAGCGCCGCCACACTGATGCTGCTGCTGTCCCTGGGCGGGACGGAGTTCGCGTGGAACTCCGCATGGACCTACATCCTGGCCGGGGCCACCGTCGTGCTGGTCGTGCTGGCGATCGTCGCCGAGCGCGGCGCCCGCGACCCGATCCTGCCGCCCCGGCTGTTCCGCAACCGCATGTTCGTGCTGACGTCGTTCGTCTCCGTCTGCATCGGCATGGCGATGTTCGGCGTGATGATCTACATGCCGCAGTATCTGCAGATCGTCAAGGGGATGAGCCCCACGGCGTCCGGCCTGATGACGCTGCCGCTGGTCATCGGCATGCTCGTCACCTCGACCGGATCCGGGCAGGTCGTCACCCGGACGGGCCGCTACAAGATCTTCCCGGTGCTCGGGCTGGCCTGCGTCGCCATCGGGATGTTCCTGCTGTCGCGGCTGCACACCGACTCCCCGACGGTGCTCATCGGCGTGGACCTCGCCGTCCTCGGCATCGGGATGGGCCTGACGCTGCAGATCCTGATCCTGGCCGCGCAGAACGCCGCCGCGTCCGCCGACCTGGCCTCGACGACGTCGGGTGTCTCGTTCTTCCGCAACCTCGGCGGCGCCATGGGCGTGGCCGCGTTCGGCGCGATCCTCACCAACCGGGTGGCGAGCGAGATCGCCTCCGGCCTCCGCGCGGCGGGCGTCCGCGGGACGCCCGGCGGCGGTGAACTCGGGTCGCCGGACGAGATCCAGCGGCTCCCCGAGCCGGTCAAGGGCATCGTGCAGGACGCGTTCTCCAACGCGCTCGAGACCGTCTTCCTGGTCGGCATCCCGGTGGCGCTGCTCGGATTCGCCGCGGTCCTCGCGCTGAAGGAACTGCCGCTGCGCGGATCGGCGAACCGCGGCAAGGCGGCACGCGCCGGCACCGGCGGCCACGGAAACGCCGGCGGCACCGACACCCGCGGCACCGACACCCGCGGTACCGGAAACACCGGCGGCCCGGGGGAGAACCCGGTGAAGGACGTCGCCGTCGGGCCGCTGTGAGCGGTCAGCGGCCCTTCAGTTCCCGGACGAGCCTGGTCGCCGAGGTGCGGTCGGGCGGGCCGGTCACGACGACCTTCCCATCCAGGATCGCCATGTCGACGCGGGGAAGCGTGACGATGCGGTTCTTCACGACGAAGGCCAGGTCGCGGCCGACCGTCGCCCGCGTCAGTTCGGCGAACGCGTCCCGGTCGACCGGCCGCAGTGTGACCGCCACGTCATAGCCGCCCGGCTTCACCCGCGACTTCTGGACGCGCAGGTCGGCGACCTTGTGGATGGCGATCCCCTGGGCCATCCGGTAGCAGGCCGGGCCCGACCCGGTCTGTCCCGTGATGCCCTGCGTTCCCGTCGGGCACTGCCCGGGCGTCGTCTGCGTGACGGGATAGATGTGCAGGGGCGAGGCGAGCGTCACCGGCTGCGTCCGCATGGACGACGCGATCATCGCGCCGGTCACCGCCACCGCGGCGATCAGCAGCCCCAGTGTGAGCACCATGACCAGCATCGACGAACGGTGCTGGTCGGCGGCCCTGCCCGCGGGACTCACGTCCCGGTACGGCACGCCCCGCCGCCGCGCGGCGCGGCTCCGCTTCACCTCCGCCGCCATGCGCTGCCGCTCGGCCGCCCGCGCCCGCCGGCGTTGCGCGGCCTCCGAGCCCGCGACCGCCGGCAGCACCGCCGTGGTCGCCTCGGGCCCGCGCGACGTCCCGTCCCGGAAGCCCTCCTGCCCGAGCGCCTTCGCCGGATCGGCGCCGCGTTCCCCGTCCGGGTCCGGCTCCCCCTCCTCGGCGGCCGGAGGCGGCTGTTCGGAGAGGGGCGGTTCGAGGGTGGGCGGGGGCCGTTTCAGCCCGGTATCGGGGGTGGACGGGGACGCCGGGGGCTCTGGGGTCTGCGGGGCCTCGGAGGCGCCGGACGGGTCGCGGGGTGAGTCGGTGCGCGCGGGGTCCTCATCCTGCCGACGACTCTTGCTGCGGCGCGAAATGACCCGCATCGTCACCCTCCCGGCTCCATGATCTACTCAGCAGTCTTTCAGCATGAGACGCGGTACCGCACCGTGTCCCGGCCGAATTCGGCCTAGGGATCTCCCCGGGTGCTCACCATGTGATGAACCGTGCCCCGTTCCCCGGGTTTCAAAGTTCGCCGGGTTTCGATGCGCGAAAAAGCCCGGCCCCGGACGAACCGGGACCGGGCCTGCGGGGACGTGCGTCAGTCGATGCGCCAGGTGTCGCCGCTGCCGAGCAGCGCCGCCAGATCCCCCTTGCCCTGGGATTCGACGGCCTCGTCGAGCTGGGCCCGCATCAGCTCGTCGTAGGACGGCCGGTCGACGTCGCGGAAGATGCCGATCGGGGTGTGCTCGAACGCCGGCTGGTCCAGCCGCGACAGCGCGAACGCCTGTGACGGGTCCGGGTGGTGCGCGTCGTGCACGGCGATCTCCGAAACGCCCACGTCCGCGACGTTCACGACCTCGAACGACCCGGCCGCGTTGCGGCGCAGACCCTTGGAGCGGTCCGCGCCGAACACGATCGGCTCTCCGTGCTCCAGCCGGACGGTGACGTCGTCGCGGACCGACGCGTCCTTCAGCGGCTCGAACGCGTTGTCGTTGAAGATGTTGCAGTTCTGGTAGATCTCGACGAGCGCGGTGCCGCGGTGCTGCGCCGCCGCCCGCAGCACCGACTGCAGGTGCTTGCGGTCGGAGTCGATCGTCCGGGCGACGAACGTCCCCTCCGCGCCGATCGCCAGCGACAGCGGGTTGAACGGCGCGTCCAGCGACCCCATCGGCGTCGACTTGGTGATCTTGCCGAGTTCGGACGTCGGCGAGTACTGGCCCTTGGTCAGCCCGTAGATCCGGTTGTTGAACAGCAGGATCTTCAGGTTGACGTTGCGGCGCAGCGCGTGGATCAGGTG
Organism: Spirillospora sp. NPDC048824; assembly: GCF_043198455.1. Taxonomy (NCBI): domain Bacteria; kingdom Bacillati; phylum Actinomycetota; class Actinomycetes; order Streptosporangiales; family Thermomonosporaceae; genus Spirillospora; species Spirillospora sp. NPDC048824. The sequence continues at coordinate 222,281 of NZ_JBICUS010000007.1, read as the reverse complement.
GTTGCCGCCGATGGACAGCGCGTCGCCGTCCCCGGTCACCACCCACACCGACAGGTCCGGGCGGGACGTGGCGAGGCCCGTCGCGATCGCCGGCGCACGACCGTGGATCGAGTGGAACCCGTAGGTGTTCAAGTAGTACGGGAACCGCGACGAGCACCCGATGCCGGAGATGAACGTGATGTTCTCCCGGCGCAGCCCGAGCTCCGGCAGGAAGGACTGGACGGCCGCGAGGATCGCGTAGTCACCGCACCCGGGGCACCAGCGCACCTCCTGGTCGGTCTTGAAGTCCTTCATCGTCTGCTTCTCGTCCGTCTTCGGGACGAGGGAGAGCAGCGACCGGCCGTTCCCGTTGGACGCGCCGCCGTTGCCGTTCACGGCGCCGTTCCCGTTGGCGCCGTTCCCGACGGCTCCGTTGTCACTCACTGTCGATCACATCCTGGATGACGCCCTGGAGCTCCTCGGCCTTGAAGGGCAGACCGCGGACCTGGTTGTAGCCGATCACGTCGATGAGCAGCCGGCCGCGCAGCAGCAGCGCGAGCTGGCCGAGGTTGATCTCCGGGACGATGACCTTGTCGTAGGAGCGCAGGACCTCCGGCAGGTTCGCCGGGAACGGGTTGAGATGCCGCAGATGCGCCTGCGCGATCTGCTTGCCCTCCGCGCGGACGAGGCGGACGGCGGCGGAGATCGCGCCGTAGGTGCCGCCCCAGCCCAGCACGAGCACCCGGGCGCTGCCGGACGGGTCGTCCACCGCCAGCGGCTCGATGTCGTTCGCGATCCCGTCGACCTTGGCCTGCCGGAGCCGGGTCATCTTGTCGTGGTTGGCCGGGTCGTAGGAGATGTTGCCGGAGCCGTCGGCCTTCTCCAGACCGCCGATCCGGTGCTCCAGACCCGGCGTCCCCGGGACCGCCCACGGGCGGGCGAGGGTGTCCGCGTCACGTGCGAACGGCTGGAAGTCGTCCTGCGACGGGGCCGCGAAGTTCGGTTCGATCACCGGCAGCGCCGACACGTCCGGCAGCCGCCACGGTTCGGAGCCGTTGGCGAGGTAGCCGTCCGACAGCAGGATCACCGGCGTGCGGTACTTCACCGCGATCCGGGCCGCCTCGATCGCCGCGTCGAAGCAGTCCGACGGGGACTGCGGCGCGACGATCGGGACGGGCGCCTCGCCGTTGCGGCCGTGCATGGCCTGCAGCAGGTCGGCCTGCTCGGTCTTGGTCGGCAGGCCGGTCGAGGGACCGGCCCGCTGCACGTCGATGACCAGCAGCGGAAGCTCGGTCGCGACACCCAGCCCGATCGTCTCGCTCTTCAGCGCGATGCCCGGACCGGACGTCGTGGTGACGCCGAGGGATCCGCCGAACGAGGCGCCGAGCGCCGCGCCGACCGCGGCGATCTCGTCCTCGGCCTGGAACGTGCGGACGCCGAACTTCTTGTGCTTGGAGATCTCGTGCAGGATGTCGGACGCCGGGGTGATCGGGTACGAGCCGAGGAAGATCGGCAGCCCGCTCTGCACGCCCGCGGCGACCAGCCCGTAGGCCAGCGCGAGGTTCCCGGTGATGTTGCGGTAGAGGCCCGGCTCGTGCTCGGCCGGCTTGATCTCGTACTGCGTCGAGAACGCCTCGGTCGTCTCGCCGTAGCTCCAGCCCGCCTGGAACGCCGCGATGTTCGCCTTCATGATCTCGGGCTTGGAGGCGAACTTGCGTTCCAGGAAGGAGACCGTCCCCTCGGTGGGACGGTGGTACAGCCACGACAGGAGCCCGAGCGCGAACATGTTCTTCGCGCGTTCGGCGTCCTTCTTGGAGATGTCGAAGTCGGCGAGCGCCGTCACCGTCATCGAGGTGAGCTGCAGCGCGTGCACCCGGAACTCGGCGAGCGAGTCGTCCTCGACGGGGTTCGTCTCGTAGCCGACCTTGGCGAGGTTGCGCTTGGAGAACTCGTCGGTGTTGACGATGAGGTCCGCCCCGCGGGGGAGATCCCCGAGGTTGGCCTTGAGGGCGGCGGGATTCATCGCGACCAGGACGTTGGGCGCGTCGCCCGGGGTGAGGATGTCGTGGTCGGCGAAGTGCAACTGGAAACTGGACACGCCGGGGAGGGTCCCGGCGGGGGCGCGGATTTCGGCCGGGAAGTTCGGCAGCGTCGACAAGTCGTTGCCGAACGCCGCCGTCTCCTGGGTGAAGCGGTCGCCGGTCAACTGCATGCCGTCGCCGGAGTCGCCGGCGAAACGGATGATGACGCGGTCGAGCTGCTGGACCTGTTTGGTCACAGAGGAAGACCTCCTCGACGCGCAGCACCCGTCCTGGGGGAGGCACCCAGGATCGTGATGCTACTTAGGCTTACCTTCATGGTATGTCCGGGGTGGGATGGTGTTCTCGGGGACGGGTCGAGACCGACCGGAACGCGGACAGGGAACACCCGGCGCCGTCCGGTCTTCGGTGGCCGCAGGTCATGGGAGGCATGGACCGCGGCCGCCACTCCGCCCGTCATGTGACGTCCCGCTTCCAGGGAGGTCGCGAACCCCGTAACACAAGACGTATCACCTCGGTGCGGAGTTCACGCGGCTCTCCCAAATTCGGGCAGGTCCTATCCGGGGGTACGACCTGGACGGGTTCCCGAGTTCATCCCGAACACAGGCTGCTGCGCTGCCGGCACAGGTCGACGTGCAACCGCCTGACCAGCCGCGCGGGATTCGTCGAGGAGCCGCGGCTCCCCACCGGCGTGGAGTTCACAGCTCGAAGTGTAGACATCCCGAATAGCGTTCGGGGCCACCGCCCCTCGTCATGCGTGTCAGGGCCGCTCCGGCGACTGCGAAGTGGCGACCTCCGGCTGTCCCGACCGGTGAACCGACGGTTCCCCCGATTCGGACGGCCCCGGTGTGGACGGCCCCGGCGTCGACGGTGCTCGTTTCACCACGGCCTTGCGCTCCCGGTCGACCCGGGCGAGCAGCTTGCCGATGTCGTCGGCGTCCACCGCCTCCCCGACCACGTGCGCCGTCGCCTCGTACGGATAGGAGCCGGGGTTGTCGAGGGCGTTGCGCATCCAGCTGCGCCACCGCTTGCTCGTGACGGTGCAGCGCAGCACCAGCGCACGATCGGCCGGCACCGCATCCGACGCCGTGCACGAGCCGAGCGGCTCGCCCCGGGAGGTGATCGAGGCCCGCAGCGCCGCACGCGCGCCGTCCGGCACCCCGTCCGCCGGGGAGGTCAGCGTCGCGGGCACGCTCACGGTGCAGCCCGTGGTGTTCTTGTCGCAGTTGCTGAACGTCAGCGTCCCGGGCCGGAAACCCAGCCCCGGGTCGGCGGCGCCGCCGAGCTTGGCGACCCGGGGCCGCAGCTCCTTGAAGAGCGCAACCGGCGCCGCGACCGGCGTGGCCGTGAACCGCGGCGCGTTCTGCCCGGTGCCGCGCACCGACAGCAGCCGGTGCGGAGCCGCGGCCGCCACCAGATACACCGCCTTCGGCGTCTCGACCTTGAACGCGGGGACGCCGTTCACCTTCTCCTCGGGCGGTTCCGCCGGGGCCTCGGCGAGCATCCGTGCGATGGACTCCGGGCCGAGGACGTCCGGCACGTCGAAGCCGGGCATGGACGCGGGCGCCTTGGACCAGTGGCCCGCGTAGTACTCCAGGTGCGTGATCTCCCCGGCGTGGTCGCGCCAGAACTCCGGCCCCGCCTTGAGATAGGTGTCACCGCCGACCGCGATGACGTCCGCCTTCAGCAGGCCCGCCGTCAGCGTGCCGGTCGCCAGACCCGACGGGGTGACCCGCAGATGCGCCTGGACGGGCGTGCCGCCGACGGTCATGGTCCCGTCGTACCGCAGTCCCGTCCCGGACGTGAGCTGCCGCCCGGCCTCGATCGTCCACGCCGGCGGTGCGGCGGCCACGGTCGGCTTGGTCCGCTTCTCGGGCGTCCCGTTGTCACCGGTGAACGCGACGGCCGCCATGGCGCCCACGGCCACCACGACCGCCGCGGCCCCACCCGCGACCAGGACCAGCCGCCACTTACCCGGCGCTCCCTGCCGCCCGCCCCTCCCCGGAGCCACGACCCCGCCCGGAGCCGCAGGACCGCCTGACGGCACGGACCCGCCCACGGCCGGGCGACCACCCGGAGCCCCGGACCCGCCCGGTGCCGAGAAACCACCGGGAGCCGCGGGGCCGTTCGGGGGGAACGGGTCGGCGGGAGGGCGTGGGAGTGGCGAACCGGTGGGTGGAACGGTCTCGCCCGCGACCCGGACGTCCGGCCGGACCGGCCTGGCGGGGGCGGGCGTGCGGTCCGGAAGGGCAGGCGCCGCCGGGTCTTCCGGCGGGGGTTGGGAGGAGGCCGTCGGTGACGGCTCGTCCTGTTCAGCGCTCACTCGGGGCTCACTCTGCTCACTTCGGGGGCCGGGTTCGGCCCGACCGTCAGGGACAAAGCAAGGGAACTGTGATGCCCTCCAGGGGATGCCGACGGGGCTGCAGACCATGTGGGGGGTGGCCGCCGGGCCCTGAGGGGCGTCCCCACAGAGCATAAAGGTGCCCGGCGGCGCTTCCCCCATGATCGGGGGAGCGCCGCCGGGCACCCGGTGGCGGCCGGATCAGCGCGCGGGGCGCCTCACCTGCGGCCTCACTCGCTTTCGAGCCCGTTCTGCAGCGCCTGGACCTCTTCTTCCGTGGCGCCGATCACCTTGTAGTCGGCGTGCTTGTAGAACGTGCCGCCGGTGTCGTCGGCCCATCGCGTCCACGCGCTGCTGGTGACCCGGCAGCTCGCCCACTGCGGGGTCGAGCCGGTGATCGTGATGGTGGCCGTGCAGTTGCCGAGGTCCCTGCCGCTCAGCGAGCCGGCGGTGAGCCGGAACCGCACGTCGATCGTGACGGGCTTCTCCACGTCGTACGGCGGGCGGATCTTGGCCTCGACCGTGCAGCCGGAGTCGCTGTTGCAGCCGCCCTTCTTCCACTCGCTGACCCGCGGCTGGGCGGAGGCGTTGAAGGACTCCTTCAGCTCGCCCATGCTCGTGCGCATGTCCGAGATGATGGACGACGACGAGCTCTGCGGCTTGACGTTCACGCGGACGCGCGGGGTGGTCGACTCGTAGCGCAGCAGTTCCGCGTCGTCCTCGTCGGTGATGTAGATCGTGGAGGAGAAGGTGCTGAACTTCAGTGCCTTCTTGCCCTGCCAGGTGGTCTCGAGGGGCTTGACGCTCGACGTGCGCGCCGAGCGCACCTTGCTCGCCAGCGCCGACGGGGTCAGGTACCGCTTGAAGTCGATGTTGAGCTCGTCGTGGTCAAGCCGGCCCCACTGCTCGCCGCTCTTGAGGAAGAACGGGTCGTCGCCCGAGATCTCCCGCTCCCAGTAGGACTTGTCGGCCTTCACGAACAGCTTGCCGTCGGCCGAGAGCATGGTGACCCGGGAGCCGTTCCAGGTGACGGGCCCGGTCGCGCGCCCGCCCTTCGTGACGTTCAGCTCACCCTGCAGAGACCCGGCGCCGCCGAAGGTGCCGTCCAGCTCGACCGCGTCCGACGAGGAAAGGTCGGCGGCCGCGGCCGTCAGCTTCTCGTCCGGCGACTTGCCGCCGCCGACGGTCACCGCGAAGACGACCACGCCGATGATCAGCAGGACGACGAGGCCGCCGCCGAGAATCGCCGCGATCACCGCGCCGCCGCCGCCGCGCTTCGGCGGGGGCATGCCGGGACCCATGGGGGCGCCGGGCGGCGGCGGGAAGAAGGGGGGAGGCGTTCCGGGGCCGCCGAAACCGCCGGGCGGGGGCGGCCCGGGGGGCCCTGGCATGCCGGGGCCGGGCCCAGGCCCGCCCGGGCCTGCGGGCGGCGGCGGAGGCGGCCAGGACGCGCCGCCCGGGGATTCCCAGCCCGGAGGAGGCGGGGGGTTGCTCATCTGGTCACGTCCTTCCAGGTCAAACTGACCTCAATGCCAAGCCTAGTGTGCAGTAAAACCATGACATTGTGAGCCTCCGGGGTGGAGGTACAAGGTCACAGTTCTCCGGGTCCCTGGTGGGGGGATACTGGATGAGACGCGCGCGAGGAGGATTTGGTGCATAACTATTTCGACACATACGTCGTCGTGGTCGTACTGCTCCTCGTGGGTGCCGGGATCGTCGGCGGTGGGCTCGCCGCCAACCGGATGCTTCGTCCGAACCGCCCCACCGCAGAGAAACTGACCACCTACGAGTGCGGCGTCGACCCCGTCGGTGAGGGCTGGGCGCACTCGCACGTGCGCTACTACGTCTTCGCCTACCTCTATGTCGTGTTCGCCGTGGACGCCGTATTCCTGTTCCCCTGGGCAACGATCTTCTCCGCCCCCGGTTATGGTGCCACGACGCTCGGCGAGATGTTCGTCTTCCTGGCGTTCCTCGCGACCGGGCTCGCGTACGCGGGCAAGAAGGGCGTCCTGTCCTGGGTCTGACCGTCCCGGGTCCGGGGGCGGAACCGGGCCCGATCGCGCGGCCGGGCCCCTGGCCAGATCCCGCGGGGCTGTAACAATGCTCCCGTGGGCACTATCGATCTACCGCCGCCGAGCGTCGGGCCGCTGTCGCGGCTCGCTCCCAAGCCGATCAAGTTCGTGCTCAACTGGGGCCGCCGCTACTCGCTGTGGGTCTTCAACTTCGGCCTGGCCTGCTGCGCCATCGAGTTCATCGCGACGTCGATGGCCCGGCACGACTTCATGCGGCTCGGCGTCATCCCGTTCGCGCCCGGCCCCCGGCAGGCCGACCTCATGGTCGTCTCGGGCACGGTCAGCGACAAGATGGCGCCCGCGGTGCGCCGCCTGTACGAGCAGATGCCCGAGCCGAAGTACGTCATCTCGTTCGGTGCCTGCTCCAACTGCGGCGGGCCGTACTGGGACTCCTACTGCGTGACGAAGGGCGTCGACCAGATCATCCCGGTGGACGTCTACATCCCCGGCTGCCCGCCCCGTCCCGAGGCGCTGCTGCACGGCATCGTCCACCTGCAGGAGAAGATCGCCGCCGAGTCGCTCGGTGAGCGCTACAGCGGCGCGGAGCCGCTGACGCCGCCGCCCCCGCCGCGCCCGCTGACGGCGACGGTCCTGCGCCGCCCCCTCCAGCCGCCGCCCCCGCTGGACGAGGACGAGATGCTCGACGACTGGATGGACCCGGCGGACGAGGACGGCCGTCCCGAGGAGGACGCCGCGGCCGCCGGGACGGTTCACGAGGCGGGGCCGGAGGACGAGACGCGTCCCGTTCCGGTGGTCGGGGAGCCGCCCGTCGTCCATGCGGCCGACGATGTGACGCTGCCGGTCCCGGCCGTCGAGGACGAGGAGCCCACGCGCCCCGTCCCGACGGCCGGCGACGACGACGCCACGCGCCCCGCGCCGGCCGTCGGCGACGAGCTCGCACACGAGGACCCCGCGCCCGAGGACCCCGCACCGTCCCGCGGGCGTCGGCGAGGCGACCACGATCCGTCGATCATCCCGGGTCTGACCGACGACGGGCACGACGACGAGATCGGACGCGACCGGTGAGCGGTGAACCGGCGGGCGGCCGGGAACTGGCGGACGCCTGGACGGCCCGCTACGGCGACGAGATCAGCACCGAGGAGACGTTCGGCGGCCTCGCCGTCGGAGTGCCGCCGGAGCACTGGGTGGACGCGCTGACGTTCGCGCGCGACGAGCTGTCCTGCGGGTACTTCGACTGGCTGACCGGCGTGGACGAACTGGACGAGGGCTTCGCCGTCGTCGTCCACGTGTACTCCCTGGAACGCCGCCACCACCTGCTGGTCCGCACCCGCGTCCCGAGGCGGGCCCCCGTCCTGGCGACGGCCACGGGCGTGTACCGGGGAGCCGAGTGGCACGAGCGGGAAACGTCGGAGATGTTCGGCATCCTCTTCGAGGGCCACCCGAACCTGGTTCCGCTGCTGCTGCCGGACGGGTTCGAGGGGCATCCGCTCCGCAAGGACTTCGTGCTCGCCTCCCGCGTCGCGAAGCCCTGGCCGGGCGCCAAGGAACCGGGCGAGTCGGGCCACGGCGCGCCCAGCCGCCGCCGCGTCCGCCCGCCCGGGGTACCGGACGAGGGCGCTTGGGCGGCCGCGGCGGAGCGCCGGGGGAGCGAGGAGCGCCCAAGCGGCCCCTCACGGGGGCCTGGGCGGCGCCCCCCGGAAGGGCGGGGCCCCGATGCTTGAGATCGTCGTCAAGCTGGCGCTGGTCGCCGCCGCGTTCGCGCTGCTCCCGCTGCTGGTGGGCCAGGCCGAGCACAAGGTGATGGCGCACATGCAGGGCCGTCTCGGACCCATGTACGCGGGCGCCTTCCACGGTTGGGCGCAGCTCGTCGCGGACGGCGTGAAGTTCGCGCAGAAGGAGGACGTGGTCCCGCGCGACGCCGACCGGTGGGTGTTCAAGCTCGCCCCCGGCGTGGCGCTCGTCCCGTACCTGCTGGTCCTGCTGGTGATCCCGGTCGGGCCGGACGGGCAGGTCGCGCTCGACCTCGGGCCCGGGATCTTCTTCGCGCTCGCGGTGATGGGCGTCGGAGTGATCGGCGCGATCATGGCGGGCTGGGCGAGCGCGAACAAGTACTCGCTGCTCGGCGGGATGCGGGTCGCCGCGCAGCTGATGTCCTACGAGCTGCCGATGGTGTTCGCGGCGTCGTCGGTGGCGATGGCGGCGGGAACGCTGTCGCTGACGGGCATCGCGGAGGAGTGGCGCTGGTGGTGGCTGCCCTGGCAGGCGGTCGGCGGCGTGGTGTTCTTCGTCGCGGGACTCGCCGAACTGCGCCGTCCGCCCTTCGACATGCCGGTCGCCGACTCCGAGATCATCTTCGGCCCGTACACGGAGTACGGCGGGCTGCGGTTCGCGCTGTTCCTCCTGGCCGAGTACGCCGGGATCGTGGTGCTGTGCGCGCTGACGACCGTGCTGTTCCTGGGCGGCTGGAAGGGCCCGTTCCTCGACACGGAGCTGGGCTGGCTCTGGACGCTGCTCAAGGTGGGCGCACTGGCGTTCTGCGTCATCTGGCTGCGGGTCAGCTACCCGCGGATGCGCGAGGACCAGCTGCAGAAGCTCGCCTGGGCCTGGCTCGTCCCGCTGTCGCTGGCGCAGCTCGCGCTGACGGGCGTCCTCAAGGTCGCGCTGTAGGACGGCGTCAGGTCAGGAAGATCGTGTATTCGGCCATCTGCGGGAGGGCGTCCGGCGGGATGTCGGCGTCCACCGCCATCTCCTCGGCGGACATGAAGCCGCCCTGCTCGCCGCGGCGGCTGACGACGCGCTCCACCATCGCGGGCGTCATGCCGGGCAGTGCGGCGAGGATCTCCGGCGACGCGTGGTTGACGTCCACGAGACCGCCGTCGTCATAGGTGCGGGGCACGTCGGGACGGCCGATGCGCAACTCGCGGGCGAGCGCCGGGTCCTCGGCGGCGAGCGTGCGGGCCTCCTCGCGCAGCGTCCGCCGGTACTTGGCGACCTCGATGGCGTACTGGTTGCGGCGGTTGCGCGGGACCTCGCGGGGGAACACGGACGACCGGACGGCGAACGCGTGCCCGGTGCCCGCGATCCACAGCAAGATCGCCATGAACGTGCCGAGAACGGCGAAGACCGGGTTGCCGACCTGCAGCATGGACACGACGGCGGCGGTGCCAGCGCCGTATCCGGCGGCGGTGGCGCCGAGGCCCCATGACCCGCGCCGGATGGCCGCGTAGAGGAACGAGAACGGCGTCCCGTAGCCGAGGGTGACGAACGGCACGACCGCCCACAGGACGCCGCGTGTTGTCTCCGCCACAGGGAGGGGCGGCGGCGGGACGGGCGGCGGCGGGGCGGGGACGGGCGGAACCGGGGGACCGGGGTACGCGGGGCGCCAGCCGGGCGGCCCGTACGTCCGCGGTGAGGGCGTGTGGGGGCCGGGCGCCTGGACACCGGGCGGGTAGGCGCCGGGCCCGTTCCCGCCGGACGTGCCGCCGCCCGCCGGGTGGCCGGTCTGGGGGCCCTGATGGCGGCCGGGCTCGGAACCGTAAGGGCGATCACCGTGATGATTCACATGCCCTCCTTGCCGGCGAACGTGCCGTCGACCATGCCGCCGACCTCGCGGTCCACACCCTGTAGGACGGATACGGAGCCCGCTGCGTTCCCCCGGCGGCGTTCGTACGCAATCATGGGGCGCGTGGGACGGCTACCAGGAGGCGGGCTGGCCAAGGGGCTGGCGGTCACGTTGCGAACGATGACGCGGCGTTCCATAACGCGTCAATACCCCGAAGTGCAACCTGACCTGCCCCCGCGCAGCAGGGGCGTCATCGCGCTCTTCGAGGAGAACTGCACGGTCTGCATGCTGTGCGCCCGTGAATGCCCCGACTGGTGCATCTACATCGACTCGCACAAGGAGACCCTCCCCGCCGAGGGCGGCGGACGCCCCCGGACCCGCAACGTCCTCGACCGGTTCGCCATCGATTTCGCGCTGTGCATGTACTGCGGCATCTGCATCGAGGTCTGCCCGTTCGACGCGCTGTTCTGGACGCCCGAGTTCGAGTACGCCGAGTACGACATCGCGGAACTGACGCACGAAAAGGAGCGGCTCCGGGAGTGGATGTGGACGGTTCCGCCGCCGCAGGCCCACGACCCGTCCGCGGAGCCGCCGAAGGAAGTGGGCGCGGCGGAGAAGGCGGCGGAGCGGGCGGCCCGCACCTCGCGCACACCGCCGGGGCCGGGCGCATGAGCGGCCAGGAGATCGTGTTCACGCTGCTCGGCGTCGTCGCCGTCGGGTCCGCGGTCCTGGTGGTGACGACGCGGCGGCTCGTCCACGCGGCGCTGTGGCTGGTGGTGTCGTTCGGTGCGCTCGCCGGCGGCTACCTGGTCCTCACCGCGGAGTTCGTCGCCTGGGTGCAGGTGCTGATCTACGTCGGCGCGATCGTCGTGCTGCTGCTGTTCGGGATCATGCTGACCCGGGCGCCGATCGGGGAGTCCGCCGACCTGGACTCCGGCAACCGGTGGGCCGCGGCGGCCGTCGCCGTCGCCACCGCGGCCGTCCTCGTGACGGTGATGGTCATGGGGTTCGGCGACGAGCGCATGCCGCTGCGCGAGGGCGGCGGATCGGCGGAGGCGCTCGGCGCGAGCGTGTTCCAGACGTGGGTGCTGCCGTTCGAGATCCTGTCGGTGCTGCTGCTGGCGTCCCTGGTCGGCGCGATCGTCCTGTCGCGTTCGGACATCCGCGTACGTCCTGAGCCCGGGGCGCGGGACCGGGACGGGGCGGACCAGGCGGACGCCAAGGAGGACGGGATCTGATGCATCTCGCCTACCCGACGATCGTCGCCGCGCTGCTGTTCTCCGTCGGCGTGTACGGGGTGCTGGCCCGCCGCAACGCGATCCTCGTCCTGATGTCGGTCGAGCTGATGCTGAACGCGGTGAACCTGAACCTCGTCACGTTCGACGTCTGGTACCGGGACCGCCTGCACGGCGGGCAGGTCCTCACGCTGTTCACCATCGTGATCGCGGCGGCGGAGATCGGGCTGGGCCTGGCGATCGTCCTGCTGGTGTTCCGGAACCGGCAGAGCGTCGACGTCGACCGGCTCCGCGCCCTGTCGGAGCGCGAAACGAGCCCGGCCGAACCTGGCGCCGCGCCTGAGGAAGCCGCGCCCGGCAAGGCGGAGCGGGCCGGGGCGGTCGAGGAGGCCGCCCCGTGATCTGGCTCGCCTCGCTGGTGGCGCTGCCACCGTTCCTCGCCGCGTTCGCCGGGATGCTGTTCGGCCCGTCCCTGACGCGCCTGCTCGGCGCACGCCCCGGCTCCCGGCCGGCGCCGCTCCGCAACGGGCCCGCGCTCATCGCGTGCGCGCCGATCGCGGTGTCGTTCGTCCTCTCGGCGATCGTCGCGTTCGCCGTGTGGCGCGACCCCGGCGAGCGGACGGGCATGCGCACGCTGATCGACACCGGTTCGGTGCCGATCCGGGTCGGGCTGCAGGTGGACGGGCTGTCCGCCGTCATCGCGCTCATGGTCTGCTGCGTGGCGCTCGCCGTCCAGGTGTACTCGATCGCCTACATGGACGGCGCCCATGGCGACGGGGACCGCCGGTACTCCTCCTACGCCGCGTTCATCTCCCTCTTCACGGCCGCGATGCTGCTGGTCGTCTACGCCGGCGACCTTCTCGTCCTGTACGCGGGCTGGGAGGTCATGGGCATCTGCTCGTACTTCCTGATCGGCCACCACTGGGAGGACCGGGCGAACTCGCGGGCGGCGGTCAAGGCGTTCCTCGTCACGCGGCTCGGCGACGTCGGCTTCCTGATCGGCGTGATCGTCCTCGGCGCCGGCGCCGGGACGTTCGACATCTCCGCGATCGTCGCGTCCGCGCCGGATCTGCCCGGCGCGACCGTCACGGCGGCGGCGCTGCTGCTGCTCGCCGGCGTCGCCGGCAAGAGCGCGCAGTTCCCGCTGCACACCTGGCTGCCGGACGCGATGGCGGGCCCCACGCCGATCAGCGCGCTGATCCACGCGGCCACGATGGTCGCGGCGGGCGTGTACGTCGTCGCCCGCCTGTACGGGGTGTTCGTCGCGGCCCCGAGCGCGCTCGCCGTCCTCGGCGTCATCGCGGTCGTCTCCATGATCGGCTCCGCGTGCGCGGCGCTCGCCCAGGACGACCTGAAACGCGTGCTCGCATACTCGACGATCAGCCAGCTCGCCGTGATGGCCGCCGGGCTCGCGGTCGGCGCGAAGTCCGCGGCGGTCTTCCACCTGCTCACGCACGGCGCGTTCAAGGCGCTGCTGTTCCTCGCCGCCGGATGCGTCATCGTGACGGCGGGGTCGACCATGCTGGCGCACTACGGCGGGCTCCGGCGCGGCATGCCGATCACGTTCCTGTCGATGACGGCCGGTCTGGCGGCGCTCGCGGGCGTCCCGCCGTTCAGCGGCTGGTTCAGCAAGGACTCCATCATCGAAGCCGCCCAGCATTCGGCGCTGCACGGCGGCGAGTCGGCCCCCTTCCCCGCGCCGAGCGCCGCCCACACCGTCGACGTGCCCATCGGCATCGCGTGGCTGGTCTATCTCGGGCTGCTGGTCACGGTCGCGCTGACGGCGGCCTATGCGATGCGCACGTGGTTGATGACCTTCTTCGGCGAGCCGCGCGGCACCTACGAGATCCGGGACCCGTCGCGTCTCATGTCGTGGACGGTCGCGTCCCTGGCCGTGCCAGCCGCGATCCTCGGCTTCTTCGGGCTCGGCGCCTCCGAACTGCGTCCGCACCCGGGCGCGTCGCTGCTGGGCGTCTTGCTGCTGGTGGTCGGGGCGGGGGCGGCCTTCCTGGTGTGGAACCGTGACCCGGCACTGGATCCTGCGCGCGCGCTCGGCCCGGCACGTCGCGTGTTCGCGCGCGCCTTCTTCGTGGACGAGCTGTACGCGATCGCCGTCGTCCGGCCCGTCAAGGCGCTGGCGCGTCACGTCGTCGCGTTCGACAAGGCGGGCGTGGACGCCGCCGTCATCGGGGCCGGACGCGGTGCGCGGCGCCTCGCCGGGATCCTCCGCGTCCCGCAGAACGGCAACGCGCAGTCGTACCTGACCGGCCTCCTCGCCGGCGTCGTCGTCATCGTGGCCGGGGTGGTGATCTTCCTTTGATCTTCGTGCTGATGATGGCGATCCCGCTGCTCGGGGCGCTGACGATGCTCGTCCCGGCGAACCGGTTCCTGCGCACCGACCTCGCAGTCCGCGCCTTCGGGACCGCGGTGTCCGGCGCGACGCTGCTCGTGGCGATCTCCGCGATGACCGCCTTCGACTTCGGCGCCACGTCCCGGATGCAGCTCGAAACCGACCGGGAATGGGCGTCCGCGATCGGGCTGCGGTTCCACCTCGGCGTCGACGGGATCTCGCTGCCGCTGGTCGTGCTGACCGCGCTGCTGACGTTCCTGTGCTTCCTCTACACGCTGCGGCACCCGCCGGAAGGCGGCCGGATCCGGCTGCTCACCGCGCTCCTGCTCGTCCTCGAAGTCGGGATGCTCGGCACGTTCACCGCCCTCGACCTCGTGCTGTTCTTCGTGTTCTTCGAGACCGTCCTGATCCCCATGTACGTGGTGATCATGCTGTGGGGCGGGACGGGACGCCGCGCCGCCGCCTACAAGTTCATCCTCTACACGCTGCTCGGCTCCGGGCTCCTCCTCGCCGGGATGCTCCTCGTCGGCGCCACCGCGGGCACCCTCGACATGACCGAACTGGCCGCCCGGCACGGGTCCGGCCTGACGCGCGGCATCCAGATCACGGCGTTCGCCCTGATGGGCATCGGTTTCGCGGTGAAGGCACCGATGTGGCCGCTGCACACCTGGCTGCCCGACGCGCACACCGAGGCCCCGACCGTCGGGTCCGTCCTGCTCGCCGGGGTGCTGCTGAAGATGGGCACCTACGGCCTCATCCGCGTGGCATTGCCGCTTGCCCCCGAAGGCGCGGAGTTCTGGGCGCCGTGGCTCGGCCTTCTCGCCGTCATCGGCATCATCTACGGCGCGCTCGCCTGCCTCGCCCAGCGCGACCTCAAACGGATGATCGCGTACTCGTCCGTCGGGCACATGGGCTTCGTGCTGCTCGGCATCGCGACCCTCACCCCCGTCGGCGTCAACGCCGCGCTGTTCGGCAACATCGCCCACGGCCTGATCACCAGCCTGCTGTTCTTCCTCGCCGGGGCGGTCAAGGAACGCTGGGGGACCACCGACATGGACGCCCTCGGCGGCGGGATGCTCGGCACGTCCCCCCGCCTCGCGTCGATCCTCACGTTCGCGTCCGTCGCCTCGCTCGGGCTGCCGGGGCTCGCCGGCTTCTGGGGCGAGATGCTCGCGCTGCTCGGCGCGTACCGGCCGCACGCCGGCCTGCCGCGCGAGACGTTCGTCACGTTCATGGCCGTCGCGGCGCTCGGCGCGGCGCTCACCGCCGCCTACTTCCTGCGCATGCTCTCGAAGATCACCCACGGCCCGGCCGACGGCGCCGCCGTGGCGCGCCGCCCTGCCGCGGCGGTCTCCCTGCAGGAGTACGCCGCGTGGGCGCCGCTGATCGCGCTCACGCTCCTGGTCGGCCTGTGGCCGAAGACCCTGCTGGACGTGACCACCGGACCCGTCCGCGCCCTGTTCGGAGGCGGCTGATGATCCAGAGCATCGACTACGCGGCGGTCGCACCGCCGCTGATCCTCGCCATCGCCGCGATCGGGCTGCTGCTCGCCGACGCCTTCGACGCGCCCCGCCGCCTCCTGGGGCTGCTCAGCGGCGGCTCCCTCGCCGCCGCGCTCATCGCCGTCATCGCGCTCGCCGCCGGCGACCGCCGCACCACGTTCTGCCTCCCGGACCGCCTGCGCGGCGACGGCCCCGCCTCCTGCTCCTACGTCGCCGACGACTTCACGCTCCTGTTCCAGGGGATCGTCCTCGGCGCCGCCGTGGTCGTCGTCCTGCTCTCCCTCCAGGAGATCACCGACTCCGAGATGCCCGCCGGCGAGTACCACTTCCTGCTGCTCGCCGCCGTCATCGGCGCCCTGACCCTCGTCGCCGCCCGCGACCTCGTCCTCCTCGTCGTCGCGCTGGAGACCCTCTCCCTGCCGGTGTTCGCGCTCACCGCCCTGCGCCGCTACGACGGGACGGCGTCCGAGGCAGCGCTGAAACTGTTCCTCGTCTCCGTCGTCTCCACCGCGCTCATGCTGTTCGGGGTCAGCCTCCTGTACGGCGCGACCGGCGCCATGCACCTCGACCGCATCGCCCCCGCCCTGTCGGACCTCCCCGCGGACCTCGACCCGGTCGCCGCCGCCGGGTCCGTCCTCGTCCTCGCCGGGTTCGCGTTCAAGGTCGCCGCCGTCCCGTTCCACTTCTGGGCACCGGACGTCTACCAGGGCTCCCCGCTGCCCGTCGCGGCGTTCCTGTCCGTCGTCTCCAAGGCCGCCGGGTTCGCCGGGCTGGTCATCGTCCTCGCCGTCGGGCTCCCCGCGTACGGGCACGTGTGGGGCCCGGTCATCGCCGTCCTGGCCGCGATCACGATGACGCTCGGCAACCTCGTCGCCCTCCGGCAGCGGACCGCGATCCGGTTGCTGGCCTGGTCGTCGGTCGCCCAGTCCGGGTACATGCTCGCGCCCCTCGCCGTCGGCGCGAACCGGCTCCCCGAAGCCGCCGCCGCGACCACCGCGTACGTCGCCCTCTACGCCGTCATGAACCTCGGCGCGTTCGCCGTCGTGATCGGCTTCCGCCGCCGCGCCCCCGGCCGGCTCAGCCCGTCCTGGGACACTCTCGACGACTACCGCGGCCTCGCCCGCCGCAGCCCGGCCGTCGCCACCGCCCTCGCCTTCTTCCTCATCTGCCTCGCCGGCCTGCCCCCGGGCGTCATGGGCCTGTTCGCCAAGGTCGTCGTGTTCCGCGCCACCGTCGCGGGCGGCGTCACCTGGCTCGCCGTCGTCATGGCGATCAACACGGTGATCGGCCTGTACTACTACCTCATGTGGGCGGCGCGGCTGTTCACGCCCGCACCCGGGCCGTCCTACGACGCCGCGCCCGGCCTGCCCGTCCGCGCCGCCATCACCGCCACCGCCGCCGGCGCCCTGGTGCTGTCGGCCGCCCCGCAGATCGTCCTGCAGACGGTGACTCAGGCCACCTGAGCGGGAACGTTCACCCAGGTCAAACCGTTGATGTTCATGCCGGAGTCGACGGGGAGGCAACGGAAGTGCAGTTCAACGGCGTCAAGACCGCAGCGCTGATCGCCACGCTGTCGGCATTGATGCTCGCCGCCGGTTACGTCATCGGCGGCGGCACCGGGCTGACGATCGCGCTTGTCATCGCGCTCGGCACCAACGGAGTCGCCTACGTGTTCAGCGACCGGATCGCGCTGCGCTCCATGCGCGCCCACCCGGTCAGCGAGGTCGAGGCACCCCGGCTCTACCGGCTCGTCCGCGAACTCGCGACCTCGGCGCACCAGCCCATGCCGCGCCTGTACGTCTCCGAAACGCGCCAGCCCAACGCGTTCGCCACCGGACGCAGCCCCCGCAACGCCGCCGTCTGCTGCACCCGCGGCATCCTGCAGATGCTGGACGAACGGGAACTACGCGCCGTCCTCGGCCACGAACTGTCCCACGTCTACAACCGCGACATTCTCATCTCGTCCGTCGCCGCCGCCATCGCCACCGTCATCACGTACCTGTCCTACCTGGCGATCTTCATCCCGGGCGGCCGCTCCGAGGACGACGACGGCCCCGGCCTCCTCGGCGCCCTCATGCTGCTCGTCCTCGGCCCCGTCGCCGCCGCCGTCGTGCAGATGGCGATCAGCCGCACCCGCGAGTACTCCGCCGACGCCGCCGGCGCCCTCCTCACCGGCGACCCGCTCGCCCTCGCCTCCGCCCTCCGCAAGATCGATGTCGGCACCCGCACGATGCCGCTGCCCCAGGACCCCGAACTCGCCACCACCAGCTCCCTGATGATCGCCAACCCGTTCGCCGGCGCCGGAATCGGCAGGCTGTTCTCCACCCACCCCCCGGTCGCCGACCGGATCGCCCGCCTGGAACGCATGGCCGGCCGCCGCTAGAGCACCGACCTGTCCACCCTCGCTCGCACCTTGGACGAATCCGACTGAACCATTCCGGAAGCCGCCGCGTCATAACACCGAACGCGCCGGCCCCTTCTGCGGGGGATGGGGCCGGCGCGCTCCCAACGTGACTACCGGTAGTTGACGAACTGCAGCGCCACATCAAGGTCCTTGCCCTTGAGCAGCGTGATCACGTCCTGGAGATCGTCCTTCTTCTTCGAGCTGACCCGCAGCTCGTCCCCCTGGATCTGGGCCTTGACACCCTTTGGCCCCTCATCCCGGATGATCTTTCCGATCTTCTTCGCGTCGTCTTGGGCGATGCCCTCCTTGAGGCCCACGCCCAGCTTGTGCACCTTCCCCGACAGCTTCGGCTCACCCGCGTCGATCGCCTTCAGCGAGATCCCCCGCTTCACGAGCTTGTCCTTCAGCACATCGAGTACCGCGTTCGCCCGCTCCTCCGTGTTCGCCTGGATCTCGATCGACTCACCCGACCACTTGATCCCCGCGTCCACGTTCCGGAAGTCGAACCGGTTGGCCACCTCCTTGGCGGCCTGGTTCAGCGCGTTGTCGACCTCTTGCCGGTCGAGCTTGCTGACGATGTCGAACGAGGAATCAGCCATGCCACACACATCCCCTCAGCAGCAGCTTCTTGATCAGAGAGCGTAGCGACTCCCCCGATCACGACCGTCCACCTCGATGTCACACCCACTCCCACGGTCCGCTATTCTTTCCAGTGCCGTCGCGCAAGCGACGCCACGGCGGGTTGCCCGAGTGGCCAATGGGAGCGGACTGTAAATCCGTCGGCTTAGCCTACCCAGGTTCGAATCCTGGACCCGCCACACCAGCTATAACAGCCCCTGACCAGGCATGACCCGGCCGGGGGCTGTTCTCGTTGTGTCCGGCTGTCTCTGATCGTTAACGGCGTCCTACGGGTGGCTGTGCCGAATACGTGCCGAAGTTCTAAGGCGTCTTCGGCCTGGTCGCTTCACTGATCCGGCGCTTAGCATCCTCCTCCTGACCGGCAACGCACTTGGCGTAGACGTGGAGGAGGGACGGCCACGCTGTGCCCCGCCCACTCGGCCACCTGGGCGGAGGTACGCCGGCGCCGAAGCAGGTCGACACGGCCGCGTGCCGGAGGTCGTACGGCGTCTTGCCGGCGGCGAGGCCGCTTCCCACTCGCTCAGCGCCTTCTCGCGGGCCTTGCCAGGCGCCGAGGTATGTCCGGTCGGTCATGATCCCGCCGCGCGGCCCGACGAACAGCCGGCCCCCGGCCGGAATGCCGAACTCCTTGATGGTGGCGCAGCAGCGTGACGAGTTCCGGATGGATCGGCACGGGCTGGGTCTCGCCGGGCGCCCGATGCTTGGGAGGCTGCCTGTCGCGCGCTTTGCCGCCGTCCGTCCACCGGGAGCCGCTAACCGAAGTCTTCAGCGTGGGAGACGTTGATACATCGGGAGCATCGTTTCGAGTCGAGCCGCGAGTTGCGGGCGGCCGAGGTCTCGGTAGGCGCGGGCCCAGAGGGGGTGCAGGTAGGCGAACCGGTCGTGGTCGTCATGGAACGCGTCGGTGAGCTCTAGCAGGGCGGTTGCCGGGAATCCCGCGTCCAGCAGTCGGTCGGCGTGGGCGAGGATCTCTTCCAGCCCCCCGCCGGAGTACACGTAGCTGCGGTCGGTGAACGCGTCGGCGGGGGCCAGCACGCCGACTCCGGACCCGTTCACGTCGGGCTCGTGTTTCCACCCGGCCGGGACCTCGAATTCAAGGGGCACGACCGCGTCGGAACCGTCTGGGTTGATGCCGTGTTCCGGGGCGGGTTGGATGTCGAGTTCGACGGCGAGGCGGGCGATGAGGGAGCGGTCGTCGTCTCGGAGGTTCTGTTTGCGGAGGCCGAGCGAGAGCATCCACTCCAGACCGGCGCGGGTGTCCCTGCCGATGATGCGCGCGCCGGGCTCCTGGCCGAAGAGGGCGGTGGGATGATCGGTCCCGTGCAGTTCCGGGGCGGGCACGACCCATCCGACGCAGGTGCCGGTGCCCAGGTGGCCGAACTGCATCAACTCGGGTGTGGCCCACAAGGGCACATGCGGCACGTGGTCCTGTCGCACTTCCGCGGTTTTCCAGCCGTCGGGTGCGCCGGGAGCGGCTTCCAGGTCGAACATGAAGTCGTAGTGGGTTATCAGGAGGCCCTCGTCGTACATGTCTTCGTCGATGAAGGCGTGCTCCCAGGCGATGTCGACCAGCTTGGCGAGCGCGGGCGGCGTGGGAAACGGGAACAGGTCGTCAACCCAGGGCGGGGGCACAGTCACAACCATGGAGTTTCCCGCGACCCGGTTACCGCCGCAAGCGGTTCGGGCAACGCCCACCATGCAGCCCCTGCCCAGCTCAGCAGTCCGTGCTGTACAGCAGAGAAGTACAGCAACAGCAGCGCACAGAGGCTTGCGCGATCTGCCAGCGCCACACGTCACGACCTCGGCAGGGCGTCAAAAGTCCATGATCGCCGATGGTTCGCATCGAGGTGGTACGGCGTTCTGGCGAAGTCGGCTGGGCGAGCGCGAAGCGGGAACCTCCCCGCATGCGCACGGAACCGTTGGGCGGTTCGGCAGGCCCAGGAGCGGCGTCCCGGACGTCGACCGGCGGGCTCACGAAGTTGTGCCGTAAGGGGCCGACCGAGCGAATCAGGCATGGGGGAGCGTCACGGCCTTCCGCCCGCGTGCAAAAATCTGTCGATCTTGAATCCAGCCCCCGGAGTTCTCGTGCGTCCACATTCTGTCGCAGCCTTGACCGTGCTGGCTCTCACTCTGGCCGCGTGCCAGGGCGAGGCGAAGCCCCAGGCCGTCCCCTCGTCCTCGGCTCCGCCCGCTTCGTCCGCCCCGACGGCTCCCGCCACCGCGTCCTCTGCTCCGCCCGCCCCGACGGCCACCGCGCCGTCCGTCTCCGCCGATTCACCGAAGCCTGCACGGACCAGGCCGAAGACGGTCGGACCGCGAACGCATTGCGGAGAGGTCAAGGCGGCCAACGGTGAGCTTCTCGCGGCCGGTGTTCTCAGCGGCCGGACGACGTGCGCGACGGTGCTGACCGTCTTCCGCGCCTACTTCGCGCCGGGCACGGCCAAGCAGGGCTCCGCGGGTGTGGCCACCGTCAGCGGCTGGCGCTGTGCCAGCAACAGCGCCGCACAGTCCAGCGCCAGCGGCCGTGCCTCCACCTGCCGCAAGGGCTCCACAACGATCACGGCCGACGTGATCCCCTGATCTGACGTCTCACCAGGGGAGAGGCAGAAATGGCATGTGGCCGGTGCAATACGCAACTTTCGCATCGTCGAACCGGCCTTCGGAATACATGAGCCGGACCCGTGGACTACGCGAATATCACGATCATGACGGATGACGACGTGCCCGACCACCAGGTTCTCTACGTCGACCCGGACTGGCTGGATGATCCCGATGCCTACGAGGGTCCTGAGGTCGACACCGATGACCAGCCCGACTTCCCCTCGGGCATTCACGCGGTCGCCGCCTCGACCGACATGAGGGTGATCGTCTGGCGGACCGACGACATGGCCGAGGTTTGGTCCGCCGGATCCGACGCCGCCTGGGGGAACCCACCGGAACCGCACCGATCGGAGGATGGCCGCCCCAGCGGCCTGTTCACCTCGGTCACGTTCAGCGGCGACGGCCGCCGGGTCGCCGCGGTGGGCGGTAGCCCCTGGGTACCCGAGCCCGTGGAAGCCCCCGCCGAACGTCTTGTCGTGGCCGAGGCCGCAACGGGTGAGATCGTGTTCGCGGCGACCATCCCGATCAGGGGCGCTGCCCTGCTGGATCACGCCGGGACGACCGTGACCCACCTCGGCGCGAATGACGACATCCTCGTCCGCGACCTCCCCTCGGGCATGGAGAGTGCGGAACTGCTCGCGGCGGCATTCACACCCGACGGTCGCGCGCTGGTCACCGCGGATTCCGAGACGAGGGTCGTCGCCTGGGTCCTCGACGGCCGCGCTGAGCGGTGACCCGCACCCCTTCCGCTCTTGAAACGGCCCCTGAAGGAGTTTGAATCCGTCAGGGGCCGGTTCAGGAGGGGTGTCAGCCCCTGCGGGCGGGGAGGATGCGCTTCACGGCCAGGCCGGCGGAGACCAGGGTGAACAGGGCCAGGCCGATCCAGACGGCCTGGAGCACGAGCCACGGCGAGGCCGCGGCCGCACCGCCGAAGCCCGCGGCGACGCCGCCGATGGGAGGGGTGTTGTAGACGACCTACCATTTCCTTTCTTTGCGCCAGGCCGCCTGCCAGAAGGCGCGGGCGAGAGCAGTTGCCGTCCCCAGTAGGGGCGGGTGATCGGCGTCCAGCCGTAGTCCAGGAGGTTCTCCAGAGCGCCGCGCTTCCAGCGCAGCCGCTGCTGGGACAGCTCTCAGCCTGTCCGAACCTGGACGCGCAGGCGTCATGCGCACCCATAGAGACGCGTCCCGTCATGCGACGGGGAAGGCCGGGATCGACGTGCTCAGGGGGAGCGGCGCAGGACGATGAGGGCGACGTCGTCCTCGCGGTGGCCGAACTCGGAGATGAGGCGGTCGCTGAACGTCTCCAGGTCGTCGTCGACGGGGACGGCGATGGCGCGCAGCCGTTCCAGATTGTCGGACAGGGGGATGCCGCGGTCCTCGATCAGCCCATCGGTGATCAGCACCACCGTGCCGCCCGGCGGAACCTCGGTCTCCTCGATCGCCACCCGGTCGGCGGGGAAGCCGAGCAGCACCCCGCCGCCCGCGCCGTAGTGGGCCCGACCGTCGTTGATGAACAGCGGCGCGAGGTGACCCGAGCTGGCGACCTGCACGGCCCCGGTGCGCGGGTCCAGGGTCATCAGGCACATCGTGGCGGTCTGGTCGTCGTGGTAGCGCAGCATGACGCCGTTCAGGAGCCGGAGGATCGTGATGGCGTCGTGGCCTTCGCCGGCGAAGGCGCGCAGCGCGTGCCGGATCTCCGCCATCACCGTGGCCGCGTACAGCGAATGTCCCTGCACGTCGCCGATGGCGACCAGTACGTGGTCGCCGCGGTCGAGGACCTCGTAGAAGTCGCCGCCCACCTCGGCCTGCTCGCTGGCGGGCTCGTAGCGGACCGAGAACGTCCAGCCGGGAATGGACGGGTGCACCGACGGGAGCAGGCTGCGCTGCAGCGTCAGCGAGATCAGGCGCTGCTCGGTGATGGATCGCAGCGCACCCATCGCCAGCGCGAGCGCCTGCCCGAGCTGGCGCAGCACGATGAGGTCCACGTCGTCCGGCTCGCCGCGGGCCTCGATGCCGATGCAGACCGGCGGGGCGGCGCGTTTGGAACGCGACATCACGACGGCGACGTCACCGTGGGCGACCGCGTCGGGCAGCACGGACTTCCACCGCCCCGCCGTCACGAGGGCGAGGCCGGTTCCGGACTCGTCGCCGAGTTGCACCAGGTCGGGCAGCTGGTCGAACACCCCGGCCGGGGTCGGGCGCTGCTCGGTACGGCCGTCCAGGTTGACCGCCCGCCGGGGACGGCCGTCCGGGGGCAGAACGAGAACGGACGCGGGCTCCCCGAAGATCTCGAAGGCGCCGCGCGCGGCGACCATCGTGAGCTCCTCGAAGGTGTCGGCGGCGTTGATGGCGAGGGACGTGCGAGTGAACGCGGCCATCCGCTCGGCCATCCGCTCGGCCCGTATCCGCGCCCGGGAGTAGCGCAGGACCGACTCGACCGTCGCGAGGAACTCCTCCGGGTCGATCGGGTCGGTCAGGTAGGCGTCGGCGCCGTGCCGCAGCCCGCGCGTGCGGTCGATGGACTTCACGGCCCAGGCCGAGATCTGGATGACGGGCAGGGACGAGGTCTCCGGGTCCGCCTTGAGCTGCGCGCTCACCTCGATGCCGCTCACGTCCGGCAGCTTGACGTCCAGAACGATCAGGTTCACGTCGTGTTCGGCGAGCCGCTCCCAGGCCTCCGCGGCGGTGGTGGCGTCCACGACGGTGTGCCCCGCACGCCGCAGCCAGCTGCCGATGATGTACCGCTTGGTGTCGTTGTCGTCGACGACCAGCGTGGTGCAAGGCTCCACGTCCGTCATCGGTCCTCCCCTGCCTGCGGTTCCCTTTCCTGCTCGGCGCCGCGGCCGCCCGGCCCGGGCCCGGAGGGCGGGGCATCGCCGCGTCCGCCATCGGCCTCGCCGTCGTGGCCGGGTTCCGCCGGGAGGCGTTCCAGCGGCAGCCGCAGCGTGGCCGTCGTGCCTTCGCCGACGATGCTGTCCAGGGTGAGCTCACCGCCGAGCAGCCGCGCGAGGCGCCGGGAGTAGGGGAGGCCGAGCCCCGTCCCCTCTGTCCTGTACCCGGGCACCTGGTAGAACTCCTCGAAGACCCGTTCCAGTTCGGCGGTCGGGATGCCCCTGCCGGTGTCGGTCACGACGAACTCCACATGGTGCGGCGTGGACCGGACGGTCAGCCGCACCTCGCCCGCCTCGGTGAACTTCAACCCGTTCCCCACCAGGTTGCGCAGCAGCCGTGTCAGCAACACCTCGTCGGTGACCAGGACGGGCGGGGCGCCGGCCGTGTCCACGGTCAGCGTCGGGCCGGCCCGTTCCGCCATGGGCGCCATGAGCGCGGACAGCTGGTCCACCAGTGCGCGCGTGTTCACCGTGGACGGCTGCGGCTCCAGGTGGCCCCGCTCGGCCTTGGCCATGTCCAGCAGCTCGTTCACCATGTCGAGCAGGGTCTTGGCGGTGTCGTCGATCAGTGAGATCTGGCGCCGCTGCTCTTCGCTGAGGGGCTCCGCGGCCGGATCGAGCAGCAGCCGGGCGAGGCCGATGATCGAGTTGACGGGGGTGCGCAGCTCGTGGCTGATGGACGCCCAGAACCGGTTCTTGGTCTCGCCGGCCTCGCGGAGCTGGTCGCTCTTCTCATCCAGATCCGCGTACAGCGCCACGACTCCGCGGTTGGTCTTGTCCAGCTCCTCGGAAAGCTCCGCGTAGAGCGCCATCACACCGTGGTTGGTCTCCTCCAGCTCGGCGTTGAGGTACCGGAGCTCCTCGCGTTGCCGCCGGGCTTCCTCAAGCGCCTCGATCAGCCCGGCGTTCTGCGTGTGCAGCTCCTCCAGCGCCGTGACGGGTTGCAGCCGCCAGAGCCGGGTCCGCAGCTCCTCCAGTTCGGCGCCGGTGATGTCGGCGAAGGTCGCCGGCAGGCTCTTGCGGGCCCGGACGTGGAAGAGGTCTCCTCCGCCGTCCTCCTCGACCAGATCCATGAGACGGGCGGCGGCGGAGACGCCTTCCCCGCCGATGTCCGTGCCGGGGGGCGGCGGCGCGAAGCCGAACTCGATCACAAGGTCGGGGTTCCCGTCCCGGTCCAGCAGGAACGCGGCCGAGACCGTGCCGAAACGGGTGAACAGCTCCCGGGCGAGTTCGCTGAGCGCGGTGGCGACCCTGACCTGGTCGTGGGCGGCGAGGTGCAGCGCCGCCGCGACCTGGCGGCCGGCCTGCCGGACGGCGAAGACGCCCGCCACGTCGGCGATCTCGATGTGCACCAGGGCGTCGCGCACGGGGCTCACCCCGCCTCGGACGTGGTCACCGCGAGCACGCAGCGGTCGTCATGGCGCACCCCGGCGTCGCGGAGCACGGTCGCCGCGGTCAGGATCGGGTCGCGGCCGGCCAGGGTGGACAGGCCGGCGGCGTCCCACCGGCTGGTCAGGCCGTCGGAGTGCATCACCACGGCCGCCCCCGGCGGCAGTTCGTAGACCTGCTCCCGGAAGCGGGTGTGCGTGCCGGCGATGCCGGGCACCGAGATCATTCCGGTCCGGCGGTCCGGCTGGAGGATCCACCCGGCGATGTTGCCGAGGCCGGCGAAACGCACCCGGCCGGCGTCCGGTTCGATCACCGCGACGGCGACGGCGGCGCCCCGGGTCGGACGCAGCCGGTGGTGGACGTGCCCGAGTATCTCGGCGGGGCGCGCGGGCAGCGCGGTGTCGCGCAGCGCGCGCACGGCCTCCTGCGCGGCGCGTGCCGCCAGCGGGCCGTGCCCGAGGCCGTCGCAGAGCATCGCGTACACGGTGCCGTCCGCCGCGGTCGCCGCGTAGGCATCGCCGCACTCCCGCTCGCCGTCCATCGGACGGGTCAGCCCGGCGAACGCCGGCTCGGGCTCGGGCCGCCGGGCCGCCCCGCGGACCGCGTCCGGCTGCCGGAACCGGGCGAACAGCGTGGTCCCGACCCCGGGCAGCGAAGACAGGCCGCTGCTGTCGGCGAGCCGCTCGATCGAACCGAGCCCGAGGCCCAGCGTCCCGGTGGTCGAGTACCCGCCGAGGCGCGAGCGGGTCAGGTCGGCGATGCCGGGGCCGTGGTCGATGCTGACGATCTCCAGGGCGGCGGACGTCCCGCTCCGGACGATCCGCACCAGCATCTCGCCCCGCTCGGCGTGCTTGACGAGGTTCGTGGCGGCCTCCGTGGCCGCGAGCTGGACCTGGCCGAGCCGTTCCCCGGCGAACCCGAGCCGCCTGGCGAGCGCGGTGATCTCCCGCCGCGCGCCGGCGGCGGCGCTGTCCTCCTCCGCCCGGAACCACCGCGACTCGTCCGCGGTGGGGCTGGCCGTCCAGGCGGCGGTCAGCGGATCCATTTGATCAACACCACCGTCGTGCCCTCACCGGGCCGGGACTCCAGTTCGAACTCGTCCGCGAGCCGGCGGGCGCCGGGCAGGCCGAGCCCCAGGCCGTCCCCGGTGCTCCAGCCCTCGGTCATGGCCCGTTCCATGTCGGCGATGCCGGGCCCTTCGTCGGTGAAGACGATGCGGAGACCGGTCTGGCCGCGGGGGCCGACGGCCTGCTCGATGCGTGCCGAGCCGCCCGCGCCGTGCACCAGCGTGTTGCGGGCCAGCTCACTGGCCGCGGTGACGATCTTGGTCTGGTCGACCAGGGACAACCCGGCCGCGGAGGCCGCCGTGCGGACCATCCGCCGTACGCGGACCACGTCGTCGTTGGAGGCGATGGGGATCTCGCCGGCGGGCGGGGTGGTCACCGGCCGTCCAGCGACGCCTCGAGCAGCCGCATCCCCTGGTCCAGGTCCAGGGCGGTGCGGACGCCGTTCAGGGACAGCCCCAGCTCCACCAGCGTGATCGCGACGGCGGGACGCATCCCGACCACTACCGTCGCGGCGTCCATCAGCCGCGACATCGAGGCGATGGTGGAGAACGTCCGGCCTATGTACGAGTCGACGATGTCGACCGCGGAGATATCGATGATCACACCGCGGGCTCCGGTCCGGACGATCTCCTCGGCGAGCTCCTCCTGCAGCCTGAGGACGGTCTGATCCTCCAGGTCGATCTGGATCGACACCAGCAGGAACCGCCCGAGCTTGAGGATCGGCACCTGATCCATCACGCGTCCGTCCCGCTGAGGACGCGCAGGCCGCTGCCCCGCAGCGCGTGGCCGAGCGCGTCGGCCAGGGTCGCCTTGGTGACGATGTCACCGAACTCGATGCCGAGCGCCGCGATCGTGTGCGCGATCTGTGGCCGGATGCCCGAGATGATGCACTCGGCGCCCATCAGCCGTGCCGCCATCACCGTCTTCAGCAGGTGCTGGGCGACCTCGGTGTCGACCGCCGCCACCCCGGTGATGTCGATCACGGCGTACCGCGAGCTCGTGTCGGCGAGCATCTGCAGCAACGTCTCCATGACGACCTGGGTACGGGCCGAGTCCAGGGTGCCGACCAGCGGTACCCCGAGGATCCCGTCCCACAGCTTCACCACCGGCGTGGACAGCTCCAGCAGCTGCTCGGCCTGGTCGGTGATGACCTGCTCGCGTGCGTTGGCGTACGCCTCGAAGGTCGCCAGCCCCAGGTCGTCGATGTAGCCGGAGAACTCGATGAACTCGGCGTAGGCTCCGTCCCCGCCCGACGCTTCGAGCTGCTCGTGGACGGCCCGCTTGAGCGAGAACACGCCGACCGCGGTCTCGGTGGGGTTGAAGCCCTGGCGGGCCCGGCTGCGGGAGATCTCCGCGAGGGCCGCGCGCAGTTCGCCGCCCGCGGTGTCGTCGTCCTCGCTGAAGGTGCGCTCGACCAGGCCGTACAGCTCGGTCAGCTCCGTTCGGACCTCGCGCTCGGTGACGCGGCCGCGTATCCCCTCGATGACCAGCTGCACCCAGCGGTCGAGCACGGTGTCGCGCCGTGAGCGCAGCAGGTCCGGGAGGAGCATCTCGCCTGTCTCGCCGCTCATCGTGAATGCTCCCATCTGGTGCCGGGTTCGCCGGTGTGTGTGGTCGTACGGGCGTTTTTTCCGTGATGTCGAGAATGTCGTGATGCAACGTTAACCGGCGATCTCGAGCTGAGACGTCCGATCCCACACTCGAGTCGATCACGTCCACCGGCGCCGTGGTCCCTCGCCGGCGGCCTGCCCCTGTTCCTTCCCAGGTCGCGCGCTCCGATGTGGACCGGGGTGAGGTTTTGGTCTATCGCTCACCGGCTGGGCGATTCAGGGGTAAACCTGCATCTGTGCAGGTGAGTTATGTGAGTGAGGCCACCCCGGGGCGGGAGAACGAGGACTTCGTGGCGGCGGGACCCGGATGGGTCGTGCTGCTGGACGGGGCGACCGCGCCGGCGGGGGTGGACAGCGGGTGCCGGCACGACCCGGCATGGCTGGTGCGCAGGCTCGGCGGAGGGATCGCGGCACTGCTGGCGCTGGAGAACGGCAAGCCGCTGCCCGACCTCGTGGCGGAGGCGATCAAGGTGACGGGGGAGGCCCACGCCGGGGCGTGCGATCTGGAGAACCCCGACAGCCCGTCCGCGACGGTGTCCCTCCTGCGGCGCCGCGGCGAGGCGGTGGAGTGGTTCGTCCTGGCCGATTCGCCGATCGTGATGGACGTGGGCGAGGTGCGGGTCTTCCGGGACGACCGCGTCGATCACCTTCCCAGCTACACGCTGGAGGGCGTCCGGAAGTCGCGCAACAGCCCCGGCGGGTTCTGGGTGGCGAGCACGAAACCGGAGGCGGCCTACGAGGGGCTGACCGGTGAGGTGCCGGTCAGGGGACTCACACGGGCGGCGGTGCTGAGCGACGGCGCGTCCAGGCTGGTCGAGCGGTTCGGGCGGATGGGGTGGGGCGACCTCCTCCGGCTGCTCGACGAGGAGGGTCCGCGGGAACTGGTGAGAAGGACCAGGGAGGCGGAGGCGTCGGCGTCGGCGACCGGGGCGCGTGGCAAGCGCCACGACGACGCCACCGCGGTACTGGTCCGCTTCTGACTTGACGCAGCGCCATCCTGGAATCTGATTCTAGAATGAGGGCATGGAGTCTCAGGATTTCGCCGACGTGCTCAAGGCCGTCCGCAGCTTCGTCCGCGACCAGGTGATCCCCCGCGAGGAGGAGATCGAGGAGACCGACGAGATACCGGAGGCGCTGCGGCGCACGTCCCGGGACATGGGCCTGTTCGGGTACGCGCTGCCCGAGCAGTACGGCGGCCTCGGGCTCTCGGTGAGCGAGGAGGTGCGGCTGGTCTTCGAGATCGGCTACGCCAGCCCCGCGTTCCGCTCCATGTTCGGCACCAGCAACGGCATCGCCGGGCAGGTCCTCGTCAACGCCGGGACGGACGCGCAGCGCGACACCTGGCTGCCGAAGCTCGCGTCCGGCGAGGTCGTCGGCGCCTTCGCGCTCACCGAGGCCGAGGCCGGCTCCGATCCCAGCACCCTCACCACGACCGCGGCCCGCGACGGCGACGACTACGTGATCAACGGCGCGAAGCGGTTCATCACCAACGCCCCCGAGGCCGACGTCTTCATGGTCTTCGCCAGGACGGGCGGCGCCGGCTCCCGGGGAATCTCCACGTTCCTCGTCGAGAAGGGCGCCGGCGGCCTCAAGATCGGACCGTCCGACCACAAGATGGGCGAGCGCGGCGCCCACACCGCCGAGGTCTTCTTCGACGGCGTGCGCGTCCCCGCCGGCAACATGGTCGGGACGGAGGGAACCGGCTTCCGCACCGCCATGGCGTCCCTCGCCCACGGGCGCGTCAGCATCGCCGCCGTCTGCGTGGGTCTCGCCCAGAGAATCCTGGACGAGACCGTCGCGTACGCGAAGGAACGCAGCCAGGGCGGCAAGACCATCGGCGAACACCAGCTCATCCAAGGGCTCATCGCCGACTCGCAGGCGGAGTTGTACGCGGGACGCTCGATGGTCCTGGAGGCGGCCCGCGCCTACGACGCGGGCGAGGACACCAAGCTCGGACCGTCCTGCGCCAAGTACTTCTGCTCCGAAATGGTCGGACGCGTCGCCGACCGTGCCGTGCAGGTCTACGGCGGCATGGGCTACATGCGCGGCGTCGCCGTCGAACGCTTCTACCGGGACGTCAGGCTGTTCCGCATCTACGAGGGCACGAGCCAGATCCAGCAACTCGTCATCGCCCGCAACCTACTGCGCTGACCAGCGACGAAACCGTCCGCCCGGCGTGGGTCGCACCACACCGGGCGGGCGCGCTCCAAGCCCACAACGCAGCGCCTTAACGAGTTCGCAAGTGCCCCCGACTCCGTGTATGGTTTCACTGCGCGAACGACGCAGGCCCCTTTAGCTCAGTCGGCAGAGCGTCTCCATGGTAAGGAGAAGGTCTACGGTTCGATTCCGTAAAGGGGCTCAGCAGTTTCAGAGGCCGTCCCGGCAGGACCGGGGCGGCCTTCGTCGTCGCCGGGCCCGCCCACCACGGGCTGGCCCACCACGGGTAAGCCCACCACGGGCCGGGCGCCGGCGGCGGATATCTGATTCGCTCCATTCAGGGCGCTGTGGTAGCGTCCCATCGGTCCCAGTAGGACGTTTCGCAGGTCATCGGCGCACCCGTCGACCTGGGGGACGGTCCGGCGGGGCCTTCGGAGCCGATTCCCCGATCATGATCCGGGTTATCGTGTTTCCAGGGCTCGGTGAGCATCCGGTATCCTTGCATTCCGGTCCACACCGACCATCGCGGCGGGGTAGCTCAGTCAGGCAGAGCAAGCGGCTCATAATCGCTGTGTCGCCGGTTCAAGTCCGGCCCTCGCTACCACCCATGTCTCTCACCTCCGCACCGGGGGTGAGCAGGCTGGGTCGAATCGCCGGTCGTCCTCCCCGGGCGGCCGAGGTCCGAAGTCCAATGTCCCCAGCTCAGAAAGGCACTCCATCGTGGCTGCCACCGACGTCCGGCCGAAGATCACGCTGGCCTGCCAGGAGTGCAAGCACCGCAACTACATCACGCGGAAGAACCGGCGCAACGACCCGGACCGCCTGGAGATCAAGAAGTACTGCCCCAACTGCCGGACCCACCGTCCGCACCGGGAAACCCGCTAGCAACGCCCGGACGGAGAAGTACTGCCCGCTGCGCTTCCGCACGGGGCCAGGACCCACCGTCCGCACCGGGAAACCCGCAGTTGAGCGCGCCGCCGAGGCCCGTGAAACGGCTGCTTCTCCGCACGCTTGCCCTAACGTGATCAGCCCGTCCTCGCCAGTGAGACCCGCGAGGGCGGGCTGAACGTCGTTCTGTTAGCGTCCGTCCGAGACGGAACCGGCGGGTGCCCAGGCGGCACCCGGGCACCGACACCCTGTTCGACCTGGAGGGACGGGATTGCATGGCACTCAACCGTGATTTCATCGGGCGGAGCTTCCCGCCCACCGAGCCGTACGAGGTCAGCCGGGTGAAGATCCGCGAGTTCGCGGACGCGATCGGCGACCGCAACCCGGTCTACCGCGACCAGGAGGCGGCGAAGGCGGCCGGGCACCCCGACATCATCGCGCCGCCGACCTTCCCGATCGTCGTCTCCCTCGGCAACCCCGCGCTCGCCGACCCCGACCTCGGGCTGAACTACGCGATGGTCGTGCACGGCGAGCAGCGGTTCGAGTACACCCGCCCGATCCGCGCCGGCGACGTCGTGGCCTGCACCTCGACGGTCACCGAGATCAAGTCGATCGGCAACAACGAGAAGATGGTCATCGAGACGGACGTCAAGACCATCGAGGGCGAACTGATCTGCAAGACCTACAACACGATCGTGGAGCGGGGGGCCTGATGACCGCGAAGGTGAACTACGCCGACGTCGAGGTCGGCACCGAGATCCCCGTGCAGACGTACGCGGTCGACCGCGCGAACCTCGTCATGTACGCGGGCGCGTCCGGCGACTTCAACCCCATCCACTGGCGCGAGTCCACCGCGAAGGCCGTCGGCCTGCCGGACGTCATCGCGCACGGCATGTACACGATGGCGCAGGGCGGCCGGTTCGTCACCGACTGGGCCGGCGACCCGGGCGCCGTGGTGGACTACGGGGTACGGTTCTCCTCACCGGTCGTCGTCCCCGACGTGGGCGGCGCGACCCTGGAGATCAGCGGCAAGGTGGAGGAGAAGCTCGACGACAACAAGGTCGTCGTCGCGCTCACCGCCAAGTCCGCCGACCAGAAGGTGCTCACGCGCGCCAAGGCGGTCGTCAAGCTCGCCTGAACCGCGCCGAGGCGACGCACCGGCCGGGACGCCCCGGCCGGTGCGCACGGACGCCGGGCACCGGCCGACAGGTGTGACCGGGCACGTACGGGAGGGGACACGACGTGGCGGTGTTCGCTGAAGAGGTGAACCTGGCGGGATACACCACGCTGCGGCTGGGCGGCCCCGCCCGCCGCTTCGTCGAGGCGACGACCGAGGCGGAGCTGGTCACCGCGATCCGCAAGGCCGACGGCGAGGGCGAACCCGTCCTCGTTCTCGGCGGCGGCAGCAACCTGGTGGTCTCCGACGACGGGTTCCCCGGCACCGTCGTGCACGTCGGCACCCGCGGCACCGAACGCACCGCCGTCGAGGGCGACAAGGTCCTCGTCCGGGTCCAGGCCGGTGAGGACTGGGACCCGTTCGTCGCCCGCTGCGTCGCCGACGGACTCGCCGGTGTGGAGTGCCTGTCCGGCATCCCGGGGCGCGTCGGCGCGACCCCGATCCAGAACGTCGGCGCCTACGGCCAGGACGTCAGCGAGACGATCGTCGAGGTCCGCGCCTATGACCGGGACGCCCGCGCCGTCGTCACGCTCGACCGCGACGCCTGCCGGTTCACCTACCGGCACAGCGTGTTCAAAGGCAACGACCGGTACGTCGTCCTGGACGTGACGTACGCGCTGCACGAGGCCGAGGAGTCGCAGCCGGTCGACTACGCCGAGCTGGCGAAGAAGCTCGGCGTCCGGCCGGGCGACCGGGTGACGCTGAAAGAGGCGCGCGACGCCGTCCTCGAACTGCGGCGCGGCAAGGGCATGGTCCTGGACGCCGCCGACCCCGACACCCGCAGCGCCGGGTCGTTCTTCACCAACCCGATCCTCGAACCCGGCCAGCTCACCGAGCTGGAACGCCGCGTCGCCGACCGGCTCGGCCCGGACGCCGCGTTCCCGCGCTATCCGGAGACCGGCGACCGGGTCAAGACGTCCGCCGCCTGGCTGATCGACCGCGCCGGCTTCACCAAAGGGCACGCCGTCGGCCCCGCGCGGATCTCCACCAAGCACACGCTGGCGCTCACGAACCCGGGCGGCGCCCGCACCGCCGACCTGCTCGCGCTGGCCCGCGAGGTCCGCGGCGGCGTCCGCGACGCGTTCGGCGTCGAGCTGGTCAACGAGCCGGTCCTCATCGGCGTGACCCTCTGAGCCGGTGTGCCCTCTGAGCCGGTGTGGCCCTCTGAAAGGGCGCCTTGACCGGGCTTGCTAGTGTCGATGGCGTCGAGGGGGAGTAGTCCCAATCGCGTGATCGACATACTGGCGCCGCCGGCGGCGCCCGGTCACGCGGGCCTCAACCCGATGAGGCGGACGAGACCTTCGGCCTGGCAACCGAGCATTCTCATCCTCGGTCTCCGCACCCGAGCAGGCGGCGGCGACCGGCCGGATGAGAACGCTCATCATCGCCGGGCCGAGGTCGAGCGCCGCAAAGCCCCCGCCCTTCGCCCGGCATCCGAGCGAGAGGGAACCGGTGTCCGCCTTCCTCATCAGCCTGGTCGTGATCTTCGTCGCCGAACTGGGCGACAAGAGCCAGCTCATGGCCATGACCTTCGCCACCCGGTTCCGGGCGCTGCACGTGCTGATCGGCATCACGGCCGCGACCGCGATCGTCCACCTGGCGAGCGTGGCCCTCGGCGCGGCTCTCGGCGCGGCGCTCCCGACCGGCCCGATCTCGATCCTCGCCGGTGTGGCGTTCCTCGGCTTCGCGCTGTGGACGCTGCGCGGCGACGAACTCGACGACGACGAACGCGACCGGGCACGGCGCGCCACGGGCTCGGCGATCCTCGCCGTCGGCGGGGCCTTCTTCCTGGCCGAACTGGGCGACAAGACGATGCTCGCCACCGTCACCCTCGCCGCCGACCAGGGCGGTCTCCTGGCGCTGACGGGCGTGTGGGCCGGTTCGACGATCGGCATGGTCGCCGCCGACGCGCTCGCCATCGTCGTCGGCCAGATCCTCGGACGCAGGCTTCCCGAGCGGGTCATCAAGTACGGCGCCGCCGCCGGGTTCGCGATCTTCGGCGTCCTGCTGCTGGCGGAGGGCATCACCGGCTGAGCGCCCGAACGGCTGAAACGGCCGCCGGGCGGGAACCATGAGGTTAAGGCCCTTGATGCCCGCGGGGCTCGGCCGCGGAAGGGCCCGGACGGGAGTACGACCGTGGCCCTACCCGCACCCGCGCCCCCACCCCCACCCCGGCACGCGCTCGGCATGCGCCTCCAGTTGAGCGACGAGGCCGCCGCCCGCATCCGCGAGCTGATCATGGACGGCCGGGTCCGCCCCGGCGACTATCTGCGGCTCGAACGGCTGGCCATGGACTTCGGCATCAGCGTCACCCCCGTCCGGGAGGCGCTGAAGTCGCTGCGCAGCGAGGGGTTCGTCGTCCTGGAACCGAGACGCGGGTTCGTCGTCGCGCCGCTGTCGAAACGCGACGTCCAGGACCTGTTCTGGGTGCAGGCGGGCATCGCCGCCGAACTGGCCACGCGGGCCACCCCGCGGATCGGCCCCGAGATCCTCCGCGAACTGGACGGGCTACAGCACGCTTTGGAACGTGCCGACGCGGCCCGGAGACCCGACCTGATGGAGGAGCACAACCACCGCTTCCACCGGGAGATCAACCTGGCCGCCGACTCGGCGAAGCTGGCCTGGTCGCTCGGGACGGCCGCGCGGTACGTCCCGCGCGGCCTGTACGGGAGGCTCGCCGACTGGCCCCGCCTCGCGGTCCACGACCACGAGCGCATCCTGGCCGCGCTGCGCGACGGCGACGCGCGGACGGCGGGCGCGGAGATGCGCGACCACATCGTGCGGGCCGGTGAACTCCTGGTGGCCCACCTGGAACGCCGCGGGATGTGGCGCACAGGCGACCACGGCCCCGACCACGGCCCCGGTCTTGTCCGGTGACGGGACTCAGCCCGCCGACCAGGCGTCGATGCCCGCCAGCAGCCGGCCCCGCACATCGTCCGGGGCCGCCGAAGCCCTGATCGACTGCCGCGCCAGCTCCGCCAGCTCCGCGTCGGAGAAACCGTGGTCGTCCCGGACGATGTCGTACTGGACGGCCAGCCGCGACCCGAACAGCAGCGGGTCGTCCGCGCCCAGCGCGATGGACGCGCCCGCCTCGTACAGCCGCCGCACCGGGACGTCCGACGCAGTCGCCGCCACCCCGAGGCCTACGTTCGACGCCGGGCAGACCTCCAGCGTCACGCCCCGGTCGATGATCTGCGACAGGAGCCGCGCGTCCTCCACGGCGCGCACCCCGTGCCCGATCCGGTCGGCGCTCAGCGTGTCGAGGCACTCCCGGACGCTGGCCGGGCCGAGCAGCTCACCGCCGTGCGGGGTCGACAGCAGCCCGCCGCGCTTGGCGATCCGGAACGCGCCCTCGAAGTCGTAGGCGCGGCCCCGCCGCTCGTCGTTGGACAGCCCGAACCCGACGACGCCCTCGCCCGCGTACCGGACGGCCAGCCGCGCGAGGGTCTTGGCGTCCAGCGGGTGCCGCGTCCGGTTCGCCGCGATGACCAGGCCGATGCCGACGCCGGTGGCCTGCGACGCGTCGCGCGCCGCGTCCAGCACCAGTTCGACCGTCGGGGTCAGCCCGCCGAACCTCGACGCGTAGCCGCTCGGGTCGACCTGGATCTCCAGCCAGCCCGACCCCTCCGCCGCCTCGTCCTCGGCCGTCTCACGCAGCAGGCGGCGCAGGTCGTCGGGCGTCTGCAGCACCGAACGGGCGATGTCGTAGAGGCGCTGGAACCGGAACCATCCCCGTTCGTCGGTCGCCTGCAGGCGGGGCGGCCAGTCCTCGACGAGGGCGTCCGGCAGGTGCACGCCGTGCCTGCCCGCGAGCTCGACGAGCGTGGAATGCCGCATCGACCCGGTGAAGTGCAGATGCAGATGCGCCTTGGGGAGCAGGGCCACGTCCGGACGGGCGGAGCCGCGGGCGATGCCGGCGTGCTCCCGGTGGTCCGGCGGGGAACGGTCGTGGGCCGGACGAGCTGACACGGTACGGGCCTCCATACGCCAATGCTGCCGGATCATCGTCGCCGCCGAACCCCCGGCGGGCCAGGATCACCACACCGGACTACCTCGTATGACACGCCACGGCCATCCCCGCCCATGGGCATCCGAAAAAACTTTGGAATCGCGTGCAACCCCTTCCCGGCACCGTGCGTATACGAGGGGCGCCAGAGAGAAACCGGCACCCCCCGCAAGAGACGAAGCTGGGCAGAAGGGATACACGATGATCACGCTGAAGGCCGCTCTGATCGCGGCGTCCACCATCGGCACCGTGGCCGTGGGCGGCGGCGCGACGTGGGCTATGACCGGCTCCCACCAGGAGGCGGGCCTCCAGTCCAACGGCGCCAAGGCCCCCGCGGTGGAGCGCAAGATCCAGGACGCCGTGCCCAGCGCCGCCCCGACCTGCCTGCCGAAGGCCGGGCTCCCGGAGACCGGAGCGAAGAAGCAGGTCCAGAAGCAGCTGGAGCAGAACCCGGTCACCAAGGACGTGCCGAAGGTGGACGTCCCGGCCAAGGACCTGCCGAAGACCGACGTGCCCAAGACGGACCTGCCCAAGCCGGAGCTGCCGAAGACCGGCCTGCCCGACGCCGAAGTCCCCGGCGTCAAGACCCCGGACGTCGAGGTCCCGGACGCCAAGTCGAAGATGCCGGCGGACCTGCCGACCTGCGCGCCGTCCACCAAGGACCTGCCGGCGGACGCCCCGGCGACCAAGCCGACCGCCCGCGTTCCCGGCGCGCCCGGCCTGCCCGCCGCCCCCAAGCTCGACTGCAGCAAGCTGG
Source organism: Spirillospora sp. NPDC048824 (assembly GCF_043198455.1). NCBI lineage: Bacteria > Bacillati > Actinomycetota > Actinomycetes > Streptosporangiales > Thermomonosporaceae > Spirillospora > Spirillospora sp. NPDC048824. Next base: position 185,654 of record NZ_JBICUS010000007.1, on the reverse strand, counting down.
CGCCCGCGGTGAAGGTCGGCGGCCCTGTCGAGAAGGCCGTCATGCTGACCAAGGGCCTGCGCCACGTCTCGACCGTCCCCAGTTCCGCCGACCTGCGCGAGAAGAACGTCTGCGCCGTCACGCAGAAGTGGGCGAACAAGGCCGGCCGGTGGATCACCGTCGAAACGCTGAAGACACCCGCCGGCATGACCCAGAATCAGCTCCGGCAGGCGTTGAACCTGCCCGAGGGCGGCACGCCGATCACCCTGTACGGGGCGGCCGGCTGGATGGGCCCCGGCGGTGACGGGGTGCTGCTGTTCGACCCGAACGGCTACTCGCTGTTCGTCAACGGCAACCCGGTCGCCGCGGGCGGCCTGAAGGACGTGACCGCCGCGCTGCGCCAGGCCCAGTAGGCCCGGCCCGGTAAAGCGGTCCTGACAGGGGACACGGGTGGGCGGCTCGGCGCGGAGCCGCCCACCCCCAAGAAAAGACGAGCCGGATTTGCTCTAGCCCGGGATGGAGCACAGTGGGGCGTCGAGACGACGAGTCGTTCGTGGAGTTCGTGGCGGCACGCGGCGATGCCCTGCTGCGCACCGCGGCGCTGATGTGCGGGGCCCGGCAGGACGCCGAGGACATCCTGCAGACCGCGCTGGAGAAGGCCTATCGGCACTGGGGGCGGCTGGAGACCGACAGCGATCCCGAGCCCTACGTCCGCCGCATCCTGGTCAATCTCGTGATCAGCCGGTCCCGGCGCTGGAAGGTGCTGCGGGAGATCCATATGGCGCGGCTCCCGGAGACGCCGGCCGTCTCGCCGAACCACGCCGTCGAGCTGAGGGGGACGCTCATGGACGAGCTGCGCAAGCTCGGCCCGCGACAGCGGGCGGTACTGGTCCTGCGCTTCTGGGAGGACCTGTCGGAGGCGGAGACGGCTCAGGCGCTCGGCTGTTCGGTCGGAACGGTCAAGAGCCAGGCGTCCCGGGGACTCGCCAGACTCCGGGAACGCCTCGACACGAACCTGGCTCCACTGGGGAGATGAGCGATGGACCTGGAGAGTGAACTGCGGCAGGCCATGGCCGAGCAGGTGGCCGAGGCGACCGCGTCGCCGTCGCTCGTCACGGACGTCAAACGCCGCCACCGGCGCAGGAAGGCCCGGATCCACGCCGCCGCCGGGGTCGCGGCGGCCTCGGTCGCCGCGCTCGCCCTGGTGCCCACCTATCAGTCGTTCCGGGCCACACCCGCCGGCAACCCCGAGACCACCCGCCCCACCGGCGGCGTTTCGGAGCACCGGCAGTCGGAACGGCCTCCCGCCCCAGGCCCCTCCCAGTCCCCGTCAGCCAAGGAGGGGCCCGGGGCGGGAACCTCGGGGAAACCGGAGGCGCACCCGTCATCGGGCGGGTCGCCGGTGAACCCGGAGAAGCCCGGCACAGGCGGGGCCCTGGACGACCTGCCGCGCTGGATCACCTACGTCCCGGACGGCCTCACCGCCACCGGCCCGTGCGCCGTGACGGCCGACGCCGAGCGCGAGACGACGACGTGCAAGTGGCGGGGGAGCACCGGCTGGCTGGAGATCGCCCTGGTGAAGGAACGCGGCCTCGCCGGCCCGCAGGACCTGATGAAGACCCCCGGCATTCCCGGCCGCACGACCGTGCGCGGGCTTCCCGCGCTCACCGGCGACCGACCCGGCTCCGGACGTCAGATCTCGTGGCTGGCCAGACCCGGCGTCGGGGTGACCGTGTCGGGCGGCGGATCGGTCGAGAAACAGCTCATGCGCATCGCGGAGGGTGTGCGCCCGTGAGAGGAACGGGACGGCGGAGGCGGTAGCCCGTTCCGCACGGAACCGGCCCCGGACCAGTGCGCGCCCGGGGCCGGTTCCGTGTCAGCGGAGCGGATCAGACCGCCTCGGCGAGCAGCTTCGCGACACGCGAGACGCCCTCGACGAGGTCGTCGTCGCCCAGGGCGTACGAGAGACGGAAGTAGCCCGGCGTGCCGAACGCCTCACCCGGCACCAGCGCGACCTCCGCCTCCTCCAGGATCAGCGACGCCAGCTCCACCGACGTCTCCGGACGCTTCCCGCGGATCTCCTTGCCCAGCAGCGCCTTCACCGACGGGTAGGCGTAAAACGCGCCCTCCGGCTCGGGGCACACCACGCCCGGGATCTCGTTCAGCATCCGCACGATCGTCTTGCGGCGCCGGTCGAAGGACGTGCGCATCTCCGCGACGGCCGACAGGTCACCGGTCACGGCGGCGAGCGCCGCCGCCTGCGACACGTTCGCCACGTTGGACGTCGCGTGCGACTGCATGTTGGCGGCGGCCTTCACCACGTCCGCCGGGCCGACCATCCAGCCCACCCGCCAGCCCGTCATCGCGTACGTCTTCGCGACGCCGTTCAGGACGAGCGTGCGGTCGGCCAGCTCCGGCACCACCACGGGCATCGAGTGGAACTCGGCGTCCCCGTACACCAGGTGCTCGTAGATCTCGTCCGTGATGACCCACAGGCCGTGCCCGTCCGCCCAGCGGCCGATCGCCTCGATCTCGGCGCGGGAGTACACGGCGCCGGTCGGGTTGGACGGCGACACGAACAGCAGGACCTTCGTCCGGCCGGTGCGGGCCGCCTCCAGCTGCTCGACGCTCACCTTGTAGCCGGTGGTCTCGTCGGCGACCACGTCCACCGGCACTCCGCCGGCCAGCTTGATCGACTCGGGGTAGGTGGTCCAGTACGGCGTCGGCACGATCACCTCGTCGCCCGGGTCGAGCAGCGCGGCGAATGCCTCGTACACCGCCTGCTTGCCGCCGTTGGTCACCAGGACCTGGGCCGCCTCCACCGTGTAACCGGAGTCGCGCTCGGTCTTCTCGGCGATGGCGGTGCGCAGCTCGGGCAGCCCGCCCGCCGGCGTGTACTTGTGGAACCGCGGCACCCTGCACGCGGTCACCGCCGCTTCGACGATGTAGTCGGGCGTGGGGAAGTCGGGCTCGCCCGCGCCGAACCCGATGACCGGGCGGCCCGCCGCCTTCAGCGCCTTGGCCTTGGCGTCGACGGCCAGCGTGGCGGATTCGGATATCGCGGCGATGCGCTTGGAGATGCGAGGACGGTCGATGCTCATGTCCCCATCGTTACAGATGCAGGTCCACGGCCCGAGCCATATCTCCGGCCATCCGGTTCGACGCGGGGGCCTCGGCCACGTAGACTCACCGTCCTAGTGGCGTGTCACCGGTATTACGAGCCTGTCCGCACACGGACGCAAGAGGCCGTAAGCTGAGACACGTCATCATCCCGGTCCTGCGGCCGGGTGTTCCCCGTGGACCGGGGAATGAAGGGCAGTGGCTCAATTGGTAGAGCTCCGGTCTCCAAAACCGGCGGTTGGGGGTTCGAGTCCCTCCTGCCCTGCGAGGTGCGGTGCGCGCACCCGTGCCGGCCGCGTCACGGCGGTGCTGTGGCACTCCGCGGCACGGGACCGTGCGGCAACCACATGGTGGTTGGATCACGACCTATGAGGTGAACGGCGGCAAATGGCGACCGAGACCGACGAGCGCGACGAGCCCGAGGCCAAGGGCGAAGGCAAGGGTAAGCGCAAGAAGGAGAAGTCCCCGAAGCGGACGACTCCGGCGCTTTTCGTGCGCCAGATCATCGCTGAGCTCCGCAAGGTCATCTGGCCCACGCGGCGGGAGCTCATCACCTACACGGTCGCCGCCCTGGTCTTTGTGTTGATCATGGTAGGGATCGTGTCCGGCGTCGACTACGGCCTGCAGCAGGGCGTCTACGCCGTCTTCGGCTGAGGCCGCGTACCCGGCACCTGGGCGAGTCACCGCCGCACCATCGCAAGTCCATCACCGCAGACCGACAGAAAGAGTCACCGTGTCCGAGCCCTCACAGCCCTACGACGAGGCCGTTGAAGAGGCCCAGTCCGCTGCGGCTGCTGCGGCAGACCAGGCGGCCGAGCCCGCCGACGAGACGGCCGAGGCGGCCGTCGCCGCCGGTGAAGGCGAGCCTGCGGACACCAAGCTCGAGGGCGAGGGCCCCGAGCCGGACGCCGCCGCCGACGCCGGCGATCTCGCCGAGGCCGTCGCCGGGGAGCAGGCCGAGGAGGGGGAGGAGGCCGAGCAGGACGAGGAGGCCGATGAGGCCCCCGCCGGGCCGCCGGCCGACCCGTACGCCGAGTTCAAGATGCAGCTCCGGCTCCAGCCGGGCGACTGGTACGTCGTGCACTCCTACGCGGGGTACGAGAACCGGGTCAAGACCAACATCGAGACCCGGACCCAGACCCTCAACATGGAGGACTTCATCTTCCAGATCGAGGTCCCTCAGCACGAGGTGACCGAGATCAAGCAGGGCAAGCGGCAGAAGGTCAACGAGAAGGTCCTGCCGGGCTACATCCTGGTCCGGATGGAGCTCACCGACGAGTCGTGGGCCGCGGTCCGCAACACGCCGGGCGTGACCGGGTTCGTCGGCCTGCTGAACAAGCCGTCTCCGCTGAGCCTCGACGAGGTCGCCAACCTGCTGGCCCCCGAGCCGGAGGAAGGCGCCGTCAAGACCAAGGAGCAGGCCAAGGCGCCCGCCACCGTCGACTTCGAGGTCGGCGAGTCGGTCACCGTCATGGACGGCCCGTTCGCCACCCTCCCCGCAACCGTCAACGAGATCAACGGCGAGCAGCAGAAGCTCAAGGTCCTGGTCTCGATCTTCGGTCGCGAGACCCCGGTGGAGCTCTCCTTCAACCAGGTCTCCAAGATCTGACCCGTCCCCGCGCACGCGGGGTTACGGGTTCTACAGGGTCCCAACACGGCGGTCATGTTCCGCCACCGTGTTGCCCGGTATCCGGGAGTCGGGACCACAGCAGAACGGAACAACGAGGGAGAGGCATGCCTCCCAAGAAGAAGATCGCCGCGTTGGTGAAGGTCCAGTTGCAGGCTGGGGCCGCGACGCCGGCGCCGCCGGTCGGTACCGCGCTCGGTCCGCACGGCGTCAACATCATGGACTTCTGCAAGCAGTACAACGCCGCCACGGAGTCCCAGCGCGGCAACGTCATCCCCGTAGAGATCACCATCTACGAGGACCGGTCGTTCACCTTCGTCACCAAGACGCCGCCGGCCGCGCAGCTCATCCTGAAGGCCGCGGGCGTCGAGAAGGGCAGCGGCGAGCCGCACAAGACCAAGGTCGGCTCGATCACCGCCGACCAGGTCCGCGAGATCGCCACGACCAAGATGCCCGACCTCAACGCCAAGGACGTCGAGGCCGCCTCGAAGATCGTCGCCGGTACCGCGCGGTCGATGGGCATCGACGTCAAGTAGGTCTCACCCGGTGGAAGGGCCGGCGCTGGCCCGTACCACGAGTTCCATTGGAGGAACGAGAATGAAGCGCAGCAAGAGCTACCGCGCCGCAGCGGAGAAGATCGACCGGGAGCGGCTGTACAGCCCGGTCGAGGCCGTCAAGCTCGTCAAGGAGACCACGGTCGTCAAGTTCGACCCGACCGTGGAGGTCGCCATGCGGCTGGGTGTCGACCCCCGCAAGGCCGACCAGATGGTGCGCGGCACGGTCAACCTGCCGCACGGCACGGGCAAGACCGCCCGCGTGCTGGTCTTCGCCGTCGGCGCCAAGGCGCAGGAGGCCGAGGCGGCGGGCGCCGACCTGGTCGGCTCCGACGACATGATCGAGCGGATCCAGGGCGGTTTCCTGGACTTCGACGCGGTCGTGGCGACGCCGGACCAGATGGGCAAGGTCGGGCGGCTGGGCCGGGTGCTCGGCCCGCGCGGCCTGATGCCGAACCCGAAGACCGGCACCGTCACGATGGACGTGGCCAAGGCCGTGACCGACATCAAGGGCGGCAAGATCGAGTTTCGTGTCGACCGGCACGCGAACCTGCACTTCATCATCGGCAAGGCGTCCTTCGACCAGCGCCAGCTGGTGGAGAACTACGCCGCGGCCGTCGAGGAGATCCAGCGGCTGAAGCCGTCCGCCGCGAAGGGCCGCTACGTCAAGAAGGCGTCGCTGACGACGTCGATGGGCCCGAGCATCCCGGTGGACCCGAACGCGGTCCGCAACCTGGCTTCGGAGCTCGAAGAGGCCTGATCGAGCACCACGACCGTCACCGCGCAGGGCGTCCCCGCTGAACCGGGGGCGCCCTGCCGCCGTTTCCCCGGCCCCATAGCACCGAACGCGATGGATACATAGATCGCCGTCCGGATCCGGACAAATCGAGGCCCGGGATCTTTGTTACCGGTGGGAAATGTGGTGTTGAATCGTCCCGTGAAGCGTAGAACCGACCGGGCCATCGCCATCTCCGTCGTCACCGCCGTCGCCGTCGTGCCCACGGCGATCATGATGGTGGTCAAGGTCGGCGGCGGGACCGCCGAGGACGGCGGTTCCGTCCCGGCGTCCGCGGCGATGGGCCAGCAGGACCCGGCGAACCCGAACGGCACGGCGACCGGCCTGGTGACCCCCGGTGCCACCGCGGCGCCGGGCACGGGGTCCGGCGCGGGTGCCGGCAACGGTTCGGCCGCTCCGGGCACGCCCGCGAGAGGCGGCGTGAGCGGGCTCCCCACGGCGCCGCCCCAGCCCGGTCCCAACCTGCACGCCTTCACCCGCAAGACGAACATGAAGGTGACGGCCGGGTCGAGCGGCGACTATCAGCGCGCCACCGAGACCGCGTCGTTCACGCTGTGGCCGACGTTCGCGATGACCGCGACCGGCGTCACGCAGACCGTGCAGGGCGGCGAGGTCACCAAGGTCACGCAGAAGGTGATCGTGAGCGGACGGACGCTCAAGGGCTACGACGGTGAGAAGTGGACCCAGTCCACCCTGACGTCGGCGCAGTTGGGCGCGCTGCAGTCGCAGTCCGACCCCCGGCAGTTCACCTTCATGATCGGGACGCTGCCCGGCACGACCGCGAGTGAGCCGGACGAGAACGGCAGGACGCATTTCGCCGCACAGGCGCTGATGGGCAGCGTGTTCTCGCTGCTGCCGCAGGACGCCGCCGCCGTGATCCGCAAGTGGGTACCGGACGACGTCACCTGCGGGCTCGACCTGTGGGCCGACAGCAAGGCCCGCCCGACGTCGATCGGCTTGAACGCCCAGGCCTCGGGCGCCACACTCACCGGCACTATGGCCTTCACCTCTTATCGTTGACCACGGGACGCGTTAACCAGGCCGTCGCACTGCAATGAACACGGCTACCCCTATGGTCGTATGGGGTGGGGGCTTGTTCGTACCACCGGGGGATGTAGCGCCGTTAGTGTCCCGAGACACTGGGAAGCACCAGCAGGGCGATTAGGGAGGCTCAACCCTCATGAACCGACGACTCGTGGTGGCGGCCGGCGGCACCGCCGTGAGCGCTGCGCTCCTTCTGTCCGGATGTGGCGGAGGAGGTACGGCAAGCACGGAGAACATGCAGCTGAGCGCCGCTGAGGCGCTGGTGAAGACATCCCAGAAGACCGGTGAGGCCGACACCTTCAAGGCCGATCTGACGGTGACGACCACCGAAGCGGACGGCAGCGGCAAGATTCACGCCGACGGCCAGTTCCAGGTGCGCCCGACGCTGAAGTTCAGCGCGAAGCTGGACGAGGTCAGCCGCGGCGGGCAGAGCGTCCCGGGCATCAAGGGCCAGGCGGTGTTCACCGACAACGTGCTGTACGCGAAGGTCCCGCAGCTCGCCCAGTTCGTCAGCGGCGGCAAGCCGTGGGTGAAGATCGATGTGAACGAGGCGTCCCAGCGCACCGGATTCGACATCAAGGGCCTGGTCGACCAGGTGCAGAAGGTGGCTCCGGCCGAGCAGACGAAGATGTTCACCGGCTCCAAGGACGCCCGCCGGGTCGGCACCGAGACGATCGACGGTGTGCAGACGACGCACTACACCGGCACGGTGACCATCGAGGACGCGCTGAGCCGTCTCGACGCGCAGGCCCGGGAGAAGGTGAGCACGTGGCTCCCGAAGGACCAGGCCAACGGCAAGATCAACTTCGATCTGTGGACGGACGGGGAGAACCTGCCGCGCAAGCTCGTGTCGAAGGCGTCCGGCTCGCAGGGTGAGAGCGGCACGGTGACCGTCATCTACAGCGACTACGGCGAGTCGTTCACCGTGAACCCGCCGCCGTCCGACCAGGTCGGGCAGCTGTCGCTCGGTTCGTTCCTCGGCGGGACCTGACCTTCCGGACACGACCGCCGCGGGAGGACACCGCCGGACACGGCTTAAGGGTCTCCTGAGCGTCTGATCTGGTGATCGGCCCCACTGCCCGGAAGCACCCAATGCCGGGGCCGGCACTAGCAGACCAAGGAGACCCCCCCACGATGATCCGTCGTTTCGCCACGGGCGTCGCGCTGGCCACCGGCCTCGCCCTCTCGTTGACCGGCTGCCTCAGGGAGGCCGGGACCAAGGTGGACGAGGCCGGCAAGAACCTGAAGCTGTCGGCCGCGCAGGTGCTGGACAAGACCGCGGAGAAGACCGGCCGGGTCGACTCCTTGAACACGGACATGACGATCACGTACCACGACTTCCGTAAGCCGGTGGACATCACGGCGCCGCCGGCGGGCCAGGTCACCGACTTCAGCGAGATGCTGAACGCGCTCGGCGGCGGCGGGAGCTGACGGGCGACAACGGGACGAGAACCTGACGAGGGACCGCGCCGCGACCGGCGGCGCGGTCCCTCGTGCGTTCCGCCGATTTGTTAAGTCGAACCGCATGCACGTACTCTGTTCTGTGCCGAAGACCGCCGGTCGTCACCTCATGCCGAGGTGACCGAAGGACCCGATTCACTCGGGCGGCCTGCGCAGGTGATACGAGAGCTTCAGCATGGCCTCCGTGCCTTGCCTGGACGCCCCGTGCGCCTGCGCCGGGGCGTTTTTTGGTCGATCGGGACCCGTCCCACGGACGGGCGAGGGTCGTATCCACCCAGGTGATCGGAAGGAGGCCGGATGGCCAGGGCCGATAAGGACGCGGCGATCGCCGAGCTCAAGGACGAGTTCCAGAGCTCCAACGGCGCCGTGCTGACCGAGTACCGCGGGCTGACCGTCGCGCAGGTCAGTGAACTGCGCGGCACCCTTGGCGAGACCGCACGGTTTCGCGTCGTGAAGAACACGCTGACCAAGCGCGCCGCGAACGAGGCCGGTGTCGACGAGCAGTTCCATGATCTGCTCGAAGGCCCGTCGGCCATCGCGTTCGTCCGGGGCGACGTGGTCGAGGCCGCCAAGGGCCTGCGTGACTTCGCCAAGAACAACCCGCCTCTGGTGATCAAGGGCGGGTTCATCGACGGCCGGGCGATGAGCGCCGCGGAGGTCACCAAGCTCGCCGACCTCGAGTCGCGCGAGGTGCTCCTCGCGAAGCTCGCCGGCGCGATGAAGGGCTCGCTGTCCAACGCGGCCGCGCTCTTCAACGCTCTGCCGACGCAGGCGGCTCAGCTCGCCGAGGCGCTGCGCGCCAAGCGCGAGGCCGGTGGCGAGACCGCCGAGACCGCCGAGGCGCCGGCTGCCGAGGCATCCGCCGAGTAGGCACCCGCGGTTCCGTAAATCCCCAGTTTTCAAGCCATAGCGGAGGAATGATCATGGCGAAGCTCAGCACCGACGACCTGCTCGACGCCTTCAAGGAGATGACCCTTCTTGAGCTCTCGGACTTCGTGAAGCAGTTCGAGGAGGTCTTCGACGTCAAGGCCGCCGCCCCCGTCGCGGTCGCCGCCCCGGGCGCGGCCCCGGGTGCCCCGGCCGCCGAGGAGGCCGCCGCGCAGGAAGAGTTCGACGTCGTCCTGGAGGGCGCCGGCGACAAGAAGATCCAGGTCATCAAGGAGGTTCGCGCGCTGACGAGCCTCGGCCTCAAGGAGGCCAAGGACCTGGTCGACGGCGCGCCGAAGGCGCTGCTGGAGAAGGTCAACAAGGAGACGGCCGACAAGGCCAAGGAGGCCCTGGAGAAGGCCGGCGCGACGGTCACCGTCAAGTAGGTCGCTTCAGAGCCGGGGAGCCCGCGCGGCTCCACCGCTCTCGGGAGGCGGTCGTTCCACCCTTCGGTGGGGCGGCCGCCTCTTCGCGTTCCGGGGTTCGCGCGGGTTCCTCCGGGCGTCTCCACCGTGGTCGCCGGGCCCTCGAAAGGGCTCTTGTCGCCCGGGATGAATGGGCGGGTCGCAGGCCGCCGGTTTCCTGTGCAGGAGTGATAAACGCCTGTGGGAAACCGTGTGCCCGTGCGGGTTGTGTGGTTCTCGGAGCGCGGCGTAGCGTCCCGTCCTGACGCTGTGGCCCCACAGGGCCGCCTTGTCCCGGTGGTCGCGACGGAGACGTCCGGTCACCGGCGAACAGCATGCCCCGCTTGAGGCTCTGGTTCTTGGACCACTAGTCTCATAGGCGTTGTAAGTAACGATTGTCTTACGACGTCGCATTTAGCCGCTGATCTGGGGCGGAACCCCTTCCATTTGGACGGGGTGCCGCTACGGTAGTGGCACCCGTCACGGCTACCCGGCGGTAGTAAGAGGGCGGACACACGGTGTGACGAGAGAAAGAGCCTGAGTGCTACTCGCTCATTGGTTCGGGATTCCCCCGGCCTGGACGAAAGGTGACGAGTGGGCGTCGAGATCAGAGTCGAGGGCCTGACCAAGTCCTTCGGCCGTCAGACCATCTGGCAGGACGTATCCCTGACACTGCCCGCAGGAGAGATCTCCGTTCTCCTGGGCCCCTCCGGCACCGGTAAGTCGGTCTTCCTGAAGTCGCTGGTCGGCCTGCTCAAGCCGGACCGCGGCCACATCTGGGTCGGCGACCGGGACCTGCCCTACCTTCCTGAAGCGCAGCTCTACGACACCCGCAAGCTGTTCGGTGTGCTGTTCCAGGACGGCGCCCTCTTCGGGTCGATGAACATCTACGACAACGTCGCCTTCCCGCTGCGCGAGCACACCAAGAAGTCCGAGTCCGAGATCAAGCGGATCGTGATGGAGAAGCTCGACCTGGTCGGGCTGCTCGGCGCGGAGAAGAAGCTGCCCGGGGAGATCTCCGGCGGGATGAAGAAGCGCGCCGGCCTGGCCCGCGCACTCGTCCTCGACCCCGAGATCCTCCTGGTGGACGAGCCGGACTCCGGCCTGGACCCGGTCCGCACGTCCTACCTGAACCAGACGATCGTCGACCTGAACGCCGAGATCGGCGCGACGTTCCTGATCGTCACCCACGACATCAACACCGCCCGGACCGTTCCGGACAACATCGGCCTGCTGTTCCGCCGCGAGCTGGTGATGTTCGGTCCGCGCGAGATGCTGCTGTCCAGCGAGGAGCCGGTCGTCCGGCAGTTCCTCAACGCGCGCAAGATCGGCCCGATCGGGATGTCGGAGGAGAAGGACGTCTCCGAGCTGGAGGCCGAGGCCAAACAGGGCCACGACCCCGGCAAGCTGCCGCCGATCCCGCCGCAGCTGATGACCAGCGACGGCCGGGTCCGCGTGGGGCAGCACGCCCCCGGCGCCTGGTGCGCCGCGCACGGCGTCACCCCGCCGCCCGGCTCGTTCATCGACGACCTGGGCCGCAACTGGGTGCAGGAGTGGCCGCGGTACGTGGCGTCGATGGCGCCCGCGGGCGGCCCCCCGCCCGGGCCGCAGGGCGGCATGCCCCCCGGTGGCCCCGGCGGTCACTTCCCGGGCAACCCGCCGCCTGGACAGCATGGGGCGGGTGCAGGGTACTGATGTCCACTCCTGGTATCGGCGCGGACCAGGGAGGGGAGGGGAAGGGCGGAGGCTCTTCCGTGACGCTCCGGAAGATCGGGGACGGCGCCGCCAACATCGCGATCAAGGAACCGGGCCGGTTCTTCGCCCTGTGCCTGGACACGTTCCGCGCGATGTTCAAGTGGCCCTTCCAGTGGCGCGAGTTCGTCCAGCAGGCCTGGTTCATCGTCAGCGTCACCGTTGTTCCCACCATGCTGGTCGCCATCCCGTTCGGCGGAATCCTGTCGCTGCAGGTCGGCGGGCTCATCCGGCAGCTCGGCGCGCAGTCCTACACCGGTGCGACCGCGGTCGTCGCGATCGTCCGGGAGGCCAGCCCGCTGGTCACCTCGCTGCTGGTCGCGGGCGCCGCCGGGTCGGCGATGTGCGCCGACATCGGCTCCCGCAAGATCCGCGAGGAGATCGACGCGATGGAGGTCCTGGGCATCAACCCCCTGCACCGCCTCGTCGTGCCGCGGATGCTCGCCTGCGCCTTCGTCGCGCTGTTCCTGAACGGGCTGGTCTCGGTGGTCGGCCTGATGGGCGGCTACTTCTTCAACGTCATGCTGCAGGACGGCACCCCCGGCGCCTACCTGGCGTCCTTCAACGCGATCGCGCAGCTGCCCGACCTGCTGCAGGCCGAGTTCAAGGCGTTCGTGTTCGGCATCACCGCCGGCCTGGTCGCCGCCTACAAGGGGTTGAACGCCAAGGGCGGCCCGAAGGGCGTGGGTGATGCGGTCAACCAGACCGTCGTCATCACCTTCATGCTGCTCTTCCTGGAGAACTTCCTGATCTCCGCGCTGTACTTCCAGTTCGTCCCGTCGAAGGGCATGTGATGGCGGCCCCAGGAAAGACGGGAAAGACCGTCACCCGGGTGGTGAACGCCCCCCTGCAGCGGCTGGACGACTTCGGGCACCAGATGTCCTTCTACGCCCGCGCGTTCGCGTGGACGTTCCGGGTGCTGCGCCGGTACCGCACCGAGGTGCTGCGGCTGCTGGCCGAGGTGAGCCTCGGCACCGGCGGCCTCGCCGTGATCGGCGGCTCGGTGGTGATCGTCGGCTTCATGACGTTCTTCACCGGCAGCCAGGTCGGCCTGCAGGGCTACGAGTCGCTGAACCAGATCGGCACGGCCGCGTTCACCGGGTTCGTCGCGTCCTACTTCAACACCCGCGAGATCGCGCCGCTGGTGTCGGCGCTGGCGCTGTCGGCGACGGTCGGCTGCGGGTTCACCGCCCAGCTCGGCGCGATGCGGATCTCCGACGAGATCGACGCGCTGGAGGTCATGGCCGTCCCGTCGATGCCGTTCCTGGTGACGACCCGGATGCTGGCCGGGATGATCGCGGTCATCCCGCTGTACATCGTGGGCCTGCTCGCCTCGTACGGCGCGACGCGGGTGATCGTGACCGTGTTCTACGGGCAGTCGACCGGCACCTACGACCACTATTTCCATCTGTTCCTACCACCGAACGACATCTTGTGGTCGTTCGGCAAAGTGATCATATTCTCGGTGCTGGTGATGCTGATCCACTGCTACTACGGCTACCACGCGAGCGGCGGCCCCGCGGGCGTCGGCGTCGCGGTGGGCCGCGCCGTGCGCACCAGCATCGTCGTGATCAACGTGGCGGACCTGATGCTCGGCATGGCGATCTGGGGCACCGATACGACCGTCCGGATCGCGGGGTGACGGCGCCATGAGCGAACGTATTCGGTTCCGGGTGCTCGGGATGACGATGCTCCTGGTGATCGTCCTGCTGCTGGCTCTCACCGTGGCGCTGTTCAACAAGTCGTTCACCCCGGTGACCGAGGTGACGGTGAAGACCGAGCGCGCGGGGCTGCAGCTGCTGTCGCACTCGGACGTGAAGGTGCGCGGCCTGATCGTCGGGGAGGTGCGCGGCGCCGACTCCACGGCGGAGGGCGCGACGCTGCACCTCGCGCTCGACCCGGACAAGGCGGAGCTGATCCCGCGGAACGTGCAGGCGCGGCTGCTGCCGAAGACGCTGTTCGGCGAGAAGTACGTGGACCTGCACATCCCGGCGCAGGCGGGCCCGCTGGGGCTGGCCGAGGGAGCCGTCATCCCGCAGGACCGCTCGCGGGCGGCCGTCGAGATCGACAAGCTGCTGAACGACCTGCTGCCGCTGCTGCAGGCGGTGAAGCCGGCGGAGCTGAACGCGACGCTGAACGCCCTCGCCACGGCGCTGCAGGGCCGCGGCGACCAGATCGGGCAGAACCTGGAGCAGGCGGATGAGCTGCTGCGGAAGATCAACCCGCAGCTCGGCACGCTGGTGCACGACCTGCACGGCCTCGCGGACGTGTCCGACATCTACAACGCCGCGGCGCCGGACCTGCTGCAGACACTGCGGAACCTCAACGTGACCAGCCGGACGATCACCGACAAGACGGCGACGATCGAGCGGCTGATCCCGGCGACGACCGCGCTGGCGCAGGACGGCGACGTGTTCATGCGGCACAACGGGCCGAAGATCATCGGTTTCAACATCGCGAACCGCGACGTGCTGAGCGTGGTCGCCCGGTACTCGCCGACGATGCCGTGCGTGCTGGCCGGCCTGATGAAGCTCGCGCCGGAGGCTGAGCGGGTGGCCGGCGGCAACGGGTCCAAGACCTTCAACCTGACGGTCGAGATCGTCAAGCCGCGTCCGGGCTTCAAGCATCCGCTGGACCTCCCCGAGGTGAAGGACCAGCGCAACCCGCGCTGCTACAACCTGCCGAACCCGAAGGTTCCGTTCCCGGACTACCTGGCGCTCGACGGCACGCAGGACGACCTGTGGTGGAAGGACCCCGACCCCGCGAACGCCGGCGGCGGCCGCGGCCGGGCCCTGTCGAACGTCTTCGTCGACCCGGGTTCGATGAGCGAGAAGGAAAAGATCAAGAATGTCGTCGGGCCGATGACGCGGACCCCCGCCGACCAGGTCTCCGATGTGTCGTCGCTGATGTTCGGACCGCTGCTCGGCAACGGATCGGTGGTGACGATCAAGTGAAGACGACGAGCGCGGCGATCAAGCTGCTGACCTTCGTGGTCATCACCTCGGTGGCGACCGGTGTGCTGGCGATGACGATCGCGAACGTGCGCTTCAAGAACACCGACAGCTACAAGGCGATCTTCTCGGACGTGACCGGGCTGCTGGAGAACGACGACGTCCGCGTCGCCGGTGTCCGCGTCGGCCAGATCGAGGACATCAAGCTGTACAAGGGGCACCAGGCCGAGGTGACGTTCAGCGTCGAGGAGGGCGGCGCCTTCAAGGCGGGGCTGCCGTCCTCCACGCAGGCGCACATCCGCTACCGCAACCTGATGGGCCAGCGGTACCTCGCGCTGGCCGACGGCGCCGGCCAGGCCAACAACTACCTGGACCCCGGCGACACGATCCCGATCGCGCAGACCAAACCCGCACTCGACCTGACGACCCTGTTCAACGGCTTCCGGCCGCTGTTCAGCGCGCTGGAGCCCAAGGACGTCAACACGCTCGCGCTGCAGATCATCAAGGTGCTGCAGGGCGAGGGCGGCACGATCAACAGCCTGCTGGCGCACGTCGCGTCGCTGACCAACACTCTCGCCGACCGCGACAAGGTCATCGGCCGGGTGATCGACAATCTGAACGCCGTCCTCGGCACCATCGACGAGCGGCACACCGAGGTGAACCAGCTGATCCTGGACCTGCGCGGGTTCGTCAGCGGGGTGTCCGCCGACCGCGCGGCGATCTTCGACTCGGTCGCGGCGATCAACGATCTGACCGGCACCACACAGGACCTGCTCGCCGACGCCCGTCCCGGCATCCGCAACGACATCGCCGGCCTGCGCAAGCTCGCCGGGACGCTCAACGCGAACAAGGGCCACATCGACAAGGGCCTGAAGCGGAGCCCGGAGCGGCTGGAGGGGCTGGTGAACATCTCCTCCTACGGGTCCTGGTTCAACATGTACATCTGCGGTCTCGACGCGCGGGTGCGGCTGCCGGGCGGACCGGTCTACCAGACCCCGGCGATCGTGAACGAGAACGCGAGGTGCAAGTAGATGAGGGTCTCGTTCCGCGAACGCAACCCGGTTCCGATCGGCCTCGCCGGCTTCGCGATCATCATCGTGCTGGTGCTGGTGGCGATGAACCTTCAGAACATCCCGTTCGTCTCCGGCGGCACCACCCGCACCGCCTCGTTCAAGGAGGCGGCGGGGCTGAGGGCCGACGAGGAGGTCCGCATCGCGGGCGTCAAGGTCGGCAAGGTCACCGGACTGGAACTGGACGGCGACCGCGTCAAGGTCACGTTCCGGACCGACGACGGGGTGGAGCTCGGCGACCGCACCGAGGCCAGCATCAAGATCAAGACGGTGCTGGGCTCGCACTACCTGGAGCTCATCCCGCGCGGCAAGGGCGAGCTCGGCCGCACCATCCCGGTCGAGCGGACCCACGTCCCGTTCGAGGTCGTGCCGGCGATCAGCGAGCTGAGCCGGCGGGTCGGCGCGATCGACGTGCAGCAGGTCGCCAAGTCGTTCGACGTGCTGTCGCAGACGTTCGAGAACTCCCCCGAGGAGATCCGGGCGTCGCTGCAGGGCCTGCGGCGGCTGTCGGACACGATCGCGTCCCGTGACGAGGAGCTGCACGAGCTGTCCGGCAAGGCCAAGAACGTGTCGGAGCTGCTCGCGGACCGCAACCAGGACTTCGCCAAGCTCGTCCAGGACGGTGACAAGGTGCTGCAGGCCGTGCAGGCGCGGCGCCAGGTCATCCACCAGCTGCTGATCCGGACCGTGACCCTGTCCCAGCAGGTGAACGCCCTCATCAAGGAGAACGAGAAGCAGCTCCGGCCGATGCTGGACAACCTGGAGAAGGTCAGCAGGGTCCTGCTGAAGAACCAGAAGAACCTGGACCGGACCCTCCAGCTGCTCGCGCCGTTCGCCCGGCAGTTCGCCAACGTCGCCGGCACCGGACGCTGGTTCGACTCCTGGATCCAGAACCTCATTCCGATCCCCGCCTCGATCGAGGACGCCCCGGCCGGCGGCGGGACCACGACCAACAAGCAGGGCGGCCGGTCCGGCGGCGGCCAGACCGGTGTCACCGGCGACAACCCGTTGCCGTTCCTCCCGTGAGCAGGCAGGTTTCCGTGCGCACGAGTAACTCCCACCCCCGCGGCGGAGCAGCCGTCCTTCGGCTCGGCGGCGTGATCCTCGCCGTCGCCGTGCTGGCCGCGGCGCTCCTGCTGGTGTTCCAGGGGGAGAAGCAGCGTCACATGACGGCGTATTTCACCAAGACCGTCGGCCTGTACCCGGGCGCCGACGTCCGCATCCTCGGCATCCCGGTCGGCGAGGTCACCAGCGTCGAGCCGGTCGGCGACTCGGTGAAGGTCGAGCTGAAGTACGACGCCAAGTACAAGGTGCCCGCCAACGCGCAGGCGGTCATCATCAACCAGACGCTCGTCGCCGACCGCTACATCCAGCTCACTCCCGTCTACAAGAGCGGCGCGGTCCTGGCCGACGGCGCGACGCTGACCACGAGCCGCACCGCGGTGCCCGTCGAGGTCGACGAGATCGGCGGCAGCCTGAACGACCTCAGCAAGGCCCTCGGCCCGGAGGGCGCCAACGCGCCGGGCGCGGACGGCACCGGGTCGCTGTCGCGGCTGCTGAAGGTCGGCGCCGACAACCTGGAGGGGCAGGGCGACGACATCAGGGCGACGATCGAGGACACGTCCAAGGCGCTCAGCACGCTGAGCACCGACCGGGGCGACATCGCCGCGACGATCAAGAACCTGCGGATCATCACCGAGGCGATGAAGGCGAACGACCAGCAGATCAAGTCGTTCGGCGGGCACCTCAACCAGGTGTCGGCGCAGCTCGCGGGGGAGAAGGAGGAGCTGAGCGCGGCCCTCAACACCCTCGGCCCGACGCTGCGGAACGTGCAGCGGTTCGTCAAGGACAACCGCAGCGAGCTGGCCGTGAACGTCCGGCAGCTCGCCCAGATCACGGGTGTGCTGGTGAAGGAGAAGGACGCGCTGGCCGAGGTGCTCACGGCCGGCCCGCTGGCCGTCAACAACGTGGCCCGCGCGTACGACCCGATCAGCGGCACCATCCACACCCGCGCCAACTTCCGCCAGTTCCACGACCTGGCCGACTGGATCTGCTCGCTGGCCTACTCCGTCGGCACGCCCGCCAAGGAGTGCCTCGACTTCGTCGAGCCGTACAACGGCATCGGCAAGGCGCTGACGGGCCTGCACCTGGACTTGTCCTGGATCACGGCGCTGACCACGCACTACGACCCGGTGCCGATCCCGCCGGACGCCTACGGCCCGCAGGGCCCGCCCAAGTCGGCGAAGCCGGGCGGCAGCAGGACCGGCGCCGCCGCGCCGCAGAGCAAGCCCAAGGACATCACCGCGCTGCTGCCTGGAGGTGGCCGATGAGCACGACACGGCGGGTGCGCCGGACGGGACGTCTCGCCGGCCGCCGCGCACGGCTGTTCGGCGTCACCGCCGTCGCGGGCGTGACGGCCCTGTCGGGCTGCTCGTTCAACGGCGTCGCGTCGCTGCCGCTTCCCGGCGGTCCCGACCTCGGCTCGGACCCCAAGACCGTGAAGATCGAGTTCGAGAACGTGCTGGACCTCGTCCCGCAGTCGGCGGTCAAGGTCAACGACGTGTCGGTCGGCCAGGTCGAGGAGATCGACCTCGCCGGCGGGCCGGGCGGGCAGGGCGGGCAGCGCGGCTGGCACGCCGTCGTCACCGTCAAGGTGCGCGGCGACGTCAAGCTTCCCGACAACTCCGTCGCCACGATCGGCCAGACGAGTCTCCTCGGCGAGAAGTTCGTGCAGATCGACTCGCCGACGAACGAGCCTCCGTCCGGGGAACTCGAGGAGGGCGACCTGATCCCGCTGAACCGCACGACCCGCGGCACCGAGATCGAAGAGGTGCTGTCGGCGATGTCGCTGCTGCTGAACGGCGGCGGGCTGGAGCAGGTCTCCACGATCAGCCACGAGCTGCAGGCGGCGATGGGCGGCCGCGAGTCCACGATCAAGTCGGTGCTGCACCGGGTCGACACCTTCGCCGGGACGCTGGACCGCAACCGCGCCGCGATCACCCGGGCGCTGGACAGCATCGACCGGCTCAGCGGCAAGCTGGCGGACGAGCGCAAGACGATCCGGGACACCATCGACGAGACCGGCCCGGCGATCGCCGTCCTGAACCGCAACCGCGCCGACCTCACCAAGATGCTGGTCGCGCTGAACAAGCTCAGCCGCACCACCACCCACGTGATCAACCAGTCGAAGGCCGACCTGCTCGCCAATCTCAAGGATCTCGACAAGATCCTGCGGAACCTCAACAAGGCCGGCTCCGACCTGCCGAGGGCGCTGGAGTCGGTCATCACGTTCCCGTTCCCCGGCACGTTCGGGAACGTCATCGAGGGCGACTACGGCAACGTCCACATGACCGTCGACCTGGACTTCGAGTCCATCGCGCACAACCTGCTCGGCGGCACCGACCTTGAGGGGCTGCTCGGCAGCGGCAAGGAGATGCGCGGCATGCTCCAGGTGCCGAACGTGACGCTGCCCGACACCCCGCTGGGCGTGCTGCCCCAGACCGGGGACGGCAACGGCTCCGGCGGGCTGCCGGGGCTGCCCGCCGGCGGGACGAACCAGCAGGGAAACCAGCCGGGACGTCCGGGCGCGCTCGGCCCGCCGTCCGATGACGGCGGTCTGCGGACCCTGATGACCGGGGGCCTTTCATGATTCTCAAGCGCGGCATCATCTTCCAGCTGATCGCCTTCGCGGTGATCACCGTCGTCGGCGTGACGATCGTGTCGGTGAACTACATCGGGATCGGCCGCGACCTGCTCGGCCAGGAGTACGTCGCCTACGTCGACCTCACCGACTCCGGCGGCGTGTTCACCAACGCCGAGGTCACCTACCGCGGCGTCCCGGTCGGACGTGTCGGGCCCATCGAGCTGACCAAGGACGGCATCCGCGTCAAGCTGGAACTCGAACGCGGCGAGCAGATCCCGCGCGAGGGCACCAAGGCCATCGTGGCGAACCGGTCGGCGGTCGGCGAGCAGTACATCGACCTGGAGCCCACCAAGAAGAGCGGGCCGTACCTGCACGAGGGCGAGCCGTACACGATCCCGCGGTCGCGCACGGAGCTGCCGGTGTCCACGGCCGAGCTGCTGCGCAACGTCGACTCGCTCGTCGGGTCGGTGGACACCAAGGACCTCGGCATCATCGTGGGCGAGCTGAACAAGGCGTTCTCCGGCTCCGCCGAGGACCTGCAGTCGATCCTGGACGACACCGACCGGCTGCTGAAGACCGCCGAGCAGGCCTACCCCGACACCAAGCAGCTGCTGGACAACAGCGTGACCGTCCTGGACACCCAGCGCGGGCAGGGTGCCAACATCCGGGGCTTCGCACGGAACCTGAACGAGCTGAGCGCCTCGCTGCGCAACGACGACCCGGCGCTGCGCAGCACCATCGACGGCGTGCCGGGCGCGGTGGACGAGACGCACAAGGCCATCAACCAGCTCGCGCCGACGCTGCCCGTCCTCCTGGCCAACCTCACCACCACCGGCCAGATCATCTCGTCCCGCAAGGCGGGGCTGCGTTCGATGCTCATCCTTTACCCGCTGGCCGTCGGCGGTGCGTTCACCGTCACGCCTGGCGACGGAACCCAGCACCTGGGCCTCGCGCTGAACATCGACTCGCCGCCTCCGTGCACCGACGGCTACGAGAAGGTGAAGCGCCGCTGGCCGCAGGACACCTCCGAGAAGAAGCCGCGCCTGGACGTCGGCTGCACGGCGCCGCATGACTCGCCCAGCGCCGTCCGCGGCCCCCGCAACTTCCCCCGCGAGGCCATCGCGCCTTATCCGCAGGTCCCGCCCGGCGCGACCGCGGGCGCCGGGTTCCCGGAGGGCGGCGCGTACGTGAACGACGGCGACGGCGATGACGGCGACGGTGGCAAGCCGGAGGCCAAGAGCGACGGCAAGACCTCGGGCAAGACCTCGGCCAAGACCCAGGCCGCTCCCGAGCCCACCGCACAGCTGACGAACGGCCGCCTGTACTTGTCCTATCCGGCCAATTCAGTCGAATTCGCTGGATACGATCCAACGACCGGTGCGGTCTACGGACCCGACGGCAAGCGCTACGCGATGCCCCGCAGCGCCGGTACCCGTGAGTTGGGAGAGGAAAACTCGTGGAAGTGGCTCCTGCTCGGACCGCTGAGCCAGTGAATCCGGGAGGGCGGACCCGATGAGGCGGCGGCTGCCTCTGGTGAGCGCCATCGTGCTGAGCGTCGTCGTGGCCGGCCTGGCCGTCGCGGCCGGCTGGCTCGGCGTGATCACTCTCCAGAACAAGGACGAGGCCGACCAGAAGGCGAAGGCGATCCAGTCGGCGCGGCAGATGGGCGTCAACCTGATGTCGCTGAACGTCGACACCGCCCAGCGCGATCTGGACCGCATCGTGGCCGGCACCACCGGTGATCTGAAGAACAAGCTGGCGTCCCAGTCGAAGGCCTTCATGGACCAGGTCACCAAGGCCAAGGCGAAATCGACGGTCAGTGACGTCGAGGCCGCGCTGGTCTCCATCGACGACGACTCGGCCGAGGTGATGGTCTCCCTGACCGGGACCGTCACCAACGACAAGGTCAAGAACGGCACGCCTCAGGCGTACCGGTACCAGATGGACCTCACGCGGGTCGACGACCGCTGGCTCGTGTCCGGACTGGAGGTTGTCCCGTGACGATGCTCGGCCGGGGCAAGCGCTCCCCGAAGGACAAGGACGCCGGCAAGAAGCCGGCGGGCAAGAAGAAGCCCGCGACGAAGGCGGACAAGGCCGCCGAGGAGGCCGCCGAGGCCGCCCGGCTGGCGGAGGAGGCCGCCGCCAAGGCCAAGGAGGAGGCCGCGCGGCTCGCGCAGATCGCCGCGGACGAGGCCGAGCAGACCGAAGAGGACTCCGGCGAAGACGTCAAGTCGCTGGAGAAGCCCCGGCGTGGCCGGAAGGCCTCCGAAGGTGCGTCCACCGATGATGAAGCGTCAGAGGACGACTCAGGCGCTTCAGAGGCCACCTCCGCCGTCGCGGAGCCCATAGAGGACACCGAGACCGCCGAGCCGGACTCCGACGATTCCGGCGAGGAATCCGACGACGTCGACGAGGGCGAAGTCGATGAAGTCGATGAAGTCGAGGACGACGAGGACGAGGACGACGACGAGCCGCGCCGCCGCATCCGCGCGGGCGGGCTTTCGACGGTCATCGCCGTCCTGGCCGTCCTGACGGTCGCGCTCGGTGCCGGCACGACGATGCTCGCCATGAAGGTCGGCGAGCAGAAGGCGACCGCGGCGGCGGCCAAGGAGGCGTCGATGGCCTCCTCCCGCGCGGCCCAGAAGCTGTCGTCGTACGACTACCAGACGCTCGACTCCGACCTGAAGGCCGCGTCCGCCACGACGACGGGCAAGCTGCACACCCAGTACGAGAAGCTCGCCCAGCAGCTCAAGACCATCGCCGTCCAGCAGCAGGCCATCTCCACCACGACCGTGATGAAGGTCGGCGTCGTGAGCGCGACGCCCGACAAGGTCGTGACGCTCGTCTACGCCAACCGCTCGTCGGTCACCAAGGACGACAAGGAGCAGCGGCTCCCCGAACCGCTGCGCATCAAGATGACGATGGTCGAGGACGACGGCAAATGGCTGGCGTCCGAACTCACCGTCATCTCCTGATCCCCCGCTGATCCGCTGACCCCCCGCTGATCCGCCGCCCGGACCAGGCACAAGACCCGTCTTGGACCGGACCTGGGCCGGCGGAGCACGGCAGGCGCGTGGAGCGAGCGCAGCGAGCGGAGGGCGCATGCCCGTCGACGCAGGCGACCGCAGCGGCGCAGCACCGAACACAACGGGCACGACGACCGCAACGGCGGCGTGAGGATCGCCCGCGTCGCAACGGGTTTTTGGGGGGGCCGCCCCCTCACTAAACTATGGCCTTCCTCACTGCAGGTCAGGGCCCGAAAAGTCCAACTCCGCTCTTGACTGAGAGGCGCTGAGGGGCGATGCTCCATGGCAACGTGATGCATACTGCGGCGCTAGAGTTGCGAGCGGTGTACCAGTCGGCTACACTGCCCCTTTGCGCTGCCCTCTGACTATCCGCGTGTGAGAGCACCCCTGCCGTGGTCCCTTTTGGACCCCTTTGTGCAGGTCTCAGACGTGGATCGTCTGGCGTGCGTGTCGTCAGTTACGCCGCGAGCCCTCGGAAGGACCACCTCTTGGCAGCCTCGCGCAACGCCTCGAATACCGCAACCGGTCCGAACCGCGTCTCCTTCGCGCGCATCAAGGAGCCGCTCGAAGTCCCGGACCTCCTTGCTCTGCAGACCAACTCCTTTGACTGGCTGCTGGGCAACGAGAGGTGGAAGGCCCGGGTCGAGGCGGCCCAGAAGGCCGGAAGTAAGAGTGTCCCGACCCAGTCGGGGCTGGAGGAGATCTTCGAAGAGATCAGTCCGATCGAAGACTTCTCCGGGACCATGTCCCTGTCGTTCCGCGACCACCGGTTCGAGCCGCCCAAGTACTCCGTCGAGGAGTGCAAGGACAAGGACATGACCTACTCCGCCCCCATGTTCGTCACGGCGGAGTTCATCAACA
Source organism: Spirillospora sp. NPDC048824 (assembly GCF_043198455.1). Classification (NCBI taxonomy): domain Bacteria; kingdom Bacillati; phylum Actinomycetota; class Actinomycetes; order Streptosporangiales; family Thermomonosporaceae; genus Spirillospora; species Spirillospora sp. NPDC048824. Next base: position 162,439 of record NZ_JBICUS010000007.1, on the reverse strand, counting down.
ACACCACCGGTGAGATCAAGAGCCAGACGGTGTTCATGGGCGACTTCCCGCTCATGACCCCGAAGGGCACCTTCATCATCAACGGCACAGAGCGGGTCGTCGTCTCCCAGTTGGTCCGCTCGCCCGGCGTGTACTTCGACCGGGCACTCGACAAGGCGTCCGACAAGGACATCTACGGCTGCCGGGTCATCCCGAGCCGTGGCGCCTGGCTCGAGTTCGAGATCGACAAGCGCGACAACGTCGGCGTGCGCATCGACCGCAAGCGCAAGCAGCCGGTCACCGTGCTGCTGAAGGCGCTCGGCTGGGACGAGGCGCGCATCCGTGAGCGCTTCGGCTCCTACGAGTCGATCAACGTCACCCTGGAGAAGGACCACACCTCCGGCCAGGACGACGCACTGCTCGACATCTACCGCAAGCTGCGCCCGGGTGAGCCGCCGACGCGCGAGTCCGCGCAGACGCTGCTGGAGAACCTGTACTTCAACCCGAAGCGCTACGACGTCGCCAAGGTCGGGCGCTACAAGATCAACAAGAAGCTCGGCCTCGACCTGGACATGAACCAGGGCACGCTCACCGAGGACGACATCGTCTCCACGATCGAGTACCTCGTCCGGCTGCACGCCGGCGAGGAGGAGGCGACCCTCAGCGCCGTCGCGGTGCCGATCGAGGTCGATGACATCGACCACTTCGGCAACCGGCGCCTGCGCACCGTGGGCGAGCTGATCCAGAACCAGGTCCGCCTGGGCCTGGCCCGGATGGAGCGCGTCGTCCGCGAGCGGATGACCACCCAGGACGTCGAGGCGATCACGCCGCAGACCCTGATCAACATCCGGCCGGTCGTCGCCTCCATCAAGGAGTTCTTCGGCACCAGCCAGCTGTCGCAGTTCATGGACCAGACCAACCCGCTGGCCGGGCTGACGCACAAGCGGCGGCTGTCCGCGCTGGGCCCCGGTGGTCTGTCGCGTGAGCGGGCGGGCATGGAGGTCCGCGACGTCCACCCGTCCCACTACGGCCGCATGTGCCCGATCGAGACGCCGGAAGGCCCGAACATCGGGCTGATCGGCTCGCTCGCCGCGTTCGGCCGGGTGAACCCGTTCGGGTTCGTCGAGACGCCCTACCGGCGGGTCACCGACGGCATCGTCACCGAGCAGATCGACTACCTGACCGCCGACGAGGAGGACCGCTTCGTCGTCGCGCAGGCCAACTCGCTGATCAACGACGACGGCACCTTCGTCGACGACCGCGTCCTGGTCCGCCTCAAGGGCGCCGAGGTCGAACTCGTCCCCGCCCGCGAGGTCCAGTACATGGACGTCTCGGCGCGGCAGATGACCTCGGTCGCCACCGCGATGATCCCGTTCCTGGAGCACGACGACGCCAACCGCGCGCTCATGGGCTCCAACATGCAGCGCCAGTCCGTCCCGCTGCTGCGCAGCGAGGCGCCGCTGGTCGGCACCGGCATGGAGTACCGTGCCGCGACCGACGCCGGCGACGTCATCACGGCCGAGAAGGCCGGTGTCGTCGAGGAGGTCTCCGCCGACTACGTGACCGTCATGAACGACGACGGCACGCGGACGACCTACCGCGTCGCCAAGTTCAAGCGGTCCAACCAGGGCACCTGCTTCAACCAGAAGCCGATCGTCGAGGAGGGCCAGCGGGTCGAGCTCGGCCAGGTCGTCGCCGACGGTCCGTGCACCGACGACGGCGAGATGGCGCTCGGCAAGAACCTCCTCGTGGCGTTCATGCCGTGGGAGGGCCACAACTACGAGGACGCCATCATCCTCAGCCAGCGCCTGGTGCAGGACGACGTCCTCTCCTCGATCCACATCGAGGAGCACGAGGTCGACGCCCGCGACACCAAGCTGGGCCCCGAGGAGATCACCCGGGACATCCCGAACGTCTCCGAGGAGGTCCTGGCCGACCTCGACGAGCGCGGCATCATCCGCATCGGCGCCGACGTCGTCCCCGGCGACATCCTGGTCGGCAAGGTCACGCCCAAGGGCGAGACCGAGCTGACCCCGGAGGAGCGGCTGCTGCGGGCGATCTTCGGTGAGAAGGCCCGTGAGGTCCGCGACACCTCGCTGAAGGTGCCGCACGGCGAGCAGGGCAAGGTCATCGGCGTCCGGGTGTTCTCCCGCGACGAGGGCGACGAGCTCCCGCCCGGCGTGAACGAGCTGGTCCGGGTGTACGTCGCGCAGAAGCGCAAGATCACCGACGGCGACAAGCTCGCCGGCCGGCACGGCAACAAGGGCGTCATCTCCAAGGTGCTGCCGGTCGAGGACATGCCGTTCATGGAGGACGGCACCCCGGTCGACATCGTCCTGAACCCGCTGGGCGTCCCCGGGCGCATGAACGTGGGCCAGGTCCTGGAGACCCACCTCGGCTGGGTCGCGTCCCGCGGCTGGAAGATCGAGGGCGACTCCGAGGACTGGCAGAAGGCGCTCAAGGCGATCGGCGCCGACGAGGCCGAGCCGTGGACGAAGACCGCCACGCCGGTTTTCGACGGTGCCCGCGAGGACGACGTCACCGGCCTGATCGCGAGCACGCTGCCCAACCGCGACGGCGACCGCATGGTCGAGCCGGGCGGGAAGGCGCGGCTGTTCGACGGCCGTACCGGCGAGCCCTACAAGGACCCGATCTCGGTCGGTTACATCTACATCCTCAAGCTGCTCCACCTGGTCGACGACAAGATCCACGCGCGGTCGACCGGCCCGTACTCCATGATCACCCAGCAGCCGCTCGGCGGTAAGGCCCAGTTCGGCGGCCAGCGCTTCGGTGAGATGGAGGTCTGGGCGCTGGAGGCGTACGGCGCCGCCTACGCCCTGCAGGAGCTGCTGACCATCAAGTCCGACGACGTCCTCGGCCGCGTGAAGGTGTACGAGGCCATCGTCAAGGGCGAGAACATCCCCGAGCCCGGCATTCCCGAGTCCTTCAAGGTGCTCATCAAGGAGATGCAGTCGCTGTGCCTCAACGTCGAGGTGCTCTCCAGCGACGGCATGTCCATCGAGATGCGCGACACCGACGAGGACGTCTTCCGTGCGGCGGAGGAGCTCGGCATCGACCTGTCCCGGCGTGAGCCGAGCAGTGTCGAAGAGGTCTGATCAACTCAAGGGGAAATCTGTTGCTTGACGTCAACTTCTTCGACGAGCTACGCATCGGCCTGGCGACCGCTGACGACATCCGCCAGTGGTCGCACGGCGAGGTGAAGAAGCCGGAGACGATCAACTACCGGACCCTCAAGCCGGAGAAGGACGGGCTCTTCTGCGAGAAGATCTTCGGCCCGACCCGGGACTGGGAGTGCTACTGCGGTAAGTACAAGCGCGTCCGGTTCAAGGGCATCATCTGCGAGCGCTGCGGCGTCGAGGTGACCCGCGCCAAGGTGCGCCGTGAGCGGATGGGCCACATCGAGCTGGCCGCTCCGGTCACGCACATCTGGTACTTCAAGGGCGTCCCGTCCCGCCTCGGCTACCTGCTGGATCTGGCCCCGAAGGATCTCGAAAAGATCATCTACTTCGCGGCCTACATGATCACCAGCGTGGACGCCGAGCGGCGCGACCGCGACCTGCCGACGCTGGAGGCCCACATCTCCGTGGAGCGCCAGCAGATCGAGCAGGCCCGCGACGCGCAGGTCGAGGCCCGCCAGCAGAAGCTGGAGGGCGACCTGGCGGAGCTGGAGGAGGCCGGCGCGAAGGCCGACCAGAAGCGCAAGGTGCGCGACGGCGCCGAGCGGGAGATGAAGCAGCTGCGCGACCGCGCGCAGCGCGAGATCGACCGCCTCGACGAGGTCTGGAGCCGCTTCAAGAACCTCAAGGTCCAGGACCTGGAGGGCGACGAGCTGCTCTACCGCGAGATGCGCGACCGGTTCGGCAAGTACTTCGAGGGCGGCATGGGGGCCGCGGCCATCCAGGCCCGGCTGCAGAACTTCGACCTCGACGCCGAGGCCGAGAAGCTGCGCGACATCATCCGCACCGGCAAGGGCCAGAAGAAGGCCCGCGCCCTCAAGCGGCTGAAGGTCGTCTCCGCGTTCCTCAACACCCGCAACAGCCCGCTCGGCATGGTGCTGGACTGCATCCCGGTGATCCCGCCGGACCTGCGTCCGATGGTGCAGCTGGACGGCGGCCGTTTCGCGACGTCCGACCTGAACGACCTGTACCGCCGTGTCATCAACCGGAACAACCGGCTCAAGCGCCTGCTCGACCTGGGCGCGCCCGAGATCATCGTCAACAACGAGAAGCGGATGCTGCAGGAGGCCGTCGACGCGCTGTTCGACAACGGCCGCCGCGGCCGCCCGGTCACCGGGCCGGGCAACCGTCCGCTGAAGTCGCTGTCGGACATGCTCAAGGGCAAGCAGGGCCGGTTCCGGCAGAACCTGCTGGGCAAGCGCGTCGACTACTCCGGCCGTTCGGTCATCGTCGTCGGCCCGCAGCTGAAGCTGCACCAGTGCGGCCTGCCCAAGCAGATGGCGCTGGAGCTGTTCAAGCCGTTCGTCATGAAGCGGCTCGTCGACCTCAACCACGCACAGAACATCAAGTCCGCCAAGCGGATGGTCGAGCGGGCCCGCCCGGTCGTGTGGGACGTGCTGGAAGAGGTCATCACCGAGCACCCGGTGCTGCTGAACCGGGCGCCGACCCTGCACCGCCTCGGCATCCAGGCGTTCGAGCCGCAGCTGGTCGAGGGCAAGGCCATCCAGATCCACCCGCTCGTCTGCACCGCGTTCAACGCGGACTTCGACGGCGACCAGATGGCCGTGCACCTGCCGCTGTCGGCCGAGGCCCAGGCCGAGGCGCGCATCCTGATGCTGTCGACCAACAACATCCTGAAGCCGTCGGACGGCAAGCCCGTCACCATGCCCACCCAGGACATGGTCATCGGCCTGTACTGGCTGACGACGCAGAAGGACGGGTCCGCCGGCGAGGGGCGCGCGTTCGGGTCGGTCGCCGAGGCGATCATGGCCTACGACCGGGGCGAGCTGGACCTGCAGGCGAAGATCCACCTGCGGCTGAAGGACGTCCCGCCGCCGCGCGAGTGGATCGCGCCGGAGGGCTACGAGCCGGGCCAGCCGTACCGGCTGGAGACCACGCTCGGCCGCGCGCTGTTCAACGAGACGCTGCCGGACGACTTCCCGTTCGTCGACGACGAGATCAGCAAGAAGCAGCTGTCGGCGATCGTGAACGAGCTGGCGGAGACCTACCCGAAGGTCGCCGTCGCCAACGCCCTCGACGCGCTGAAGAGCACCGGGTTCCACTGGGCGACCAGGTCCGGTGTCACGATCGCGATCGACGACGTGCTCGCGCCGCCGAACAAGCAGGAGATCCTGGGCGGTTACGAGCAGCGTGCCGAGAAGGTGCAGCGGGAGTTCAACCGCGGCCTGATCACCGATGATGAGCGCAAGCAGGAGCTCATCGAGATCTGGAACAAGGCCACCGCGGACGTCGCGGTGGACATGGAGGCGTCGTTCCCGAAGGACAACCCGATCTGGATGATGATCCAGTCGGGTGCCCGCGGCAACCCGCTGCAGCTCCGCCAGATCGCCGGCATGCGCGGCCTGGTCTCCAACCCCAAGGGCGAGACCATCCCGCGTCCGATCAAGTCGTCGTTCCGCGAGGGCCTGTCGGTCGTCGAGTACTTCATCTCGACGCACGGCGCCCGCAAGGGCCTGGCCGACACCGCGCTGCGCACCGCCGACTCGGGTTACCTGACCCGGCGCCTGGTGGACGTCGCGCAGGACGTCATCGTCCGCGAGGAGGACTGCGGCACCGACCGCACGATCCCCTTCGAGGTCGCCGACAAGCTGTCCGACGGCACCCTGGTCAAGCTGGCCACCTCGGAGACGAGCCTGGTCGGCCGCACGATCGCCGAGGACGTCGTCGTCGACGGGACGGTCATCTTCCCGGCCGACACCGACCTGTCCGACGCGGTCGTGTCGCGCCTGGTCGAGGCGGGCGTGGACAAGGTCCGTACCCGCAGCGCCCTGGTCTGCGAGGCCAAGATCGGCGTCTGCGCCGCCTGCTACGGCCGTTCGCTGGCCACCGGCAAGCGGGTCGACGTCGGTGAGGCCGTCGGCATCATCGCCGCACAGTCCATCGGCGAGCCCGGAACGCAGCTCACCATGCGGACCTTCCACACCGGTGGTGTGGCGGGCGGCGACATCACGCACGGTCTGCCGCGTGTCCAGGAGCTGTTCGAGGCCCGCATCCCCAAGGGTGTGGCCCCGATCAGCGAGGTCGCCGGGCGCGTCAAGATCGACGAGACGGAGAAGGCCCGCAAGGTCGTCGTCGTCCCGGACGACGGCTCCGACGAGATCGCCTACCCGGTGCCGATGCGGTCCCGCCTCCTGGTCAAGGAGGGCGAGGCCGTGGGCGTCGGCCAGCAGCTCATCGCGGGCGCCATCAACCCGCACGAGGTGCTGCGCATCCTCGGTCCCCGCGCCGTGCAGCTCCACCTGGTCCAGGAGGTCCAGGAGGTCTACCGGTCGCAGGGCGTGTCGATCCACGACAAGCACATCGAGATCATCGTCCGCCAGATGCTGAAGCGGGTGAACATCCTCGAGTCGGGCGACACCGACCTGCTGCCCGGTGACCTGATCGAGCGGCCGATCTTCGAGGGGCGCAACCGGTCCGTCGTGGCCGAGGGCGGGGTTCCCGCCGCCGGCCGTCCCGTCCTGATGGGCATCACCAAGGCCTCGCTCGCGACCGAGTCGTGGCTGTCGGCGGCGTCCTTCCAGGAGACGACCCGGGTGCTCACCGAGGCGGCGATGCACGCCAAGAGCGACCCGCTGCTGGGCCTCAAGGAGAACGTCATCATCGGCAAGCTCATCCCGGCCGGTACCGGCATGCCGCAGTACCGCAACGTCCGGGTCGAGCCCACCGAGGAGGCCAAGGCGGCGGTGTACTCCGTCGGCTCCTACGACGACGGCGCCGAGTACGCCTTCGGCCAGGGGTCCGGCGAGGCCGTGCCGCTGGAGGAGTACGACTTCGGCCAGTACAACCGGTAACACCCGCACGACCCGTGAGGGCCGCCGTCCGCAGCACGCGGGCGGCGGCCTTCCGCATTGACGGAGCCCCAGGCTCCTGGACGAACTCCGTCGCCCGTCGGCGCGGCGGGCCGGCCGAAGCGTTGACCTGGGCATATAGTCGCTTTCTTGACCCTTTGAGGTGTTTTGCCACTGGATGCCCCGGGGACGATGACAGCCGTTGGCTGATGCGCATGACGGGGGAGAAAGCATATGAAGAGGGTCATGACCGGCGCCTTGATCGCCGCGGTCGTCGGGATCACCGGTACGGGCGGCGCCGTCGCCGCCGAGGCGTCCAACGCGCCCGCACGGCAGGATTGCCGCACCTACTCCAGCGTCACCGAGTGCGGCCAGCCCCAGCTCACCGAGAAGCAGAAGGCGTGCGTGACCACGGCGACCCAGCAGGGCATGACCGAACGCCGCGCCAAGGTGGAGTGCCGCGCCTTCGCCTGACCCGGCGTGTCTTCGCGGCACTGCTGTCCCAGGTCAAGCGGTAGCCCGCGTCCCGGCGCACCAAGCCTGAACCGCGGGATTGGCTAACCGCGGTGGGGGCGGGCCTGGGTGCCGGGAGGAAGCCCGAATGCGCGCGCTGCCTCGGCGTCTGGGGCGTCAACGCCGTTGCCCCGACGGTGGCGCCGGTCGAATTCGGCGACCCCGCGTGCGGAGAACATGCGCTCCAGGGACGGACGGAATCCCGCGCCGTCGACCGGCTCCGCGACGTCCTGGACGACCGGTACGTCACCGCGATGGTCCAGCGTCACCAGCAGCGGGGTGCGGGTCCCGGTGTGGGTTACCAGATCGCCGCCCTCCCGGGCGTAGTCGTTGCACATGACCTCAAGTGACACACGCACCTGGGGGCCGCGCCGCTCGGTCTCGATCGGGTCCTCCGCGCAGAACCAGCGCGGGCTCAGCCGGGCGGGCAGAGAACTCGGCCACACCACCGCGCGGCCGCTCTCCAGGTACCGGTCGATCACCGGCAGGACGTCGCCGGTGAGGTGCCGGTCGACGTGTGGCGCGGGCGGCCACACCCGCCACGATTGCCGCCAGGCCGCGACGCCGACGGCGAGCGCCGCGACGGCGGCGAGGGTCACCCAGGTCCTTGGCTGCACACAGCGCACCGTAACGGAGGCTCGGCCGGGCCGTGTCCGTGGACGCCTCGTCCGACCACTTCCTCCGATACCAGGCGCGATAGCGATGCGAGATGGCGTGATGCCTCGTCTGCCTGGGCTTCATCCGTCTGCTCGCCGCCCTGCTGGAAGAGCCGAAGGGCCCGCCGCACGGCTGCTCCGCGAACTCGGCGCCGACCCCGGCACCGTCCGATCCGAAGCCGTCCGGCACCTCGAAGACGGTGCCTGACGGTTCAGCCGTCGTCGGGGAGGCGGACGATGTGCGGGACTCCGACGGGGTTGCTGATCCAGTGGGCGTTCATCCCGGAGGGGAGCGGCTCCAGTTCGTCCTGGACGCCGATGCCATGCGCGGCCAGGTGCGCGGCGGCACGGTCGACGTCGTCGGTGAACAGTTCCAGCCAAAGGTCAGGGTGTGCGTAGTTGTCGACCCGGTCGAACCACAGGGTCAGGTTCATGGTTCATCTCTCCTGGGTCTGATCGAGGTGGTCGCGCAGGCGGTCCAGGTGGCCGTCCCAGTCACGCGTGAGCGCGGCCAGGAACGACTGGGCCACTGCCACCGGCCCGGTCTGCAGGCGGTAGCGGATCCGGCGCCGCTCCCCGGCCTCGGCCCGGACGAGTCCGGCGTCGGTCAGCAGACGGAGGTGTTTGGCGATGGCCTGCCGCGAGATGGGCAGCCGGCCGGCCAGATCCGTCGCCGTCGCGGGTCCGTGCGCGGCGAGGTCGGCGAGAATGCCGCGCCGGGTCGGGTCCGCCAGCGCGGTGAAGACCGCCTGTGCGATCGGCTCGGCATCGGGATGATCAGGCCGCGGCATCGAGGTACTCGGCCAGTTCGGGCAGCTTCGTCCGCCATCCCGTGACGTTGCCCTCGTAGGCGGCGGTGAGGTCATCCGGCAGCTGGGCGAAGCCGGTCTCCACGACCGTGAGCCGGGTGCCGGCGGGCGTCGGCTCCAGCGTGAACTCCACGTGGGTCCGGCGGGGATCGCTCGGAGGCAATCCCTCGATCGCCCATGTGTAGGCGAACCGGCGGGGCGGCTCCACGACCTGGATGCACAGGATGTTCTCCTCGTCCTGCCCCCACCGCACGCGGGCCTGGCCGCCGGGGCGCAAGTCGTCGACCTCGGCACTGGACCCGAACCAGCCACCCAGACCTTCGGGCGTGGTCAGAGCCGCCCACACCTTCTCGGGAGGGTGGTGAAGGTCGAGCACGCGCTCGATCCGATCCGGTACGGGCACCATGACCTCCAAGTGACGCAATCAACTGGTTGCAACATATATCGCAACCATTGGATTGCGCAACTTTGGCCGTGGGACCTTCGGCCTCGTCGAGGCGCCCGATGGTCCCTGCCCAGGGCGGGAGGGGGAGGTCAGACTTGCCGGACGGAGATGCGGTGGAATCGCCGATTCAGGCCGCGGATGCCGGTGGGAGGGAACATGGCGGACGTCCGCACGGCGCTGGCGGATGTCGTCGGCCCCGAGCATGTGCTGTCGGGCGACGCCGTCCCCCCGCACTATGGCCGGGACGAGTCGCTGGGCGTCGCGGTGGAAGGGCCGTTCACGGTGGTGCGCCCGGCGGACACCGCGCAGGTCGCCGCGGTGCTGCGGGTCGCCGGCGGGCTCGGGGTCCCGGTGACGGCCCGGGGATCGGGGACCGGCCTGTCCGGCGCGGCGGTGCCGTGTCCGGGCGGCCTGGTGGTGTCCTTCGAGCGGATGAACCGGATCCTGGAGATCGACGCGGACGATCAGGTGGCGGTGGTGCAGCCGGGCGTCACGCTCGCGGAACTCGACCGCGCGACCGCCGACGCGGGGCTGGTGTATCCGGTGTTCCCCGGCGAGGACGGCGCCGCCGTCGGCGGCACGATCGCCACGAACGCGGGCGGCATGCACGCGGTCAAGGACGGCGTGACCCGCCACCACGTCCTCGGCCTGGAGGCGGTGCTCGCGGGCGGCGAGGTGATCCGCAGCGGCGGCCGGTACGTGAAGACGTCCACCGGCTACGACCTGACCCAGCTGATCGTGGGATCGGAGGGCACGCTCGCCCTGGTCACCGAGGCGACGCTGCGGCTGCGGCCCCGGCTCGCGAACCGGGCCGGGGTGCTGGCGCCGTTCCCCGGCACGGCGGCGGTCACCGCGGCCGTCCCGCGGCTGACCGGCGGGGGGCTGGACCCGCTCGTCCTGGAGTACGTCGACATGCTCGCCATGGCGGCGATCACCGCGAACGCCGGGCTGGATCTCGGGGTTCCGGAGCATGTCCGGGACACCGCGCAGGCCTATCTGCTCGTGGTCCTGGAGAACCATTCGGCCGATCGGCTGGACGAGGACGTCCAGGCGCTCGGGGAACGGCTCGCGGACCTCGGCGCCGCCGACGGGTACGTGCTCGCCGGCGACGCTCTCCGGCGGTTCGTCACGGCGCGGGAGAACGCGTTCTGGGCCGCCCGCGCCGCCGGGGCCGACGCGATCGTGGACGCGGTCGTGCCGCGCGCCGTCCTGGCCGGATTCTTCGCCGCCGTCCACGAGATCGGCGACCGGCATGGGACGCTCATCAGCGGCTGCGGTCACGCGGGTGACGGCAATGTGCACCTTTCACTGTTCCAGCCCGACCCCGAGGTGCTGACCGCCGTGATGAGCGGCATATTCGCCAAGACCGTCGAGGCGGGCGGCACCATCAGCGGGGAGCACGGCATCGGACGGGAGAAGGTCCCCTATTTCCTCGCCCTGGAGGATCCGGCGAAGGTGGAGCTGATGCGGCGGATCAAGAAGGCCTTCGATCCGGACGGGATACTCAACCGGGGCGTCCTGTTCGGCTGAGCATGGGGAGACACTTATGAACGGCGCGCAGGCGATGGCGCACACCCTGTCGGACGCGGGCGTCGACGTGTGGTTCGCGAATCCGGGCACGTCGGAGCTGCATCTCGTGGCGGCGCTGGACGGCGAACCGCGTGCCCGGGGCGTGCTGTGCCTGTTCGAGGGCGTCGCGACGGGTGCCGCCGACGGGTACGGGCGGATGGCGCCGCGGCCCGCCGCCGTCCTGCTGCACCTCGGCCCGGGACTCGGGAACGGGCTGGCCAACCTGCACAACGCGCGGCGGGCACGGACACCGGTCGTGGCCGTCGTCGGTGACCATGCCACCGGCCATCAGCGGTTCGACGCGCCGCTGCAGTCCGACATCGCGGCCGTCGCCGGGTCGGTGTCGCGCTGGGTGGGCCGGCCCGCGGACGCGGCGGACGCCGGTTCCGCCGCGGCGGAGGCGGTCGGGGCCGCACTGGCCGGGGGCGTCGCGACGCTCATCGTCCCCGCGGACGTCGCCTGGTCGGAGGGCGGGCGGGTCGCGGCGCCGCCGCCCCTTCCCGCGCCCGAACCGGCGGGCGACGATGTGCTGGAGGCGGCGGCCGCCGCGCTGACCGGCGGTGAACCGTGCGTCCTGCTGATCGGCGGCGACGCGACCCGCCGCGCCGGGCTGGAGGCGGCCGACCGCATCGCCACGGCGACCGGGTCGCGGGCGCTGTGCGAGACGTTCCCGGCCCGCCTGGAGCGCGGCGCCGGGCTCCCGGCGATGGGGCGGCTGCTCTACCTGGGCGACATGGCGGCGGCGCAGCTGGAGGGCGCCCGGCACATCATCCTGGCCGGTGCGCGGCGGCCCGCGACGTTCTTCGCCTACCCGGGCCGCACCGGCGACCTCGTCCCGGACGGGTGCCGGGTGCATGACCTCGGCGGCGACGCGGCCGCGGCGCTCACCCGGCTCGCCGACGCGGTCGCCGCGGACGTCGAACCGACCCCGCGGCCCGCGGCGCGGCCGGACATGCCGTCCGGGACGCTCACGGCGGAGACGGCCGCCGCCGTCGTCGGGGCGCTGCTGCCCGAGGGGGCGATCGTCTCGGACGAGTCGAACACGTCGGGGCTGTGGCTGGCGGACGCCACCGCGGGCGCGCCGCCGCACGACTGGCTGACCCTGACCGGTGGCGCGATCGGCCAGGGAATGCCCGTCGCGGTCGGCGCCGCGATCGCGTGCCCGTCCCGGCCGGTCGTCTGCCTGGAGTCGGACGGCAGCGCGATGTACATGCCGTCGGCGCTGTGGACGCAGGCCAGGGAGGGGCTCGACGTCACCACCGTCGTGTTCGCCAACGGTTCCTACGCGATCCTGTCGATGGAGATGACACGGGTCGGGGCGACGGCGGAACCGCCCGCCGCGGGGAGCGTGGCGCGGGACATGGTCGACCTGTCGCGGCCGGCCCTGGACTTCGTCGCGCTGGCGTCCGGCATGGGGGTTCCGGCGACCCGGGCCCGCACGGTGGAGGAGTTCGCGGTCCAGTTCGGCCGGGCGGTCACCGAACCGGGCCCGCACCTCATCGAGGCCGTCGTGCCGCCGCTGGGATGAGCCGCCGCGGGCGGGGCGCGGCGGCCGTGCGGCGGGCGCCGCGCCCGAGCCGGCGGAACATGCCGCGCTGGCTCCGGTACAGGCCGGGGAACTCGCGGTAGAGCCGTTCGTACTCCGCCCCGGCGGCGGGGTCGGGGGTGAAGACGCGGTCGACCCCGATCCGGACGTCCTCGCGGCGGACGGCGCCGAGCGACAGCCCCGCGAAGACGGCCTGGCCGCGCAGGCCGGCGTTCATCGGGTCGGCGACCCGCTCGACGGTGCGGCCGAGCACATCGGCGTGGATCTGGCACCACAGGTCGGACCGGGCACCGCCGCCGATCAGCCTGATCGGGTCGAGGGGGCGTCCCGCGAACCGCTCGACCGCCTCGTGCAGCCAGCGGTTGTTGTAGGCGACGCCCTCCAGGACCGCGCGGACGAGGTCGTCCTGCGTCGTGGTCAGCGACAGGTTGTGGAAGCCGGCGCGGGCGTCGCGGTCGTCCACCGGGGACCGCTCGCCGTCCAGCCAGGGGGTGAAGATGACGCCGTGACTGCCCACCGGCACGGTTTCGGCCCGGCGCACGAGCCGTTCGTAGTCGGATGCGGTGGTGGTGGCGGCGCCCACGATCGTCTCGTGCAGCCATTGCAGGCACCGGCCGCCGGTCTCATGGTTGTTGGCGACGACGTAGGAACCGTCCCCCAGCCCCGGCACGCTGGCGATGGACCGCAGGACGTCGGTCTTCTTGAACGGCACCGACAGCCCGATCCAGGACGTCGTGCTGATCGCGAGGTGGGCCTGGAAGTCGTCCATCGTCCCGGCGCCGCGGACCGACGCATGCAGGTCGGGCAGGCCCGTGACCACCGGCAGCCCGGCGGGCACCCCCAGCTCCCCGGCCACCCGCTCGGGGATCACGCCCACCACCGAGCCGACGGGCCGCAGCGGCGGGAGCCGGCCGGTGTCGATCCCCGCCCTGCGGGCCAGGCCGGCGTCGTACCGCAGCGTCCCGGGCCGCCGGTTGTCGGTCAGCCAGGCCGCCGTCATCGAGGCGTGGGTGGCGGCGGCGACCCCGGTCATCCGCATCGTCAGATAGTCGACCGGTTCCATGAACCAGCGCGCCGCGGCGTACACGGCGGGCATCTCGTGGCGCAGGAACAGCAGGTGCCCGATCGGGTCGGCGCCCGACGGCGACGGCGCCCCACCCGTCCGGCGCACCCAGGCGAGGATGTTGCGCGGGGCGTACCCGGCGACCGGTCCGCCGATGAGGGCCCGGGAGTACGGCGCGCCGCGCGTGTCGTCGTGCAGCATGCAGTCGCCGACGGGACGGCCCGACTCGTCCACCGGCACCGTGCTGGCCCACTGGCCGGTGCACGAGGCCGCGACGAGCTGCTCGGGGCGGATCACTCCGGCGGCCATCACCCGCCGCGCGGCGGCGGTGATGAGTTCCCACCACTGCCCGGCGTCCTGGGTGGAGGCGCCGTCACCGGACCGGCGGGTGGTGACCACGCCGAGTTCGCACAGGGCGATCTCCCCGGTGAGCGAGACGAGGCCGATCTTCACCCCGGTCGAGCCGAGGTCGACGGCGAGGACGTAGCGGTCCCCGGGGGCGGGCGCGCGTGCGGGCATGGTCGGTTCCTCCGCCCGGTCAGCGCGCGGCCGGAGGCAGCGACTGCTGGGTGTCGAGGATGCCGGTCATGATCTGCCGGATGAAGTCGTCCGCCTCCTCGGTGAGCCCGCCCGGCACACCCCCGTACACCGCGCCCGAGAGGGGAGACTCGCCCGCCTCGTGCCGTTCGGCGGCATACCGTACGGCGTCGGCGAGGTCGGCCGCGAAGGCGTCCGCGACGCCGGGCCGGGTCTGCGGTCTGGTGACGGCCATGTGGATCGCATCGGGATACTGCTGGCCGTTGAACCGCCAGCCGCGTCCGGACATGAAGTCGTACACGTGGTAGATGTCGAACACGTCCGACGTGAAACTGAACAGGAACGTCGGCTCTCCCATGACGCGCAGCTCGGGGTGCGACCGGACGGCCTCCAGCATCTGGCGCGCGGTGCCGAAGATCTGCTCGGCGTACCGCCGGTAGCCTGCGCGTCCGAGCCGCACCATCCCGGCCCAGGTGGCGGCCAGCAGCCCGCCCGACCGGGAGCCCTCGATGCCCGGCGACAGGTACTTGCCGCCGCTCCACCCGGTGTGGAAGAAGTACAGCTCGTTGCGCAGCGCGCTGTCGCGGAACAGCAGCGTGGACGTGCCCTTGAGGCCGTACCCGTACTTGTGGGTGTCGGCGGAGATGCTGGTCACGCCCGGCAGCCGGAAGTCGAACGGCGGGATGTCCAGGCCGAGCTCCTCACCGAAGGGGAGGACGAACCCGCCCAGGCAGGCGTCGACGTGCAGGCCGACGCCGCGGATGAGCGCCAGCTCCGACAGGTCCGCGATGGGATCGATCGTGCCGTACCCGTAGTTGCCCGCCGAGCCGATCACCGCGACCGTGTTCGCGTCGATGAGCCCGGCCGCCGCGGTGACGTCCACCAGGGTCGTGCGGGGGTCGGCCGGCGCCTCCCGCACTTCGATGCCGAACAGGTGGCCGGCCTTGTCGAACGCGGGGTGCGCGGTCTCCGGTTTGACGATGTTGGGCCGGGCGATGCCGCGGTGCCGGGCGGCCGCGTCCCGGTAGGCCAGCATCGCGTGCAGGATGCTCCCGGTGCCGCCGGTCGTCACCAGGCCGCCCGGGTCGGTCTC
This sequence comes from Spirillospora sp. NPDC048824, assembly GCF_043198455.1. Lineage (NCBI taxonomy): Bacteria > Bacillati > Actinomycetota > Actinomycetes > Streptosporangiales > Thermomonosporaceae > Spirillospora > Spirillospora sp. NPDC048824. The sequence goes on along the minus strand of NZ_JBICUS010000007.1, from coordinate 147,223 downwards.
GGTGACCGCGCCGCCGTGCATGAGGTCGAGGGTCATGGCGAGGATCTCGCCCTCGAACTTCGTCGCACTGGGGAACATGTCGCGCTGGAGCACATTGGCGTGACCGAACAGGCCGTACGTCTCCGTCATGAAGTCGTAGTGCTCGTGGTCCCCGCAGTACACCGTCCCGGACGCCTTGCCCGTCTCCCAGAAGGCGTCCTCCTGAGCCGCCATCTCGCGGACTTCGGCGAGGATCTCCGCCCGGGGCCGCCCCTCCTCGGGCAGCCTCTCGTAGCTCCGGAACCGGCCGGCGTAGGGGTAGTCCGTCATGTGTCCGCCTTCCAGACCTGCGCGGCGACCTCCTCGCGGGCACGCCTACCAACGATCCTGAGCCGACGTCCCCCCGGGGAACAGGGACTTTCGTCCCGTCCGTTCGGCGGTCGCCATGATCAACTCCCGTCATCGGATGAGGGGCAGGCCTTGCTCGATCCATGGTCCGGCTCGGACTGGCGGGCGCGTGAGGCTCTCACCTTGTGGAGGTTGCCGCAGTGCTCCATCGAGCACCAGCGGCGGCGGCCGGGGCGTGAGGTGTCGACGTAGACGAGCTGGCAGTTGTCGCCGGCGCAGGTGCGGATGCGGTGGGCGAACGGGCCGGTCAGCAGGTCGATGGCGTCCCGCGCGACGGTGGCCAGCAGGTGTGTGCCCTTGGGGGTTCCGGCCCACTGCCGCTCCCCGTCCGGCGTGATGCCGGGTGCCAGCGCCGGACGGGCGGCGGCCTTGTTGAGGGTCCCCAGGTCGTCGGGCGGGTACGGGTCGCTGTGCAGGTGGGCGATGACCACCTGGAACAGCGCGTCGCGCAGGTTCCGCGCGTTGGTCACCTCGGCTTTCGAGACCTGCAGTGCGGGTGTCGGGGTCAGCCGTGACCGCTCTGCCCAGGCGGCCAGGTCGGCGGGCTCGAACAGGACCTCGTACCTGCGGTAGGGGCCGGGGCCGCCGGTGGTCAGCAGCTCCAGGCACAGCGCGCCGGGGTCGAACCGGTAGGTGGCGCCGGTACGGGAGCGCAGCGTCAGTCCCGTGGTTGCAGAGGAGGCCATGTAACTAATATAACTGGTTACATGGCATTGGGTTGGAAGCTGGTCATCGACAGTACGGACGCATCCGCGCTCGCGGACTTCTGGGCAGCGGCCCTGGGCTACGAGGTGGAGGATCCCAGCGCGCTCGTCGAGCAGGTGCTGGCCGCCGGCCGCATCGGCGAGGAGGCGGTACACGAACATCGCGGACGCAAGACCTTCCGCGGCCATGCCGCGATCCGCCACCCCGAGGACCCGTTCGACGAGGTCAGCGGCGTCGGCCGCGGACGGCGGCTGCTCTTCCAGGACGTGCCCGAGGGCAAGTCCGGCAAGAACCGCCTGCACATCGACGTCCACAGCGAGCCCGGCGGCCTCGACGAGCTGGTCGCCCGGCTGGAAGGGCTGGGAGCGACCCGCGTCCGCGAGTTCGACCGGGGACCCGCCGGGCACTGGTGGGTCATGCAGGACCCCGAAGGCAACGAGTTCTGCGCCGCGTAGGCCGGGCTAGTGATTCGCCGCGCTCTTGCCGACCGCGTAGACGTCGCCCATGACGGTCTTGGTGTGCCAGTACTCGCCGCGGGATGGCTCCGGCCTGATGCGGTAGCGCGGAGTGGCGGGGGCAGGGCGTGGGGACGCCCCAGGCCGCCGGTCGGCCCGGGGCGGGAGACGGGTCACCGCTCGCGGCGGCCTCGCCGTCTTGCGTCCTCCTCTTCCATCTCGATGCGCTCCTTGCGGATCTCGCCGCCGACGGTCTCCTCTTCGGTGACGGTCTCCTTACTGGCCCGCACGCGCTCCACCGGGGTGGTCTCCTTGGACACCACCGGCCGCTCCTCGTGCAGGGTGACCTCGTGCTCGGCCTCGGTGATCTCCGATCCGCGCATCGCCGCGTCCCGGTTCTCATCGGTGATCGGCTCGCGCTCGACCCGGACCTCTTCGTGGCTGACCGGAACGGTCATCTGCTGCTCTTCGGTGACCACGTACTTGCGCAGTCTGGCCCGGCCGCTCTCCCGGGTCTCCTTGTGGACGTGGAGCTGCTCCTCAGAGCGGGTCATCGCGTCGTCGGGCTCGCGTGCCCGCTCCGGCGCCGCCTCCCCGGGCTGTGCGGGGGCGCGCGTTCCGCCCGGCTCAATGCCGTAGTAGCGGTACAGCCGCTCCTCCTCGTCCGCCGATATGTGCCCGGCCTCGACGTCCACGTGGGGTGCCTGCTTGATGAATTCCTTCTCGTACCCCGCCTCGACATGGTCGGAAACCCACTCGGCTCCGCTGGTCGGGACGAAGGTCTCCTTGTTGCCCAGCAGTCCGATCTGGATGCCCAGCCACTCGGGACGCCCGGTCCGGTCGTCGAGGAAGACGTGCTTGACGTCGCCGACCTTGCTGCCGCCCTCGTCGTAGAGCGGGTGGTCCAACACCTGAGGAATTTGTTCCTTGGTAAGCATGTGCATCCTTTCTTTGACTCTTGAAGCCCTACCACTGAAAAGCGAAAGGATGCCTCTTCCAGGGTAAATTCCATTAAAGGCTGATTTGCACACATTTTCTGGCCTGTCGGGAACAATGCAGCGCTTTGTCGGTGTTGCGCGGTCGGCTCGCCGGCCTCGGGGCGCGTGGTCGGACCGGCGCACCCGGCGCGGGCGACGGTTCCCGCCTGGACGTCCTCGCCGCGGAGTTCGGCCCCACGACCGCGCCGCCGCGATCCCCGGCACCGCACCGCCACCGCCATGGCCGGGACGCCCGGCGGCTACGCGTCGGGCTCGTCGCCGGCGAGGCCGTGCCGGAGGGCGTAGATGACCGCGGCGGCGCGGTCGCGGAGGCCGAGCTTGGTGAAGATGCTGCCGACGTGGGTCTTGACCGTGCCCTCCGCTATGTGGAGCCGGGCCGCGATCTCGGGGTTGGTGGCGCCCGTGCCGATGAGCGACAGCACCTGGCGTTCCCGCAGCGAGAGATCGCCGGACGACGCCGGGCGGGGACGGAGCCCGGTCCGGTAGGCGCGCAGGACCTGCGGGGTGATGGCGGGGTCGAGCCAGCCCTTCCCGGCGGCGACGGCGCGGGCCGCCTGGATGATCTCCTCGCCGGGCGCGTCCTTCAGCACGAAACCGGCGGCGCCGGCCGCGAGCGCGGCGGCGACGACCTCGGGGTCGTCGAACATGGTGAGGACGAGCACGGGCGGTGCGCCGGGGCGGGACCGCAGCAGCCTGGTCGCCGCGGCGCCGTCCAGCCGTTTCATCCGGACGTCCATCAGCACCACGTCCGGGGCGCAGCGGGCCGCCGCCCCGGTCACTTCGTCGCCGTCCGCGCACTCGCCGACGATCTCCACGTCCGGTTCGCCGTCGAAGATGCGCGCCAGCCCGGCGCGGACGAGTTGCTGGTCGTCGACGAGCAGCAGCCTGATCACGAGGCCGTCCCGGTGAGGGGGATGGTCGCGTGGACCGTCCAGCCGGGACCGTCGGGTCCGGCGCGCAGGTCGCCCCCGAGCGCGGTGACGCGTTCGCGCATCCCGACGAGTCCGAGCCCGCCCGCCGCGGACCGGCCGCGCGGGCCGGCCGGTCCGGGATCGGTCACGGTCACCTCGGCGGTGCCGTCCCCGACCGCCACGGTGACCTCGGCCGCCGCGCCGGGCGCGTGCCTGGCGGTGTTGGACAGGGCCTCCTGGACCACCCGGAAGATGGTAAGCCCGACCGCCGGGTCGACGGTGCCCAGGTCGCCCCGGGTGCTGAGCGTGACCGCGAACCCTCCGTCCCGCAACTCGGCGACCAGGGCGCCGGTGTCCTCCGCGGTGGGCGGGGCGAGGGTGACGGACGGTCCGGCGGCGGACGGGTCGCGCAGCAGGACCAGGCCGCGGTGGACGTCGCGGACGCTCTGCCGCCCGGCCCGCTCGGCCTCCGCCAGCGCCTCGCCCGCCGCCCCGGTGTCGCCCCGGGCGGTGGCGAGCCTCGCCGCGGTGATGTTCAGCATCACCACGCCCAGCCCGTGCCCGACCAGGTCGTGGACCTCGCGTGCGATCTTCCGGCGCTCCTCGGCCACGGCCTCCCGGGCGAGCCGCAGCCGCGCCTCGTACAGCTTTCCGTGGACGCGGAACGCCGAGCCGAGCACCAGGAAACCGGCCCCCCACATGAGCCACGCCGGCCAGAGCGGCAGCCCGCCGGCCAGCAGCTGCCGGACGGGGGCGAGCGCGAGCGTCAGCGGCACCGACCAGGCCAGGTCGCGTCCCCGGGCGAGCACGACGAGATGGATCCAGATGGGCGCGCCGGCGATCGCCAGCGCGCCGTCGGAGTAGGTGCCCTCGGCGAACGGGAACGGCCGGAACCCGCCGCCCCGGCCCGCCGGGGGTGCCAGCGCGATGATCAGGAGGAGCAGCGGCGCCAGCACCGGCACCGCCCTGACGGGCGGCTTCCACGGCCGTATCGACTGCCACGCCCACAGCGCGGCGTACCCGGTGACCAGGACGGTCCGGACGGGCGGGGACGGGGCCAGCAGCACCGCGAGCAGCGCCCAGCACGTTCCCACCCAGGCGAGCAGCCTCAGCAACGGCCAGGGCGGGGTGGTCCAGCGCATGCGCAGATCCTAGATTTCCCCGGGCGGCGCGGTCATCGGACCGTGGTCGCACTGCCGCTCCCCCCACGGTCGGGGCGAGCCGGGGACCGCGGGGCGAAGCGGCCGGGCCGGGGCGCCGCGGATGCTGGCGCCATGCGAATTCAGGCGTTGTCCCGGATGGCGAGGCTGTCGGCGCTCCCGCTGGGAATCGGCCGGCGGACGGCCGTCGCCGGCGGGCTCAAGGCGCTCGGCCGGCTGACCGACGAGGCGTCGCTGGAACTGCACGAGCGCACCGCCGACCAGCTCTTCGACGTCCTGGGCGGGCTCAAGGGCGGGCTGATGAAGTTCGGCCAGGTCCTGTCGGTGTACGAGACGGCGCTGCCGCCGGCGATCTCCGCGGTCTACCGGGAGCGGCTGGCCCGGCTGCAGGAGGCGGCCCGGCCCGAGCACGCCGCCCGGGTACGGCAGGTGCTGGCGGACGACCTCGGCCCCGGCTGGCCGGACCTCTTCGCCGCCATCGACCCGGAGCCCGCCGCGGTCGCCTCACTGGGCCAGGTCCACCGCGCCGTCTGGTCGGACGGCCGTCCCGTGGCGGTCAAGGTGCAGCACCCCGACGCCAGGGAGCAGTTGCTGGACGACCGCGACCTGACCGTGTTCGCGATGCGCTGGTTCACCTCCTTCATCGCCCCCGAACTGGACGGCCGCGCGCTGGCCGCCGAACTGATGGACGGCCTGGCCGCGGAACTCGACTACGCACGGGAGGCCGCGGCGCAGGAGGCGTTCAGAGCGGGTTACCTCGACGATCCCGACTTCGCCGTCCCCGAGGTGCTCCTTCAGGACGGCCGGGTCCTCGTCTCGGAATGGATCGGGGGCACCCCGCTGGCGCAGATCATCGCCACCGGGAACCAGGAGCGGCGGGACCGCGCCGGGCTCCTCCTGACCAGGCTCATGTTCTCCGGCATCCCCAGGACCGGGATGATGCACGGTGACCCGCATCCCGGAAACTTCCGGCTGTTCGACGACGGCCGCCTCGGCGTCCTGGACTTCGGCGCGGTGTACCGCCACGAGCCCGGCACCCCGAGCCCGCTCCACAAATGGATGCGCGTCCACCTCGCCGAAGACCCGGAGGAACTTGTCGACGTCCTCCGCGACCTGGGCTTCCTGCGGCCCGGGGTGCGGGCGGACGGCGCCCGGCTCAGGGCGCTCTTCGAACGGACGGGAGCGGCCGTCCGGACCGAGACCTTCCGCTTCGACGGCGCCTTCCTCCGCGACACCCTCGAAGGGATGACGGCCTCGATGCCGGTCGGCCTCGGCCTGGCCTTCCCACCGGGCTACGTCCATGCCCAACGCGCCCTCGGCGTGGGCATCGGCGTTCTCTGCCAGCTCGGCGCGGAGGTCCCGTTCCAGCGCGAGGCCCTGCACTGGCTCGCGGACCGACCCCGGCACCGGCGCCATGACCTGGGCATATAGCGGGTTTCCTTGACCTTTGGGGTGGTTGTGTCGCCGCATGGCCGGGGGAGGATGACGCCCAGGGGCTCGTCCCATCCGGACGGGCCCCTGCCGCCGCCCGCTCAGCGGCGTGCGATCAGGCGGCCCGGCTGCCGCTGCCCGCCACGATCCCCGCCCCGACCGCGACCTGGAAGACGGAGGCCGGTTTCGACGTCGTCGATGCCGTCCGCGATGTCGCGAAGGAGCGGGGCGTCCCGCCGGCGCAGGTGGCGCTCGCGTGGCTGCTCGGCCGGCCCGGGGTGACGGCACCGATCGTCGGCGCGACGAAACTCACTCATGTGGAGGACGCCGTCGCGTCGGAGGCACTGAAACTGGACGAGCGGGAAGTCGCGCGACTGGAGGCGCCGTACCGCCCGCACCCGGTCGCCGGGCATTCCTGACGGACCAGAAGCCGGCGGCCCCGGACCTGAACGTTCCGGGGGTGCCCGGCGTCTATGAAGAGTGATGATTTGCGATACCACCGGCGATCGGGGCAGGCTGGGGACGAGAACGCCCACGCATGACGAGACGGCTACGTGGGGACATGGGTGACAAGGGTCGGAGGCCGCGTTATGCGCCGCGCGCTTCTGAACTTCCGGGAGCTGGGGAGCCCCGGGACGACGGCGCTGAAGGAGCCCGACGATGACCGAGAATGACGGCACGCAGGGTCCGCAGCGGCCGTTGCCGGACGACGAGGGCCGACCCGGGCCGTCCGAGAGCCAGGAGCCGCCCGCCCGGCCGCTGGGAGACCGCACCGTGGTGTTCGGGGCTCCGCAGCTGGGCGGCAATGCCCCCGCGCCGCAGCCGCAGGAGCCCCGCGAAGAAGAGCGGCCGGCGCCGCCTCCGCCGCCCCCCACGATGGTCGAGCAGCCGATTCAGCAGTACGGCGAGCAGCCCCCGGCGCCGCCGCAGCAGCCGTTCGGCGGTCCGCAGGAACAGCAGGCCCCGTACGGGCAGCCGCCGGCCCCGCCCTACGGCGCGCCTCCCGGTCCGGGCGGGTTCCCGCCGCCGCAGGAGCAGTACGTCCCGCCGGGGGAGCAGCAGCCCTATGGCCAGCCGCAGCCCGGTTACGGCCAGCCGTCCGAGCAGGCTCCGTACGGCCAGGCGCCTGAGCAGGCTCCCTATGGCCGGCAGCCTGAGCAGGCCCCGTACGGCCAGCCGCCCGAGGCGCCGCAGTACGGGCAGCAGCCGGGATACCCGCAGCAGCCGATGCACAGCGCGCCCCAGGAGCAGCAGCCGCAGTACGGGCAGCCCCCGTTCGGCGGCCAGGGCGGCGGCTTCCCGCCGCCCGAGGCCGGTGCGCCCGGCGAGCAGGCACCGGCGCAGCCCGAGCAGCTGCAGGAGGACCGCACGCTGATCGTCCCCGGCCCGGCCGCCGCCGCGCCGGAAGAGCCGCAGCGGCCCGTGGTGGACGACCAGGCGACGCTGCACTGGTCGCCCGGTACCGACATCCCGGTCGCCACCGGCCCAGAACGCAAGCAGGAGCCTCCGGCGGCGGAGCCGTGGCAGGCCCCGACACCGCCGTCCACGCCCGAGCCGTGGTCGCCGGAGTCGTCCCAGCCCGGCGTCCAGCCGGCACAGCCCGCGCAGCCGGGTCAGCACGGCCAGGTCGACAGCGAGCGGACGATGATGGTGCCGCCGCCCGAGTCGGGGTACGGCGCCGGTTCGCAGCCGACCGGCAACCCGGTGGAGGACCTGTACCGCCCGCCCGGTGAGAGCGGCGTGGAGGACGCGCGTCCGACCGAGGCGTTCGACCCGTCCCAGGGCCGCGCCGACCTGCAGGGCCGCGTCGAATCGCAGGGCATGGCCGAGCACACCCGGATGGACATCGGCCAGCAGCAGTGGGGCCAGGCCCAGCAGCAGGGCGGCCAGCAGTTCGGGCAGCAGCAGGGGTACGGGCAGCCCGAGCAGTTCGGTGGCCAGCCCGCCGAGCAGCAGCAGGGTTACGGCCAGCAACCCTATGGACAGCAGCAGGACTTCGGGCAGCAGGCTCAGCAGCAGGGTTACGGCCAGCAGTTCGGCCAGCCGGGCGAGCAGCAGGCCCAGGGGCAGGGACAGCAGTTCGGCCAGCAGCCCTACGGCCAGCAGGGGCAGCCGGGCCAGCCGGGGCAGTACGGTCAGCCGGGACAGTACGGGCAGCAGCCCGGTTACGGGGCCGAAGGGGGCAAAGGCAGCAAGGGCAGCAAGAACATGCTCCTGCTCATCGGCGGCGTCGTTGCCGCCGTGGTCATCATCGTCGTCGTGGTCGTCACTTTCGTTCTGTAGCGACCGGTCCGGCACGGCGTAAAAGCTGGTCCACATCTTCCCCAACTGTGGGATGTGGGACAGAATGCCGACGGGTCCTCCCTCCTTCGGAGGGGGGAACATCCGTCGGCATTCCGTCGTTCAACGTCCCGGGAAGAAGGCTTTCCAAGGCTCGCGGGCTTGCGCCCGAGGGCGGGCGCACGGTAGTGCCCTGTTCACTTTGCACTTTGGCGCGGCGGTCGGTAACCTTCTCACTTGTGCCCGCTGTGCGCGGGTCGCTATGCGTGTGCGTCGGCGAGGTCTGAGAGGCCAGCCCCAGCGCCGCATCTACTCCCCGGCTTGATTCGGCCCTGTATGGGCCGGGCGGTCTGTGTCGGTTTCGCGCGGCTGTATTTCCGTGAGGTGGCGACACGCCCGACCGCGTGGGTCGGAGAGGTCGGGAAACCGGCAGGTCACAGCCTCGCCTGAGGCTGGGATTGCAGCATTAAGACTTACCGGCTTGGTACGAGGAAGACGGAGACGCGGTGCCCACGATCCAGCAGCTGGTCCGAAAGGGCCGGACGGACAAGGTGACCAAGAACAAGACGCCCGCGCTGAAGGACAGCCCCCAGCGGCGGGGCGTCTGCACGCGCGTCTACACGACGACGCCCAAGAAGCCGAACTCCGCGCTTCGGAAGGTCGCCCGTGTCCGGCTGACCAGTGGGATCGAGGTCACGGCCTACATCCCGGGTGTCGGGCACAACCTGCAGGAGCACTCGATCGTGCTCGTGCGCGGCGGTCGTGTGAAGGACCTCCCGGGTGTTCGCTACAAGATCATCCGCGGTTCGCTCGACACGCAGGGCGTCCGCAACCGCAAGCAGGCGCGCAGCAAGTACGGCGCGAAGAAGGAGAAGAGCTGATGCCGCGCAAGGGCCCCGCTGGCAAGCGCCAGCTGATCGCTGACCCGGTGTACAACTCGCCGCTGGTCACCGCGCTCATCAACAAGATTCTCCTGGACGGCAAGCGTTCGATCGCGCAGAGCATCGTGTACGACGCTCTGGAGGGCGCCCGCGAGAAGACCGGCAACGACCCGGTCGTCACGCTGAAGCGCGCGCTCGACAACGTCAAGCCGACCCTGGAGGTCCGCAGCCGCCGCGTGGGTGGCGCGACCTACCAGGTCCCGGTCGAGGTGCGGCCGGCCCGCAGCACCACGCTCGCCCTCCGGTGGCTGGTGGTGTACGCCCGGCAGCGCCGCGAGAAGACCATGACCGAGCGGCTGATGAACGAGCTGCTCGACGCCAGCAACGGCCTCGGTGCGTCTGTGAAGAAGCGCGAGGACACGCACAAGATGGCGGAGTCCAACAAGGCCTTCGCCCACTACCGCTGGTAACCCCGGCGGGAATCGCAACGACGAGACGACGCGAGGACGACAGTGGCTACCAAAACCGGTGTAGACCTGGCCAAGGTCCGCAACATCGGGATCATGGCCCATATCGATGCGGGCAAGACCACGACGACCGAGCGGATCCTGTACTACACGGGCATCAGCTACAAGATCGGCGAGGTCCACGACGGCGCGGCCACCATGGACTGGATGGAGCAGGAACAGGAGCGGGGGATCACCATCACCTCCGCCGCCACCACCTGCCACTGGCCCGTGGACGACGACGATCACACGATCAACATCATCGACACTCCGGGGCACGTCGACTTCACCGTTGAGGTGGAGCGCAACCTGCGGGTGCTCGATGGCGCGGTCGCGGTGTTCGACGGAGTCGCCGGCGTGGAGCCCCAGTCCGAGACGGTGTGGCGCCAGGCCGACCGGTACGGCGTGCCCCGCATGTGCTTCGTCAACAAGCTCGACCGCGTCGGCGCGGAGTTCCACCGCTGCGTCGACATGATCGAGAACCGGCTGAACGCGACGCCGCTCCCGCTGCAGCTGCCGATCGGCGCCGAGGCCGACTTCAAGGGCGTCGTCGACCTCGTGACGATGAAGGCCCTGGTCTGGAACGAAGAGGCCAAGCTCGGCGAGATGTACGACACCCTCGACATCCCCGAGACGCACGCCGAGACGGCGCGCGAGTGGCACGACAAGCTGGTCGAGACCCTCGCCGAGAACGACGACGAGATCATGGAGCTGTACCTGGAGGGCGAGGAGCCCACGGTCGAGCAGCTCTACGCCGGCATCCGCCGCGCGACGATCGCCGCGAAGCTCACCCCGGTGATGTGCGGCACGGCCTTCAAGAACAAGGGCGTGCAGCCGCTGCTGGACGCGATCGTCCGGTACCTGCCCTCCCCGATGGACGTCGAGGCCATCGAGGGCCACGCCGTCCGCGACGAGGAGAAGGTGCTCACCCGGAAGCCGAGCGAGGAGGAGCCGTTCTCCGCGCTGGCGTTCAAGATCATGAGCGACCCGCACCTGGGCAAGCTCACCTTCGTGCGCGTCTACTCGGGCGTCATGGAGTCCGGGTCGAACGTGATGAACTCCGTCAAGGAGCGCAAGGAGCGCATCGGCAAGATCTACCGGATGCACGCCAACAAGCGCACCGAGATCGAGCGCGCCGGCGCCGGTGACATCGTCGCGGTGATGGGGCTCAAGCAGACCACCACCGGCGAGACGCTGTGCGACGACAAGAACCCGATCGTGCTGGAGTCGATGAACTTCCCGGCACCGGTCATTCACGTCGCGATCGAGCCGAAGACGAAGGCCGACCAGCAGAAGCTGAGCACCGCGATCCAGCGGCTGGCCGAGGAGGACCCGTCCTTCACGGTCCGCACCGACGATGACACGGGCCAGACCGTGATCTCCGGCATGGGCGAGCTCCACCTGGAGATCCTCGTCGACCGGATGAAGCGCGAGTTCAAGGTCGACGCCAACGTCGGCAAGCCGCAGGTCGCCTACCGCGAGACGATCAGCAAGCGGGTCGAGAAGGTCGAGTACACCCACAAGAAGCAGACGGGTGGCTCCGGCCAGTTCGGCCGCGTGATCATCGACCTGGAGCCGCTGGGCGGCGGGTCCGACGGCTACGAGTTCGTCAACAAGGTCACCGGTGGCCGCATCCCGCGGGAGTACATCCCTTCGGTCGACGCGGGCTGCCAGGAGGCCGCCGAGTTCGGTGTCCTCGCCGGCTACCCGATGGTGGGCGTCAAGGTCACTTTGCAGGATGGCGCCTACCACGAGGTCGACTCGTCGGAAATGGCGTTCAAGGTCGCCGGTTCCATGGCGTTCAAGGAGGCCGCCCGCAAGGCGTCCCCCACGCTGCTGGAGCCGATGATGGCGGTCGAGGTCACCACGCCCGAGGAGAACATGGGCGACGTGATCGGCGACCTCAACAGCCGCCGCGGTCAGGTCCAGTCCATGGACGAGCGGCACGGCATGCGCGTCATCAAGGCGCTTGTGCCCCTGTCCGAGATGTTCGGCTACGTGGGTGATCTGCGAAGCAAGACCCAGGGCCGGGCTGTTTTCGTCATGCAGTTCGACTCCTACGCCGAGGTTCCCACGAACGTCGCGCAGGAGATCATCGCCAAGGCGCGGGGCGAATAACCACCGGGCCTGCCCACAGATCACCAAGACGTACATCGAAGCGGTCGTCTAAACGGCCGAGGATCGCAACAAGGAGCAACCAGTGGCGAAGGCCAAGTTCGAGCGGACGAAGCCGCACGTGAACATCGGCACCATTGGACACATCGACCACGGTAAGACCACCCTTACCGCGGCGATCACCAAGGTGCTCCACGACAAGTACCCGGACCTCAACCCCTTCACGCCGTTCGAGGACATCGACAAGGCGCCGGAGGAGCGCGAGCGCGGCATCACCATCTCGATCGCGCACGTCGAGTACCAGACCGAGGCCCGGCACTACGCGCACGTGGACTGCCCGGGTCACGCGGACTACATCAAGAACATGATCACCGGTGCGGCGCAGATGGACGGCGCCATCCTGGTGGTGGCCGCGACCGACGGCCCGATGCCGCAGACCAAGGAGCACGTGCTCCTGGCCCGCCAGGTCGGCGTGCCCTACATCGTCGTCGCGCTGAACAAGTGCGACATGGTGGACGACGAGGAGATCCTGGAGCTCGTCGAGCTCGAGGTCCGCGAGCTGCTCACCGAGTACGAGTTCCCGGGCGACGACCTGCCCGTCATCCGCGTGTCCGCCTTCCAGGCCCTGCAGGGCGACGAGGCGTGGGGCGAGAAGATCGTCGAGCTGATGACCGCCGTCGACGAGAACGTGCCGGAGCCGGTCCGCGACATCGACAAGCCGTTCCTGATGCCGATCGAGGACGTCTTCTCGATCACCGGCCGCGGCACGGTCGTCACCGGCCGCGTCGAGCGCGGTGTCGTCAACGTCAACGAGACCGTCGACATCATCGGCATCAAGGAGAAGTCGACGACCACCACGGTCACCGGCGTCGAGATGTTCCGCAAGCTGCTCGACCAGGGCCAGGCGGGCGACAACGTCGGCCTGCTCCTGCGCGGCATCAAGCGCGAGGACGTCGAGCGCGGCCAGTGCGTCATCAAGCCGGGCACCACGACCCCGCACACCGAGTTCGAGGCGCAGGTCTACATCCTGTCCAAGGACGAGGGCGGCCGCCACACGCCGTTCTTCAACAACTACCGCCCGCAGTTCTACTTCCGCACCACGGACGTGACCGGCGTGGTGAACCTGCCCGAGGGCACCGAGATGGTCATGCCGAGCGACAACACCGAGATGCGCGTCGAGCTGATCCAGCCCGTCGCCATGGAGGAGGGCCTGAAGTTCGCCATCCGCGAGGGTGGCCGGACGGTCGGCTCGGGTCGCGTCACCAAGGTCATCAAGTAACACCACTCTCGTGTGCGGCGGCCCGGCCGCTGGGAGACCGAAGCCGGGCCGCCGCATCACGACCACCGAAGTAAACAGCGGCACTACAGCAAAGGACACCGAGGCCACCATGGCGGGACAGAAGATCCGCATCCGGCTCAAGGCCTACGACCACGAGGTCATCGACACCTCGGCGAAGAAGATCGTTGAGACGGTGACGCGGACGGGCGCCAAGGTCGCGGGCCCGGTGCCGCTGCCGACCGAGAAGAACGTGTACTGCGTCATCCGCTCGCCGCACAAGTACAAGGACAGCCGCGAGCACTTCGAGATGCGCACGCACAAGCGGTTGATCGACATCATCGACCCGACGCCCAAGACGGTCGACTCGCTGATGCGGCTCGACCTTCCGGCCGGCGTTGACATCGAGATCAAGCTCTGAGGGACGCACCGACAATGAGTAAGCAGAGGAAGGGCGTCCTGGGCGAGAAGCTCGGCATGACCCAGGTCTTCGACGATGAGGGCCGGATCGTTCCGGTGACCGTCGTCCAGGCCGGGCCGTGTGTCGTCACCCAGCTCCGCAGCCAGGAGAAGGACGGCTACACCGCCGTCCAGCTCGGCTTCGGGCAGATCGACCCGCGCAAGGTGAACAAGCCGCGCACGGGTCACTTCGAGAAGGCCGGCGTCACGCCGCGCCGCTATCTCGTCGAACTGCGGGCGGACGACACCACCGAGTACGAACTCGGCCAGGAGATCACCGCCAGCGTCTTCGAGGCCGGCCAGAAGATCGACGTCACCGGTACGAGCAAGGGCAAGGGCACCGCCGGTGTCATGAAGCGCCACGGCTTCAAGGGCCTCAGCGCCTCGCACGGCACCCAGCGCAAGCACCGCTCACCGGGTTCGATCGGCGGCTGCGCGACCCCCGGTCGCGTCTTCAAGGGCCTTCGCATGGCGGGACGGCACGGCAACGCCCGTACCACCGTGCAGAACCTGACCGTCCACGCCATCGACGCGGAGAAGAACCTGCTGCTCATCAAGGGCGCGGTTCCCGGTCCCAACGGCGGCGTGGTGCTGGTCCGCGACGCAGTGAAGGGAGCGGGCAAGTGACGACGAAGCTCGACATCGACCTGCCCGCCGAGGTCTTCGACGCGAAGACCAGCGTGCCGCTGATCCACCAGGTCGTGGTGGCGCAGCTGGCCGCGGCGCGGCAGGGCACGCACTCGACCAAGACCCGCGGCGACGTCCGCGGCGGCGGCAAGAAGCCGTACCGGCAGAAGGGCACCGGCCGGGCCCGGCAGGGCTCGATCCGCGCTCCCCAGTTCGCCGGCGGCGGCGTCGTGCACGGCCCGCAGCCGCGGGACTACTCGCAGAAGACGCCCAAGAAGATGAAGGCGGCCGCGCTGCGCGGCGCCCTGTCGGACCGCGCGCGGTTCGGCCGGGTGCACGTGGTGGACGGCCTCATCGAGGGCGACACCCCGAAGACGAAGACGGCGCTGAAGGCGCTGCGCGAGGTCACCCAGGCCAAGCGCGTCCTCCTGGTCCTGGACCGCGAGGACGACCTGACCTGGAAGAGCCTGCGCAACGAGCCGAGTGTGCATGTGCTCGTCTCCGACCAGCTCAACACCTACGACGTGCTGGTGAACGACGACGTGGTCTTCACGAAGACGGCCTACGACGCGTTCATCTCGCGCGCGGCGAAGAAGTAAGGAGGGTCGCCATGAACAAGATCGCCGACCCCCGCGACATCATCATCGCGCCGGTCGTCTCGGAGAAGAGCTACGGGCTGCTGGACGAGAACAAGTACACCTTCATCGTCCGCCCGGACGCCAACAAGACGCAGATCAAGCAGGCCGTCGAGTCGGTGTTCGGCGTCAAGGTGACGAACGTGAACACGCTCAACCGGCAGGGCAAGCGCAAGCGCACACGGTTCGGCTACGGCAAGCGCAAGGACACCAAGCGCGCCATCGTCAGCCTGGCCGAGGGCGAGCGGATCGACATCTTCGGAGGCCCGGCCTAGAAGGCCGGGGCCCGAAGCAGACAAGGGATGAACGAATAAGATGGGCATCCGTAACTACAAGCCGACGACTCCGGGTCGTCGCGGCTCCAGCGTGGCCGACTTCGTCGAGGTCACACGCAGTGAGCCCGAGAAGTCGCTGCTGCGTCCGCTCCCCAAGAAGGGCGGCCGCAACAACCACGGCCGCATCACGACCAGGCACCAGGGCGGCGGGCACAAGCGCGCCTACCGCGTGATCGACTTCCGCCGGCACGACAAGGACGGCGTCCCGGCGAAGGTCGCGCACATCGAGTACGACCCGAACCGCACCGCGCGGATCGCGCTGCTGCACTACGTGGACGGCGAGAAGCGCTACATCCTCGCCCCGCGCGGCCTGAAGCAGGGCGACCGGGTCGAGAACGGGCCGGGCGCCGACATCAAGCCGGGCAACTGCCTGCCGCTGCGCAACATCCCGACGGGTACCGTCATCCACGCCATCGAGCTGCGGCCCGGCGGCGGCGCCAAGATCGCCCGCAGTGCGGGCGCCGGCGTCCAGCTGCTGGCCAAGGAGGGCAAGTACGCCACGCTGCGCATGCCGTCCGGTGAGATGCGGATGGTGGACGTGCGGTGCCGCGCGACGGTCGGCGAGGTCGGCAACGCCGAGCAGTCGAACATCAGCTGGGGCAAGGCCGGCCGCATGCGCTGGAAGGGCAAGCGCCCCACCGTCCGCGGTGTGGCCATGAACCCGATCGACCACCCGCACGGTGGTGGTGAGGGCAAGACCTCCGGTGGCCGGCACCCGGTGAACCCGGCCGGCAAGAAGGAAGGCCGCACTCGCCAGGCGAACAAGTCGAGCGACCGGCTGATCGTCCGTCGTCGCAGCAAGAAGAAGCGGTAGGAGTCGCTCGTCATGCCACGTAGCCTTAAGAAGGGCCCGTTCGTGGACGACCACCTGATGAAGAAGGTGGACACGCAGAACGAAAAGGGCACCAAGAACGTCATCAAGACGTGGTCGCGGCGCTCCATGATCGTGCCGGACATGATCGGTCACACGATCGCCGTGCACGACGGCCGCAAGCACGTCCCGGTGTTCATCACCGACGCCATGGTGGGGCACAAGCTCGGCGAGTTCGCGCCGACGCGGACGTTCCGCAGCCATGTCAAGGAAGACCGCCGCAGCCGCCGAGGCTGAGCAGGCAGTAATCGTACGGAGAGGAACAGCGATGGAAGCCAGGGCCCAGGCGCGGTTCATCCGCGTCACGCCCAGGAAGGCCCGCCGCGTGGTGGACCTCATCCGCGGCCTGCCTGCCGCGGAGGCTCAGGCGGTGCTGCGGTTCGCCCCCCAGGCTGCGAGTGAGCCTGTGGGCAAGGTGCTGGCGAGTGCCATCGCCAACGCCGAACACAACTTCAAGCTCGACTCGGACACGCTGGTCGTGAGCCGTGCGTGGGTCGACGAGGGGCCGACGCTCAAGCGTTTCCGCCCCCGCGCCCAGGGCCGGGCTTACCGCATCAACAAGCGCACGAGCCACATCACAGTGGTCGTGGAGTCGCGGGACGAGGCTTCGGCCGGTGCCGGCGGTAAGAAGACGAGGAGGGCCCGGTAGTGGGTCAGAAGATCAACCCGCACGGGTTCCGGCTCGGCATCACCACCGACCACAAGTCCGTGTGGTTCGCCGACAAGCTCTACAAGGACTACGTCAAGGAAGACGTCCAGATCCGGCGCATGCTGCAGAAGGGCATGGACCGGGCGGGCATCTCCAAGGTGGAGATCGAGCGGACCCGTGACCGTGTAGAGGTCAACATCCACACCGCCCGGCCGGGCATCGTCATCGGCCGCCGCGGCGCGGAGGCCGAGCGCCTCCGCGGCGACCTGGAGAAGCTGACCGGCAAGCAGGTCCGGCTGAACATCCTCGAGGTGAAGAACCCCGAGATCGACGCGCAGCTCGTCGCGCAGGGCGTGGCCGAGCAGCTGTCCAGCCGGGTCGCGTTCCGCCGCGCCATGCGCAAGGCGATCCAGTCGGCGATGAAGTCGGGCGCCAAGGGCATCAAGGTGCAGTGCGGCGGCCGTCTCGGCGGCGCCGAGATGTCGCGGTCGGAGTTCTACCGCGAGGGCCAGGTCCCGCTGCACACGCTGCGCGCCGACATCGACTACGGCTTCTACGAGGCCCGGACGACGTTCGGCCGCATCGGCGTCAAGGTGTGGATCTACAAGGGCGAGGCCGCGTCGACCCGCGCCGAGCGCGAGCAGCAGGCCGCGCAGCAGCGTGCGGCCGGCGGCGGCGGTGGCCGTGAGCGTCGCGGTGACCGCCGCGGCGGTGGCGGCGGTGGCCGCGGTGGCCGTGGCGGCCGCGGCGGCGCCGGTGGCGAGCGCGCCGGCGGCGGCGAGCGCGGTGGCGCACCGAAGAAGCAGCAGAGTTCCGAGCAGCCGGCGCAGACGGCCGAAGCTGCTCCGCAGGGTGAGGGGAGCTGAGTAACCCATGCTGATCCCTCGCAAGGTCAAGCACCGCAAGCAGCACCACCCGAAGCGCAGGGGCATGGCCAAGGGCGGGACCAGGGTGACGTTCGGCGAGTACGGCATCCAGGCCGTCGAGAGCGCGTACGTGACCAACCGGCAGATCGAGGCCGCTCGTATCGCGATGACGCGGCACATCAAGCGCGGCGGCAAGGTCTGGATCAACATCTTCCCGGACCGTCCGCTGACCAAGAAGCCCGCCGAGACCCGCATGGGTTCCGGTAAGGGCTCGGTCGAGTGGTGGGTCGCCAACGTGAAGCCGGGTCGGGTGCTGTTCGAGCTCTCCTACCCGAACGAGGAGGTCGCTCGCGCGGCCCTCACGCGTGCGATCCACAAGCTTCCAATGAAGTGCAAGATCGTTAAGCGGGAAGTGGGTGAGGGCTGATGGCCAAGGGACTTGCCGCCGACGACCTGCGGACCGAGCCCGAGGACGTCCTGGTCACCAAGCTCAAGGAAGCCAAGGAGGAGCTGTTCAACCTCCGCTTCCAGGCCGCGACCGGCCAGCTTGAGAGCCACGGGCGGCTGCGCACCGTGAAGCGCGAGATCGCCCGCATCTACACCGTGATGCGGGAGCGCGAGCTCGGCATCGTCACGGTCGATGACGCCGTGGAGGACGACGAATGACCGACCAGCAGACCGACAAGCGGGTCGCCCGCAAGGTCCTTGAGGGCCTCGTGGTCAGCGACAAGATGGACAAGACCGTGGTCGTGTCCGTCGAGGACCGCGTGACCCACCGCAGGTACCACAAGGTGATCCGCCGTACGAAGAACTACAAGGCGCACGACGAGGCCAACGAGTGTGGTGTCGGCGACCGCGTCCGTCTCATGGAGACCCGGCCGCTGTCGGCCACCAAGCGGTGGCGTGTGGTCGAGGTCCTCGAGAAGGCCAAGTAATTACTGGTTCCACCAGGCTGATCGCCGGCGCCCGCCGGGCGCGGCGATCAGAACCGGTGTGACGAACAGGAGTTGACGTGATCCAGCAGGAGTCGCGACTCAAGGTCGCCGACAACACGGGTGCGAAGGAGATCCTCTGCATCCGGGTTCTCGGCGGCTCGGGTCGGCGCTACGCGGGAGTCGGCGATGTCATCGTCGCGACGGTGAAGGACGCCCTTCCCGCCGCCGGCGTGAAGAAGGGTGACGTCGTCAAGGCCGTCGTCGTGCGCACCCGCAAGGAGCGCCGGCGCCCGGACGGCTCCTACATCCGCTTCGACGAGAACGCCGCCGTTCTGATCAAGGACGGTGGCGACCCCCGCGGCACCCGTATCTTCGGCCCGGTGGGCCGCGAACTGCGCGAGAAGAAGTTCATGCGCATCATCTCGCTCGCGCCGGAGGTGCTCTGATGAAGATTCGTAAGGGCGACGAGGTGATCGTCCTCGCCGGCAAGGACAAGGGTGCGACGGGCAAGGTCCTGCGCGTCCTTCCGCGCGCCGAGCGCGTGGTCGTCGAGGGCGTCAACCTCATGACCAAGAACGTCAAGGCCGACCAGCAGCGTGCCGGCAGGGAAAGCGGTCGCATCACGATGGAGGCGCCGCTGCACGTCAGCAACGTCGCGATCGTCGAGGACGGCAAGCCGGTCCGGGTCGGTTACCGCATCAACGAGGACGGCACGAAGGTCCGGATCTCGCGCCGTAGCGGTAAGGAGATCTGAGACCGATGACCGACACCGTCACCGAGACGCAGACCGACGCCCGCCCCGTCCCCAAGCCGCGGCTGAAGCTCCGCTACCGCGAGGAGATCGCGGGGCAGATGCGCGAGCAGTTCGGCTACGCCAACGTCATGCAGATCCCCACGCTGACCAAGATCGTGGTCAACATGGGCGTCGGCGACGCGGCCAAGGACGCCAAGCTGATCGAGGGCGCGATCCGCGACCTGTCGCTGATCACCGGCCAGAAGCCGGCCGTGAACCGGGCCAAGAAGTCCATCGCCCAGTTCAAGCTGCGCGAGGGCATGCCGATCGGCGCGCACGCCACGCTGCGCGGCGACCGGATGTGGGAGTTCCTGGACCGGCTGCTCGCGACCGCGCTGCCCCGTATCCGTGACTTCCGCGGCCTGTCGCCGAAGCAGTTCGACGGCAACGGCAACTACACCTTCGGGCTGACCGAGCAGGTCATGTTCCACGAGGTCGACCCGGACAAGGTCGACCGGCAGCGGGGCATGGACATCACGGTCGTGACGACCGCGAAGAACGACGACGAGGGCCGGGCGCTGCTCAAGCTCCTGGGCTTCCCCTTCAAGGAGAGCTGAGCACATGGCGAAGAAGTCGCTGATCGCCAAGGCGGCGCGGAAGCCGAAGTTCGGCGTGCGCGCCTACACTCGGTGCTCGCGCTGCGGGCGTCCGCGCTCCGTCTACCGGAAGTTCGGCCTGTGCCGCGTGTGCTTCCGGGAGATGGCCCACCGCGGCGAGCTGCCTGGCATCACGAAGTCCAGCTGGTGACCGCGACCCCCGGGGCGATGATCCCCGGGGGCGGACGCCGGCCAGTAATGACCGACCGGGCACCCGCGAGGGTGCCCATGACCGCGCCGAAGGTCCACGGGCCACATCAGCCCGAGGAAACCGCGGCGAGGAGGGCCAGCAGGCCATGACGATGACCGACCCGATCGCAGACATGCTGACGCGTCTGCGGAACGCGAATTCGGCGTACCACGACAGCGTGGCCATGCCGTACTCGAAGATCAAGGCGCACATCGCCGAGATCCTCCAGCAGGAGGGCTACATCTCGGGCTGGACCGTGGAGGACGCCGAGGTCGGCAAGAAGCTCCTGATCGAGCTGAAATTCGGCCCGACCCGGGAGCGTTCGATCGCCGGGATCAAGCGCGTCTCGAAGCCGGGTCTGCGCGTGTACGCGAAGAAGGACAACCTGCCCCGGGTCCTCGGCGGGCTGGGCGTCGCGATCATCTCGACGTCCTCCGGCCTGATGACCGACCGGCAGGCGGGCAAGCGCGGCGTGGGCGGCGAAGTCCTCGCCTACGTCTGGTGAGGGGAGGGTTCTAGAAATGTCTCGAATCGGACGAAACCCCATCACTGTGCCCAGTGGCGTCGAGGTCACCGTCGACGGCCGCGAGGTCACCGTCAAGGGGCCGAAGGGCACGCTGTCGCACACCGTGGTCGAGCCCATCGAGGTTCAGCTGGACGGCGGCACACTGTCGGTGACCCGGCCGAACGACATCAACAAGGTGCGCGGTCTGCACGGGCTCACCCGGACGCTGATCAACAACATGGTCGTCGGTGTGACCGACGGCTACAAGAAGACCCTGGTCATCCAGGGTGTCGGTTACCGTGTGGTGGCCAAGGGCAAGAACCTGGAGTTCTCGCTCGGATACAGCCACCCGATCACCGTCGAGCCGCCCGAGGGCATCAGCTTCACGGTGGAGCGGCCGACCCAGCTGATCGTCGAGGGCATCGACAAGCAGAAGGTCGGCGAGGTCGCCGCCAATATCCGCAAGCTGCGCAAGCCCGACCCGTACAAGGGCAAGGGCGTGCGCTACGAGGGTGAGCAAATCCGCCGCAAGGTCGGAAAGGCTGGTAAGTAGTCATGGCAGGCACCAAGACCCTGGCCGGCAAGGCCACGAGCGGTCGTGTGCTTTCACGGAAGCGCCGGCACCTGCGGGTCCGCAAGAAGGTCCTCGGCAGCGCCGTGCGGCCTCGCCTGGTCGTGACCCGTTCCAGCCGGCACGTGTTCGTCCAGGTCATCGACGACGACAAGGGCCACACGCTGGCCAGCGCGTCGACGATGGAGGCGGACCTGCGCGCCGACTCCGGCGACAAGACGGCCAAGTCCCGCAAGGTCGGCGAGCTGATCGCACGGCGGGCCCAGGAGGCCGGCGTCTCCGCGGTCGTGTTCGACCGCGGCGGCAACAAGTACCACGGTCGCATCGCCGCCGTCGCGGAAGGTGCGCGCGAGGGAGGCCTGAAGGTCTGATGACCGTGGACACGGCAAACGAGAGGAACCACTGATGGCAGCGCAGAGGCGTGGTGGCGGTCAGGGTGGCGACCGTCGCGACCGCCGCGACGACCGCCGCGGTGGCGCCGACAAGGGCCAGTCGTACATCGAGAAGGTCGTGGCGATCAACCGTGTCGCCAAGGTCGTCAAGGGCGGTCGTCGCTTCAGCTTCACCGCCCTGGTGATCGTCGGTGACGGCAACGGCACCGTCGGCGTCGGCTACGGCAAGGCCAAGGAGGTGCCCGCGGCGATCGCCAAGGGCGTCGAGGAGGCCAAGAAGCACTTCTTCAAGGTGCCGCGGATCCAGGGCACCATCCCGCACCTGGTGCAGGCGCGGGACGCGGCGGGCGAGGTCCTGCTGCGTCCGGCGAGCCCCGGTACCGGTGTGATCGCGGGTGGCCCGGTGCGCGCCGTCCTGGAGGCCGCCGGCATCCAGGACGTGCTCAGCAAGTCGCTGGGCAGCGACAACGCGATCAACATCGTGCACGCGACGATCGCCGGTCTGAAGGCGCTCAAGCGTCCCGAGGAGATCGCGGCCAAGCGCGGCCTGCCGATCGAGGACGTCGCCCCCGCGGCGATGCTGCGGGCGCGTGCCGCGGGCAGTGAGCCGAGGCCGGAGGTCGCGAGCTCATGAGCAACCTGAAGATCACGCAGACCAAGTCGGTGATCAGCGAGAAGCAGAACCAGCGTGACACGCTGCGCACCCTCGGCCTGAAGAAGATCGGGCAGAGCGTGGTCCGCGAGGACCGCCCCGAGGTGCTCGGCATGATCCGGACGGTGGCCCACCTGGTCACCGTCGAGGAGGTCGACTGACATGGCGGCTGATCTCGGTAAGAAGGACGTTTCCGAGGGAACCCCGCTCAAGGTGCACGACCTGCGTCCGGCCCCCGGCGCCAAGAAGACCAAGATCCGCAAGGGTCGCGGCGAGGCGTCCAAGGGCAAGACCGCGGGCCGCGGCACCAAGGGCACCAAGGCCCGCAGCACCGTCCCCGTCGGTTTCGAGGGCGGCCAGATGCCGCTGATCCGCCGGGTGCCGAAGCTGAAGGGCTTCAAGAACCCGAATCGGGTCGAGTTCCAGGTCGTGAACCTGGACAAGCTCGCCGCGCTCTACCCCGAGGGCGGCGAGGTCACGGCGGAGGACCTGGCGGCCAGGGGCGCTGTGCGCCGCGGCCGTCCGGTGAAGGTCCTCGGCACCGGCGACATCTCCGTCGCGGTTCAGGTGAAGGCGCACGCCTTCTCCGGATCCGCCAAGGAGAAGATCGCCGCCGCCGGTGGAACCGCCGACGAGCTGTAGGAAGAGACACCTTGATACCGGGGCCGTGTTCGCCGTGCGCCGGGGGCCGTGAGGTCCCGGCGGCGGGCGGGACGGCCCCGGTCCCGTCTGCTGTTAGAGTCACACGGGCGAAGGCGATCCGAGTGAGATTCCGCACTCCGGTATCTCAGCGGGTATCCTCCGCCCGAAATCATGGACCTGTAACCGGCCCCTCGGCGGCCATGAACTCGCCAGTCACGCAGGAGGAATGGTGCTGACCGCGTTCGCTCGGGCTTTCCGTACGCCTGACCTGCGTAAAAAACTGTTGTTCACGTTGTTCATCATCTTGGTGTTCCGGCTCGGGTCGATCGTCCCGACGCCGAACGTCGATGTGGGCGTGCTGAAGGAGACCGCGGACGCGGCCAAAGAGAGCAATCAGCTCTACGGCCTTGTCGATCTGTTCAGCGGCGGCGCGCTGCTGAGGCTGTCGATCTTCGCGCTCGGCATCATGCCCTACATCACGGCGAGCATCATCCTCCAACTGCTCGTGGTGGTGATCCCGCGCCTGGAGGCCCTGAAGAAAGAGGGCCAGGCAGGCACGACGAAGATCACTCAGTACACCCGTTATCTGACGGTCGGGCTGGCGATTCTGCAGGCCACCGGCATTGTGGCGATGGCGAGCACGGGGCAGCTGTTCCAGGGTGTGTCCGGCGCCGGGGACATCCTTTACGAGACGAGCCTCTTCCCGATCATCACGATGGTCATCTGCATGGTGGCGGGCACCACGGTCATCATGTGGCTGGGTGAGCTGATCACCGACCGGGGCGTCGGCAACGGCATGTCGCTGCTGATCTTCACGCAGGTGGTGGCGGTCTTCCCCGCCCAGTTCTGGAGCATCTACAAGGCCAAGGGCGGCCTCGTCTTCGCGATCGTGCTGATCGTCGGCATGGCGATCATGGCCGGTGTCGTGTTCGTCGAGCAGGCGCAGCGGCGAATCCCCGTCCAGTACGCCAAGCGCATGGTGGGCCGCCGCATGTACGGCGGGACGTCGACCTACATCCCGCTGAAGGTCAACCAGGCCGGCATCATCCCCATCATCTTCGCGTCGTCGCTGCTCTACCTGCCGGTTCTGGCGACCCAGCTGTGGCCCGACACCAAGTGGCTGCAGAAGGTCCAGCCGTACCTGCAGCAGGACAACGCCTGGCACATGGCGATCTACTTCGGCTTCATCATCTTCTTCACCTACTTCTACGTGGCGATCACGTTCAACCCCACTGAAGTGGCCGACAACATGAAGAAGTATGGTGGATTCATCCCAGGTATCCGCCCTGGCCGGCCGACCGCCGAGTACCTCGACTTCGTGCTGACCAGGATCACCACACCCGGTGCCCTGTACCTGGGGCTCGTGTCCCTGATTCCGATGGTGGCGTTCGCACTCCTGAACGCGACCCAGGAGTTCCCCTTCGGCGGCGCGAGCATCCTCATCATCGTCGGCGTCGGACTGGATACCGTGAAGCAGATCGAGAGTCAGCTGCAGCAGCGCAACTACGAGGGTTTCCTGCGGTAGTGCGTATCGTCCTGGTGGGCCCCCCTGGAGCGGGCAAGGGGACGCAGGCCCAGTTCATCGCATCTCATCTGTCCATCCCGAAGATCTCGACAGGTGACATTTTCCGCGCCAACGTGAGCGGCGGCACCGAGCTCGGCCGGCAGGCCAAGCAGTTCATGGACCGCGGCGATCTGGTGCCCGACGAGGTAACGATCGCGATGGTGCGCGACCGGCTCGGCGAGGACGACGCCCGCGACGGGTTCCTCCTGGACGGGTTCCCCCGCAACGTCCCGCAGGCGGAGACGTTGAAGAAGATCCTCGCGGAGTGGGACACCCGGCTGGACATGGTCCTGGAGCTGGTGGTCGACGAGGACGAGGTCGTCCGGCGACTGTCGGGCAGGCGCACCTGCGACAAGTGCGGGCGCATCTGGCACGTCGACTTCGACGACAAGCAGGACGACATCTGCGACGACTGCGGCGGACGCCTGTTCCAGCGCGACGACGACAAGGAAGAGGTCGTCATGCATCGCCTGGAGGTCTACAAGCAGGACACGGCCCCGCTGGTGCAGTTCTACGCCGACGAGCACACGCTGGTCGGCATCGACGCGACCGGCCCGGTCGAAGAGGTCACCAAGCGCGCGTTGACCGCGCTCCGCCCGCTGGAGACGTGACGGTGGGACGCGGGGCCGCGCGGCCCCGCGTCCTCCGCTCCGGCCCGTGTGGACCCGTTGTGCGGGCGTGGTGATGCGGGCGGCGTGCTGATGCCGGTGCGGGCGGCCCTGTTCAGGGGGAGAGATGTTCAACAGACGACGTAGGCTCGAGATCCAGATGAAGACCCCGGAGCAGATCGAGCTGATGCGCGCGGCCGGGCTGCTGGTCGGCCGGACGCTGGAGCTTCTGCGGGAGGCCGTCAAGCCGGGCATCACGACCCTGGATCTGGACCGGCTGGCCGAGCGGCACATCCGCGACAACGGCGGCGTCCCCTCCTTCAAGGGCTACCACGGTTTCACCGGGACGATCTGCGCGTCGATCAACGAGGAGATCGTGCACGGCATCCCGGACGCCGGGAAGGTGCTGCGGGACGGCGACGTCATCTCCATCGACTGCGGCGCGATCGTCGAGGGCTGGCACGGCGACGCGGCGATCACCGTCCCGGTGGGGGAGATCACCGCGGAGCTGCGGCGGCTCCTGGAGGTGACCGAGGCGTCCCTGTGGCACGGTCTCGCGGCCGGAACCGCCGGGGCCAGGCTCACGGACATGTCGCACGCGATCGAGGCTCACATCCGCTCTGAGGGCGCCTACGGCATCGTCGAGGGCTACGGCGGCCACGGCATCGGCACCGAGATGCACATGGACCCGCTGATCCCGAACCACGGCGCAGCCGGGCACGGGCCCGTCCTGGAGCCGGGGATGTGCTTCGCGATCGAGCCGATGGTGAACCTCGGCACGAAGGAGGCCGTGGAGCTGGACGACGGCTGGACGGTCGTCACCCTCGACGGGCGTTCCTCGGCGCATTTCGAGCACACGTTCGCGGTCACCCCCGACGGCCCGCGCGTCCTGACGGCCCTGGACGAGGGCCGGGAGTGGTTCGCGAAGCTCGGTGTCGAGGCTTACGCCAAAGATTGAAGGCGTGGCCGGAGGCTCAGCCTGTTCGTCCCTTCATAATGGGAATTGATGCTTCTTGCTGAGCGGAGGAACCATGGCGCCGAACCCTGACTTCCGGGCCTCGGACGCCGACCGCGACCGGGTGGCGGCGAGCCTGCGGGAACACTGCGGCGAGGGCCGGATCACGATGGACGAGCTGCAGGAGCGGCTGGACGCGGTGTACGACGCGAAGACCGTCGGGCAGCTCCAGGAGATCACCGCGGACCTGCCCGAGGAGGACCTCTACCAGCTTCCCGTCCCGGCGTCGCAGGGGAAGAGCACCGCGTCGCCCGCCACGGTCCCGTCGCGGGAGCTTTACATCACCGGCAACCGGGCGATGTGGGCCACGTGGGCGACGGTCAGCGCGATCAACTTCACGGTCTGGCTGATCATCGCGATCTCGGCCGGGTGGGTCTACCCGTGGTGGGTGTGGGTGATAGGACCGTGGGGCGCGGTCCTGCTCATCCGCACGCTCTTCGGCAACCGGCCGGGGGACTGCTGACCGGACGGGTCGCGGGCCACGTCGCCGGGGGTCACTCGACGTCCATCAGGGGGCGGTAGTTCCCGGTCGGGACGAAATGCGTGGTGGCGGTGCCGTCCTCGCCGACGAGGTGGATGGCGAACCCCGCGGGTTCCCCGGTGACCGCGGCGCGCCCGGGCTGGGTCAGGTCGAGGAACAGCTGCCGGTAGGTGCTGGGGCAGGTGGTGCTGACGGTCCCGGCGATGGAGCCGACCGAGCCGCGGTGGACGTGCCCGGAGATCACCCGCACCACCTGCCGGTGCCTGGCGATCACGGACGCGAAGCCGGCGGGGTCGACGAACCGCATGTCGTCGATGAACCGGATCCCGATGGGGAACGGCGGATGATGGGTGGCGACGACCGTCGGGGTGCGGGGTGCGGCGCCGAGCGTCGTGTCGAGCCAGGCGAGCCGGTCCTCGCTCATGTGCCCGTGCGGATGGCCGTCCACGGTGGTGTCGCAGCAGACGAGCCGCACGCCCGCGACGTCGACGGCGTACTGGACGGGGGCCCGTGGAGCGCTCCCCGCCGCCGCGACCGCCGGAACGTCGTTGAAGACCTTGCGCATCTCGTCGCGGTCGTCGTGGATGCCGGGCATCGGGTAGACGGCCATCGGCAGCGGGGACAGCAGCGCGTGCAGGCGGGCGTACTCGGCGGGCCGCCCGCCGTCGGCGAGGTCGCCGGTGAGCACGACGGCGTCGGGGCGGGCGGGCAGCGAGAGCAGGCTCGACACGGCGGCCCGCAGCGCGCGGACCGGCCCGGAACCGTCGTCGACCTGCCCGTCGCGTCCGGCGGCCAGGTGGATATCGCTCAACTGCGCGATGATCGCCATCGATCCTTCCCCCTTGCCCAAGCACATCACGGACCCGCGGCCGAGGCACCCCCCGAACCACCCCCGGGGGTACCGGGACGATCTTCGCGTCCGCACGGCCCCACTGTCGACCCGGCCCCGCCGCAACGCCCCGGACGGCCCCGGGCGCCCGTGCCGGGGACGTACCGCTACCTTGCCTTCCGGCGAACCGCGGCGGAAGGGATGCGCATGCAGGCGATATGGAAGCCCAAAGGGATGGGCCGCGTATGCGCACGCGGCCGTCATGTGATCACGACCCCCAGGCTGCTGCTCCGCTCGCTGACGATGGCGGACGCACGTCTCACCGGGGCCCTCGGCAGCGATCCCGAGGCGCAGCGATGGCTCGGCTGGAGCCCGGAGGACCTGGTTGCCGAAGACGAACGCGACCGCCTGCTCTCGGCGCCGGCGACCGGCGGGCGTGCCCGTTTCGGGCTGCCGAGCCGGTGCGTGCAGACGGGGATGCTGGCGATCGATCCCGAGCGCGGCACGGTCGCCGGAACCCTCATGCTGACCCCGCGGTCCGCGGATCTCTGCGAGCTGGGCGGCTACCTGGCCCCCGCGTACCGGGGCCGCGGGCTCGGTGCCGAACTGTTCGCGGCCGGGCTCGCGCTCGCCCAGCTGCATCTGCGCATCACCGAGGTCCGGGCGGGTGCGGAGCCGGAGAACCTCGCGTGTGTCCGCTCGCTGTGGAGAGCCGGCTTCGACCCGGCCGCCGGCCCGGAGACGCATGTGCTCCCGGACGGCCGGGTCATCCCGTCCGCCTGGTTCTCCGTCGTCGAGCCGGAACCCGCGCGGTGTCCGTCCGGCTGGTGAGCCGCCCGGCCCGGCGCTCAGGCGACGTGCGGGATGACCAGGGACAACGCCGAGGTGACCTCTTCGGGGGCGGGGGCCACGTCCGGCACCACGTCGCGGAGGGCGAGCCAGCCGTTGATCGCCTGGACGGTCGGCTTGGCCTCGACGAGCTGCGGGTCGTCCAGCTCGTACCAGGCGGCCACCTTGGACCAGCGCCACAGCCGGTGGCCGGCGGTCGACATCTCCGACGAGGGGAAGCCGGCGACGCCGCGGGAACCGGTGATGGCGTGCCGGACCGAGTCGAGGGAGCGCCCGACCCGCTCGCTGATGTCGCGGATCGTCAGCAGCGGGTCGGCCTCGACCTGCAGGACGTGCACGCCGGGCGCGCTGGTCTCGACGTGCTCCACGACCTCCATGATCGCCACCGCGAGGGTGCGGCCCGCCCAGGAGCAGGATGCGTTGCCCATGCGGTCGGCCGGATGGTGATGGGTGGCTGGAGGACGGTCGGCCGAGCGGAACTCGGGCTCGCTGATGATCGACACCGTGACCGCGCCGTGCGTGCGGTCGAACAGCGGGTCCAGTTCGTCCTCGTAGAGGGGACGGCTGAGGATCAGCGCGAAGTCATAGCTCGGCATGCTGACCCTCCTCGGACGTATCTCTCCTCGAAAGGTACAACGCGCAGGCGAGGTATGCTTGGGTCGGGAGCGGTCTCCCGACCCGTATCATGCGTTGATTTCGCATAAGGCGACCGGTTGACGTAGACTCCTTTGTCGGTCCGTCGTCGGCCGCCCGATTCCCTGTTCCGGACGCTTCAAGCGTCGTGGCGGTGGGTTGTGGCCGATTCTCCTCGCGGAGAGCCGGGCCGAGTCCAATGAGCCGACCAGTGAAGCGCGGAGGACATGCCCAAGAAAGAAGGGGCCATCGAGATCGAGGGCACCGTCATCGAGTCCCTCCCGAACGCCATGTTCCGGGTGGAACTCGACAACGGGCACAAGGTGCTCGCCCACATCAGCGGCAAGATGCGGATGCACTACATCCGAATCCTGCCGGACGACCGCGTCGTTGTGGAGTTGAGCCCCTACGACCTCACGCGCGGTCGGATCGTCTACCGCTACAAGTAAACCCACCAATCCCACTGGGGTTGCCTTCCCCGTGCGTGGCGGCGCGGGGGTGACCCTGATCTAGGAGACCCAGTGAAGGTCAAGCCGAGCGTGAAGAAGATCTGCAACAAGTGCCGCGTCATCCGCCGGCACGGCCGGGTCATGGTGATCTGCTCCGACCCGCGCCACAAGCAGCGTCAGGGCTGACGCACAGCCCGCACAACAGCAAGCGCATCGCAGCCTTCGCACGTGGCCGTACGTCCCTTGACCGGACGTACGGCACCGTCGTGTGGAGGAGCACCCTCGGACCGCCGGAGGCCGGGGCCGCCACCCGGGCAGGGTGTGTGCGGACGCGATGCGTCCATACCTCCGCGAAATGAAGGGACTGCCCACGATGGCACGCCTCCTCGGCGTCGACCTCCCGCGCGAAAAGCGCCTGGAGGTCGCTCTCACCTACATCTTCGGCATCGGCCGTACGCGGGCGCTGGAGACCCTTGAGGGCACCGGCATCAGCGGCGACCTGCGCGTCCACCAGATGGGCGACGAAGAGATCATCAAGCTCCGCGACTGGATCGAGTCGAACTACAAGATCGAGGGTGATCTTCGACGCGAGGTCCAGGCGGACATTCGCCGCAAGATCGAGATCGGGTGCTACCAGGGCATCCGGCACCGCCGCGGGCTTCCCGTGCACGGTCAGCGCACGCAGACCAACGCGCGTACCCGCAAGGGCAAGAAGAAGACCGTGGCCGGCAAGAAGAAGGTCGGCAAGAAGTAGTCCGCACGGTCCCTGACCGGGGCCGTCACCGGATCGATGACCTCAAGAGTAGAGAGAGCACATGCCTCCTAAGAGCCGTGTCGGCGCCAAGAAGGTGCGCCGCAAGGAAAAGAAGAACGTCGCTCACGGGCACGCCCACATCAAGAGCACGTTCAACAACACGATCGTTTCGATCACCGACCCCAACGGCAACGTGATCTCCTGGGCCTCCTCGGGCCATGTCGGCTTCAAGGGCTCGCGCAAGTCCACCCCGTTCGCCGCGCAGCAGGCCGCCGAGGCCGCCGCCCGGCGCGCGATGGAGCACGGCATGCGCAAGGTCGACGTCTTCGTGAAGGGCCCGGGCTCGGGCCGCGAGACCGCCATCCGGTCGCTGCAGGCGACCGGCCTGGAGGTGGGCTCGATCCAGGACGTCACGCCCGTTCCGCACAACGGCTGCCGCCCGCCGAAGCGTCGCCGGGTCTGAGCAGGGGAGATCTAGAACAATGGCTCGTTACACCGGTGCGGACTGCAAGCTCTGCCGCCGCGAGAAGATGAAGCTGTTCCTCAAGGGCAGCAAGTGCGAGGGCCCCAAGTGCCCGATCGAGATCCGTCCTTACCCTCCGGGTGAGCACGGCCGCGGTCGGCCGAAGGAGACCGAGTACCTCCTGCAGCTCCGTGAGAAGCAGAAGGCAAAGCGCATCTACGGCGTCCTGGAGCGGCAGTTCAGCAACTACTACGTCGAGGCCAACCGCCAGCAGGGCAAGACGGGTGACAACCTGCTCACGCTCCTGGAGCGCCGCCTCGACAACGTGGTCTACCGCGCGGGCTTCGCCAAGTCGCGCGACATGGCCCGTCAGCTCATCCGCCACGGCCACATCCGGGTCAACGGCAAGAAGGTCGACATCCCGTCGGCCCTGGTGGGCGAGGCCGACATCGTCGACGTCAAGCCCAAGTCGATGGAGATGACGCCGTTCCAGGTCGCCAAGGCCGAGGTCGGCGACCGTCCCGTCCCGGCGTGGCTCGGGGTGGACGGCGAGAAGATGCGGATCCTCGTGCACTCGATGCCGGTCCGGCAGCAGATCGACGCTCCCGTCCAGGAGCAGCTGATCGTCGAGCTCTACTCCAAGTAGGAGCTCCGCGTCCCGCCGGGATTCTGCGGTTCGTCCCGTGGGATCCCGGCGGTTCGGGGAACACTCAAGAGAACACTGCGGTAGTCAAATAGCGGGCACCGCGGAAAGAAGGCACCACCATGCTCATCGCTCAGCGTCCCACTCTCACCGAAGAGCAGGTCGACGAGTACCGGTCGCGGTTCACCATCGAGCCGCTGGAGCCGGGCTTCGGCTACACGATCGGCAACTCGCTGCGTCGTACCCTGCTCTCCTCGATCCCCGGTGCGGCCGTCACCAGCATCCGGATCGAGGGCGTCCTGCACGAGTTCTCCACCGTGCCCGGGGTCAAGGAGGATGTCACCGACATCATCCTGAACCTCAAGGAGCTCGTCGTCTCGTCCGAGCACGACGAGCCCGTCGTCATGTACCTGCGCAAGCAGGGCCCGGGCGAGGTGACCGCGGCCGACATCGCGCCGCCGGCGGGCGTCGAGGTCCACAACCCGGACCTGCACATCGCCACGCTGAACAACAAGGCCAAGCTGGAGATGGAGCTGACGGTCGAGCGCGGCCGCGGCTACGTCTCGGCCGCGCAGAACAAGCAGCCGGGCCAGGAGATCGGCCGGATCCCGATCGACTCCATCTACTCGCCCGTGCTGAAGGTCACCTACAAGGTCGAGGCGACCCGAGTCGAGCAGCGCACCGACTTCGACCGCCTCATCCTGGACGTGGAGACCAAGCAGTCGATGCTGCCGCGCGACGCGGTCGCCTCCGCCGGCAAGACCCTCGTCGAGCTGTTCGGCCTCGCCCGGGAGCTCAACGTCGAGGCCGAGGGCATCGACATGGGCCCGTCCCCGACGGACGCCGCGCTCGCCGCGGACCTGGCCCTGCCGATCGAGGAGCTGAACCTCACGGTCCGCTCCTACAACTGCCTCAAGCGCGAGGGCATCCACTCGGTGGGCGAGCTCGTCGCCCGCAGTGAGCAGGACCTGCTCGACATCCGCAACTTCGGCGCCAAGTCGATCGAAGAGGTCAAGCAGAAGCTCAACGACATGGGCCTGTCGCTGAAGGACTCCCCGCCCGGATTCGACCCGAGTGCGGCGGCGGACAACTACGGCGACGACGACCAGAGCTACGCCGAGACCGAGCAGTACTGACAAACCCGATTCCGGCGGCCGGGGGCGCGTTCCCCGGCCGTCCGGAACCAGCTGACGCCGGTACCTGGTACGGCCGGCGCAGAAAGGAAGCACCATGCCCAAGCCCACCAAGGGCGCCCGCCTCGGCGGCAGCGCTGCGCACCAGAAGCTGATGCTGGCGAACCTGGCGACCGCGCTGTTCGAGCACGGCCGGATCACCACCACCGAGGCCAAGGCCCGGCGGGTGCGTCCGCTGGCGGAGAAGCTGATCACCAAGGCGAAGAAGGGCGACCTGCACAACCGTCGCCTTGCGGCGAGGACGATCCGCGACAAGGGCGTCCTGCACGAGCTCTTCACCGAGATCGCGCCGCGTTTCGCCGACCGTCCCGGCGGCTACACCCGCATCACCAAGATCGGTCCGCGGAAGGGCGACAACGCCCCGATGGCCGTGATCGAGCTGGTGCAGGAGCAGATGCCGGCAGCCAAGGCCGCCCCGGCGCCGGAGCTCAGCGAGGAAGAGCTTCCCGCCGAGGGTGACGTCACCCTCAGCAAGGCCGAGCCCGAGGCCAAGGACACCAAGGCCGAGGCGGCGGAAGCCGGGGACGACGAAGACAACGAGGGCGACGCTAAGTAAAGCCCTGATTGCCAAGGGTGCCTCCCGCCTACGTGGGGACGGTCCCGTGGCGCCCGCAGAAGGGCTGTCGCTGGAGGATTGCTCCCCGCGCGTGCGGGGTCGCCGATCCCCTTGGCCATTGCGTTGACGGTTTCGGCCGACATGATGAAGAGGCCCGCCGCTCCCCCTCCGGGACGGCGGGCCTTACATTTGCCAGACTTGATCACATGGTCATGTCAGGGGGGCGACGCATCGCTGGCGAGCGTGTCAGGGGAGTGCCCATCGAGCGGAGCGGCTCATGGGGGAACGGAACAGGCAGTGACGCAAAAGGATCAATCGGCTGACATGACCGCTCTTGTACGACTCCGGCTCGACATCTCCTACGACGGGTCGGACTTCGCGGGCTGGGCGAGACAGCCGAACCAGCGCACCGTCCAGGGCGTCATCGAGGACGCGCTGGCGCGCATGCTGCGCCTGGACCCGCCGCCCATGCTCACCGTCGCCGGCCGTACGGACGCCGGCGTCCATGCCCGGGGGCAGGTCGCCCATCTGGTGGTGCCCGTCGCGGCGTACTCGGCGATCAACGGGACGATGCCGCGCCGCCTCGCGGGGCTGCTGCCGCCCGATGTGCGGGTATGGCGCGTGTCGATCGCCCCGGAGGGGTTCGACGCGCGGTTCTCGGCACTGTCGCGCCGCTACGTGTACCGGGTGTGCGACAACCCGTTCGGTGTGGAGCCGCTGCGCCGCCACGACGTGCTGTGGCATCCGCGTCCGCTGAACCTGGATCGGATGAACGAGGCCGCGCGGCGCTTGGTGGGGGAGGCCGACTTCGCCGCGTACTGCCGCAGGCGGGAGGGCGCGACGACCATCCGGGAACTGCTGCGCTACGAGTGGGCCCGCGATGAGCGCGACCCGTATCTCGCTCTCGCGACCGTGGAGGCGGACGCGTTCTGCCATTCGATGGTCCGCGCGCTCATCGGTGCGCTGCTGATGGTCGGGGACGGCCGCCGCGAGGTCGAGTGGCCCGCCGAGGTGCTGGCCGCCCGCGTCCGCGACTCGGGGGTGACCGTGGTGTCCGCGCACGGGCTGTCGCTGGAGGAGATCCGCTACCCGGACGACGACAGCCTGGCCAGGCGCGCGCAGGAGACGCGCCGCGTCCGGACGCTCAACGCCGCCGCCGCGGCCGGCGCGGAGCCGACCCCGGCGGCGACCGACCTGGAGGCGCGGGGCTAGCCGCGGGCGCGGGCCATGATCGGGCGGAGGTCGTAGTCCAGGAACTGCTGGGCCGCCTGCTTGATCACCGGGTCGCCGGGCTGGGCGTTCTTGCCGTTCGCCCACTGGACGTAGGCGTAGGCGACGTACCGTCCGCGGACCGTCGCGGCGGCGTACCCGCCCGCCCGGTCCAGGTCGGGGTTGTGCTTGCTGCCCATGCCGCGGAACCACTCGTACCGGGCGGGGTCCCCGGCCTGGCTGACCCTGAGCGCGGACTCCTTCGTCGGCATGACCGCGATCCCGGACGTGACGGCCAGCGACCGGGACCGGTCGATGAACGTCGCACGGATGATCTTGCGGCATTTCTCCTGGGTGAGCACCTGGAGCATGGAGCCCCTGGCCGCGTACGACACGTCACGGTTGAGCGACCAGCGGTCGAGGGCGAAGGTCCGCCCGCCGAGCTTGACGACCCCGGTGGGGAACACGTCCTTGAACGCGAGCGGCTTGGTGTCGGTCCGCTCGTTGGTGATGTCCACACCCGTGGTGGGGATGGGCGGGGCGGGGGACGGCGTGTCCGCCGGGGTGGGCTTCGCCGCGGCCGGTGACTCGGTGGCCTTCACGTCCGTGGCCTGGTCGCCGCTGGAGTCCGTCCCGCCGATGGTGAACAGGGCGACGGCCGCCGCGAGGATCACCGCCGCGCCACCGCCGATCAGCAGCGGCCGGCGCTTGCCGCCGCCGCTCTTGGGCGTGGCGGGGGGAGGCCCGCCGGGCGGTGGCGGCGTGTCGAGCGGGACGCCGCCCTCCACGTGGTAGATCGGCGCGATCACGGCGGCCTGCTCGGCGGTCACCGCGGCTTCCTCGGACGGCTCGGCCTGCGGGAACGGTCCGCTGCCGGTGGGCGGCGTGACGCCGACCGGCAGGATCGCGTCCGGTTCGAGGACCGGCCCGAGCGAAGCGGCGGACGCGTCCTCCGCCTGCTTGGCCTTCTCGAAGGCCGAGGGCTCCGCGGTCTCCGCCGTCGCGGCCGCCGTCGCTTCGGAGAGCGGGGCCGCCTCGGAGGGGCGGTCTTCCGCCGCGTTCTTCACGACGGTGTCGTCCACTGCGGCTTCGTCCTCTGTCTTTTCGTGTTCGGGGGCGTCCGGGGATTCATCGCCGGCGTTCGCCGGTGCGCCGTCGTCCGGTTGGACGGCGGAGAAACCGTCGGGGTCGGTGTCGCCGTCCGCCAAAGGGCGCTTGACGATCGGCTCGGCGGGGACGGCCCGGCGGGAGTCGATGTTGGGGACGCCGACTCCGGCGACGAGCGTCCCGGGCGGGACACCGGTGGCCTCGGGGCCGACCGGACCGTCCGCGGCGGGTTCGCCGGCACCGAAGACGATCTCGTCGTCCGATGCCTCGGCGGATGCCTCCTCCGGGACCGGGGCTTCGGCGGGCGCCTCTTCGGCGGGCGGGGCCGTTTCCGAGGATTCGGCGGCCCACCATGGGGCCTGCAGGCCGAACGCGGGCAGCCGGATGGATGCGGACGCCGTGGGCTCCGCCTCGCCGGCGGGCGGCACGGCGTCCGCCGGAGGCGGGTCGGCCGGGGGGACCGCGCCGCCGAAGCTGGGCGGCACCGAGTCGGCGGGGACGGCGGACGTCCCCGCCTGCTCGGCGGAGTCCCGGGTGTCTCTAGGTCCAGACATAGGCAGAGAGGGTATTCAAACCGGTCACTTTTGGAGGGGCTTGCCTTCGGTTTCCCTGTAGTGCAGGGCCAGCGCCAGGTTGCTGCCCTTCACCATCTCCACACCGAAGATGCGGACGGCATCATGGTACTTCTTTGCGATCTTCTTGCCGTCCGGCCGCTGTACCCACGTCATGAGCAGGTAGTGGCCGCGGGCCTGCGAGGTGCCGAGCGCCTCGCCCCTGCCGTTGGTCCTGGTGATGCCCTTGCCCGGCAGTGCCTGCAGGAAGGCGTCCTTGTCGGCGGCGGCCTTCACGGCCTTCGCGGCGGCGGCCTCGGTCTCGAGGTTGAACACGCCGACGGTGCCGATGAGCTGGCCCTTCGTCAGCGCGTAGGTCGCGCGCAGCGCCTGCGTGCAGTCGCCCTGCTTGAGGGCCTTCTCCAGGGCCCTGCCGCCGACGACGCCGGTGCAGCTCTTCTTGGAGCTGACGGCCGTCCGCACGTACTTGTGACCGCGCGCCTCGAACTTCCCG
Organism: Spirillospora sp. NPDC048824; assembly: GCF_043198455.1. Classification (NCBI taxonomy): domain Bacteria; kingdom Bacillati; phylum Actinomycetota; class Actinomycetes; order Streptosporangiales; family Thermomonosporaceae; genus Spirillospora; species Spirillospora sp. NPDC048824. The sequence goes on along the minus strand of NZ_JBICUS010000007.1, from coordinate 110,982 downwards.
TTGCCGAAGACCTCCTTGGCCGTCAGCGGCTTGGGGTCGGTGATGCGGTTCTTGAGCTTGACCGCCGCCAGGACGGGCTTCGTGGGGCTCGGCGTGGGCGTCGGCGTCGCGGCCTGGGACGGTTTCGCGTCCTCCGGCTCGGAGTCGCCCTCCAGCACCGACGACAGTCCGATGCCGCCGGCGATGAGCAGGAGCCCCGCGACCGCCGCGCCACCGATGATCAGTGGCAGGTTGCGGCGCCGTTCCGGCGGGGGCGGCCCGGACGGCATGGGCGGCAGGCCCGCGGCGGCACCGTAGGGGTCCTCGAACCGGTCCCCGTCGAACTGGTCCCCGTCGAACTGGTCCCCGTCGAACTGGTCTCCGTCGAAGGGCTCGCCGCCGAACGGCCCGCCCGGCGGGCCGCCGCCTGGCGGCATCGCGCCGGGCCCCGCATCGCGTGGCGCGAACGGGGCTTCGTTGCCGGCATGGCCGTACGGCGGCGCTTCGGCTCCGGGTCCGTACGGCGTGTGCGGCGGCTGCCGGTGAGGCCGGCCGCCGGGCTTGCCTTGATCGCCCGGATAACCCATGGGTTGGACCTTACCGTTCCTCGTTCAGGACTCTGGACCTTCGGAACACCCACCATGACATGGGGGCGAATCGGACGCCGGTGATTTGCCGAAGGTCACCTGCCGGAGCGGTGGCGGGTCACTTCCAGCCGAAGTTCTGCGTCCACAGGGGCCCGCCGGAGCCGGATGCCTTGCCCACGCCGATGGCGCGCAGGTCGCAGTTCAGGATGTTGGCCCGGTGCCCCGGGCTGTTCATCCAGCCCTCCATCACGGCCGCCGGGGTGGGGTAGCCCTTGGCGATGTTCTCCGCGCCGGGGCTCGGGTAGCCGGCGGCCTCCATCCGCTTCCACGGGCTGTCGCCGTTCTGCGACGTGTGCGAGAAGTAGTTGTTGGCGGCCATGTCGGCGGAGTGCTTCCGGGCCGAGGTGACGAGCCGCTGGTCGATGTGCAGCGGCTTGCAGCCGGCCTTGGCGCGCTCGGAGTTGGTGAGCGACACCACGGCCGTCTCGGCGCCGGACGATCCCGTGGACGAGCCACCCGAGCCTCCGGAGGAGGTGCCGCCACTGGACGGCTTGCTGCTCGACGCCGGAGGCTCACCGGACTTGGACGGCTCGGCGGTCGGGCGGCTCGGGTCGCGCATCGCCTTCAGCGGCGGCGTCTGCACGTCCGCGGTCGGCGCCGGGGCGCTGGACGGCCGCGCACCGCCCGCGCCGGCCGTCTCGGGGGTGGTCGACGGGTCGCTCTGCGGACCGGGCGGGATCACGGTGGACGGCCGCGTGTCGGGCCCGGACGCGGACGTCCGCTCGGACCGGAGTTCGGGCAGCAGGAAACGGTCGATCGCCACGCCGGTGCTGATGGCGAGGCCGGACGCGGTGACGGCCACCACGATGCCGGTCATGCCCTTCGCCCGGGAACGCTTGCGTCCCTTGCCCGGCGGCCGGCCGCCCGGGGGCCTGCCGCCCTGGGGCCGGCGGCCGCCGCCGGCAGGCGGTCCCGCGTGGGAACCGGTGCGGCGCGGCCCACCGGCGACGAGTTCGTCGCGCGAGGGGTAGGGGCCGCGCATGGCGGCGTCACGGGGTGCGGCGCCGTCCCGCCCGGTGTGTCCGGGGCGGCGGCGTCCGGCGGGTTCGCCTGGTCTGCGGGGAGTAGACAGCGGGGGCTCCCGTGTGCGGGCCGGCCGGAGCCGGCGTGGACCTGGTCGCCGGGGACAATATCGTCTTATGTACATCCGGTAACGGAGATCGCCCGAAAAAGATCGAAACCACTACATAGTGTGATCATCAGGGTGCCGACCGTCCACCGGGAGGGCTGGAACCGTCGAGAAGGCGATGTCACCGCCTTGACGGCCGTGTACGCGGGCCCGCCGCGGCGGCCGCGTCGCTGCTTTGCTCTTCTCTGCGCGGCCAGGTATTCTGCGTCTTTGTTGTGTGCGTCGACGCCTGCGCGGTGCGGGCGTCCAGGCGACGCGACGACGTGTCGGTGTGCCCCGGAGTGCTCGCGCTGCAGGCGTGGGCGCCGGTACGGGCGCCGGCCTCCCGGAGCGCCAGGTCGGACGAGGTTTCTGATCGGCGCGAGCAGGATTCCGCTGAGAACTATCACCCGCCCGCAAGGGTGGGCGAGGACCGAAACCGCTGAGAAGTCGACGAGAAACGAAGGCCTACGACCGTGCGCACGTACACCCCTAAGCCCGCTGACGTCCAGCGTCAGTGGTACGTCATCGACGCGACCGATGTCGTGCTGGGCCGTCTCGCCAGTCAGGTCGCGCAGCTGCTTCGGGGTAAGCACAAGCCGATCTACGCTCCGCATCTCGACACCGGTGACTTCGTCGTCATCGTGAACGCCGACAAGGTGTCGCTGTCCGGCAACAAGGCCGAGCGCAAGCGGGCCTACCGGCACTCCGGCTACCCGGGCGGCCTGCGTTCGGTGTCCTACACCGAGCTGCTGGCCAAGAACCCCGAGCGCGCCGTCGAGAAGGCGATCAAGGGCATGCTGCCCAAGAACTCCCTCGGCCGGAAGATGTTCGGCAAGGTGAAGGTCTACGCCGGGCCGGACCACCCGCACCAGGCGCAGAAGCCGGTTCCGTTCGAGATCACCCAGATCAGCCAGATCAGCAAGTGACATCCGCGCACGAGCCGATCGTGCGCATCCTGGAACCCGAGGCCGCCGGGGCACCCGCAGGACGGGCCAGCCGCCCTGGCTAGAAAACCCAAGGAGAACCGTGGACGAAACCACCGAGCCGGGCGCCGAGGCCGGCACCGAGCAGGTCGAGTCGTACGAGGACGCGCCGTCCGAGTACAGCACCGAGACGCCCGAGGCCGCCGGAGAGAGCTTCCTCGGCCAGCCCGTCGCGACCGGCCCCGCCGCCGGCACCGGCCGCCGCAAGCAGGCCATCGCACGGGTCCGCATCGTCCCCGGCACCGGCCAGTGGAAGATCAACGGCCGTACCCTGGACCAGTACTTCCCGAACAAGGTCCACCAGCAGATCGTGAACGAGCCGTTCGTGCTGCTGAGCCTGGAGGGACAGTTCGACGTGCTCGCGCGCGTCAACGGCGGCGGCACCACCGGCCAGGCCGGTGCGCTGCGTCTCGGCATCTCCCGCGCGCTGCAGTTCGCGAACATCGAGCACCGCCCGGCGCTGAAGAAGGCCGGCTTCCTCACCCGTGACGCGCGGGTGCCGGAGCGCAAGAAGGCCGGTCTCAAGAAGGCCCGTAAGGCTCCCCAGTACAGCAAGCGTTGATCGACGGTACGAGCCGTCGCACCCGTGGTTTCCAACCGCCGGCCCGCGTGGGCCGGCGGACCGGGTGCGGCGGCTCGTCCTGTTCTCCGGGCTCCGTCCGAGGCCGGCTCCGTCATCGCGGCCGCGTGCGCCGCACACGGATGGCAGACTCGGTGCCCACCAGATCTCACCGCGCGGCGCGGCGGGGTGTGACCCCGGCTTCCCGTCCGCGCGGTTTTCGTCCTATCGGGAGTTGAACTGTGGCTCGTCTGTTCGGGACCGATGGCGTGCGAGGGCTCGCCAACCGCGATCTGACCGCCCCGCTCGTCATGGACCTGTCCATCGCGGCGGCGCGGGTGCTGGGCGAACAGGGCGCCTTCAAAGGTCACCGGCCGCTCGCGGTGGTCGGGCGCGACCCGCGGGCCTCCGGCGAGTTCCTTGAGGCGGCCGTGGTGGCGGGCCTGGCGAGTTCCGGGGTGGACGTACTGCGCCTCGGCGTGCTGCCGACGCCCGCCGTCGCGTATCTGACGCACGCACTGGACGCCGATCTCGGCGCGATGCTGTCGGCGTCGCACAACCCGGCCCCCGACAACGGCATCAAGTTCTTCGACCGCAGCGGATACAAGCTGCCGGACGAGATCGAGGACCGCATCGAGGCGCGGCTCGGCGAGGTGTGGGACCCGCCGACCGGCGCCGGAGTGGGCCGGGTCCGGGATGCGCACGGCGCGGTCGAGCAGTATGTGGCGCACCTGCTGTCGACGCTCCCGGTGTCGCTGGACGGCCTGCGGGTCGTGGTCGACTGCGCCAACGGCGCGTCCTGCGATGTGGCGCCGGAGGCGCTGCGCCGCGCCGGCGCGGAGGTGTTCACGATCGGGACGGCGCCGGACGGCCTGAACATCAACTCCGGCTGCGGCTCCACGAACCTCGACGCGCTGCGCAAAGCCGTCGAGGAGCACGGCGCCGACGCGGGCATCGCGAACGACGGCGACGCCGACCGCTGCCTGGCCGTGACGGCGTCCGGCGAGGTCGTGGACGGCGACCAGATCATGGCGATCCTGGCGCTGGACCTGCGGGAGGCGGGGTCGCTGGCCGCCGATACCGTGGTCGCGACCGTGATGTCGAACCTCGGGTTCAAGCTCGCGATGCGTGAGGCCGGGATCGCCGTGGTGGAGACCGCGGTCGGTGACCGGTACGTCCTGGAGGCGATGAAAGAGGGCGGTTTCGGCTTCGGTGGCGAGCAGTCCGGCCACGTGATCATGCTGGACCACGCCACGACCGGCGACGGCGTCCTGACCGGCCTGCACCTGCTCGCCGCGATGGTCCGCCGGGGCCGTCCGCTGGACGAGTTGACGAAGGTGATGACGCGGCTGCCGCAGGTGCTCATCAACGTCCGGAACGTCGACAAGTCCCAGGCGAAGACGTCGCCGGAACTGGCCGCGGCCGTCGCCGCAGCCGAGGAGGGCCTCGGCGACACGGGACGGGTGCTGATCAGGCCCAGCGGCACCGAGCCGATGGTCCGCGTGATGGTCGAGGCGGCGTCGCAGGACCAGGCGCAGTCGGTCGCCGAACACCTCGCCGGCGTCGTCCGCACCGCGCTGGGCTAACAGCGTCCGAGGAAGTCCTGGAGGGCGGCGTGGTCGGCGCGGGTCACGGGCAGTGCGTACTTGTCGGCGACGGCGATGTACCTGATCGCGTAAGCGCACTGGAAGCTCTTCTGCGGCTTCCATTCGCCGGGCCCGGAGTCGCTCTTCTGCCGGTTGGGCACGCCCCACACGGCGAGGAGGTTGCCGTGGTCGTTGGCGAACTTCTCCCGCTCGTCCTCGCTCCAGTCTGAGGCGCCCATCCGCCAGGCGAGCGCGAGCGGGTAGACGTGGTCGATCTGGACCTCGGCGGCGTCCTTCTTGGCGAAGGTGATGTCCTTGCCGGTGTAGGGGTCGCGGAGGCGGCCGGTCATGACGACGCAGTCGCCCCTCTTGCCGACGTCCGCCAGGTCGCGGGCGAGGACGTCGTTGCGCTGGTCGCAGCCGTTGCGGTCGATGTCCTTCCAGCGCGTCCCGAACTTTTCGCGCTCGTAGCCGTCGCCGCCGCCCTCGGACGCGATCTTCAGCCCGGAAAGGGCGGCGCGGGCACGGGCCTCGTCGCCGGACGAGGGCCCGGCGCCGCCCGAGGACCCGGTACCGCCCGACGGCGGGGAACCGCTCTCCGAGAGACCCACGCCGGCGTCGCAGCCCGCCGCCAGCGGGACGGCGAGCGCGAGGCCCGCCACAGCCGTACGCACGGCCGTCCGCACCATGCCCTCACCACCCGGTATCTATCGACATCTACCCAGATAGTCGATCAAACCGCATGGCCCGGTGTGGGACCAGGGGGCGAACTTAGGTCGATCCGGCGGCGGACCAATGGCCCCTCTGTATCGCCCTTTAGGTTGACGTGCCGCGTCCTGCCAGACGCTAGGTTCGTAACCATGCCGATCATCGCCACCCAGGGCCTGACGATGAGGTTCCCCCGGGTGACCGCCCTGGACGACCTCTCCGTGGCCGTCGAGCCGGGCGTCGTCGGGCTGGTCGGCGCCAACGGCGCCGGCAAGTCGACCCTCATCAAGATCCTGCTCGGGCTGCTGCCGCCGACGTCCGGCACCGCGACCGTCCTCGGCCTCGACATCGCGCGCGAGGGCCTGCGGATCCGGGAGAGCGTCGGGTTCATGCCCGAGTACGAGTGCCTGCCCCCGGACGTGTCCGCGACGGAGTTCGTCGTGCACATGGCCCGGATGTGCGGGCTGCCCCCGACCGCGGCCCGCGAACGCGCCGCCGACACGCTCCGGCATGTCGGCCTGTACGAGGAGCGCTACCGCCCCATCGGCGGGTACTCCACCGGGATGCGGCAGCGGGTGAAGCTCGCGCAGGCCCTCGTCCACGACCCGAAGCTCGTGTTCCTGGACGAGCCCACCAACGGCCTCGACCCCGCCGGACGCGACGAGATGCTCGACCTGATCCGCCGCATCGGCGCCGAGTTCGGGATCAGCGTCCTCGTCACGTCCCACCTGCTGGGCGAGCTGGAACGGGTCTGCGACCACGTCGTCATCATCGACGGCGGGAAGCTGCTGCGCTCCCAGGCCGTCGAGGCGTACACGACCGCCAGCGGCGTCCTCACCGTCGAGGTGGACGAGGGACGCGACACGCTCGGGCAGCACCTCTACGACCAGGGCGTGTCCGTCCACCCGGAGGGCCGGTTCCTCGTCGTCGACATCGCCGGGGAGACGACCTACGACCTGATCCGCGACGGCGTCGCCGACCTGGGGCTGCGGCTGATCCGGATGGAGCAGCGCCGCCACCACATCGAAGAGGTCTTCCAGGCGGACGCTCCTGGAGCGCAGGCGGCCGGAACCGTCCCGCAGGAGGCGTACCGATGAGCACCAGCACGATCCACGACATCGGCTACCGCCACTACGAGGGCCGCCGCAACGGCCGCGCCTACGTGCTGCGGTCCCTGTACGTCCACAACCTGCGCGCCGCCTTCGGTCTCGGCCGGCCCGCCCGCGCGAAGATCATGCCGTTTCTGGTCGCGGGCCTCATGATGCTGCCCGCCGCCGGGTCGGTCGCCGCGTTCGCCTTCACCAAGGAGGACGACGCGCTGATCCCGTACTCCGCGTACGCCAACGTCATGCAGGTCATCGTGGCGATCTTCCTGGCCACGCAGGCGCCGGTGCTGGCCTCGCGGGAGGTGCGCTTCCACGTCATCCCGCTGTACTTCTCGCGACCCGTCGGGCACCTCGACTTCGTCCTGGCGAAGGGCGCCGCGATGGCGACCGCGCTGTTCGCTCTGATGGCGGCGCCCGTCACCCTCCTGTACGTCGGCGGTCTCGTCGCCAAGGCGCCCGATTCGGGGCAGCAGCTCCTGGAGTACCTCGGCGCCCTGGTCGGCTGCGTGCTGTACGCGCTCGTCCTGTCGGCGATCGGGATGGTGGTCGCGGCGTTCACCCCGCGGCGCGGCTTCGGCGTCGCCGCGGTCATCGCCGTCTACATGCTCAGCACCGCGTTCGTCGGCATCGTCCAGGGGATCGCCGAGGCGCGGACCAACTTCACCCTCCAGGGCTGGATCGGGCTGGCGGCCCCGTTCAACCTGGTGGACATCGTCCAGGTCAGGTTGCTCGGCGCCGAGTCGTCCTCGCCCGGCATCGCGCCCGGCGTCACCGGCGGCGTCGTCGCGCTGGCGCTGTGCGCCGTCATCGTCGCCGGCTCGATCGCGGTCCTGTACCGCCGTTTCCGGAAGGCGGGCCTCTCATGAACGAGCGGAGCGAGCCGGGGGGTGTGGGGGGTCGTCCCCCCACAGGGCATCCGATGGAGCGGAGCGAGCCGGGGGGTGTGGGGGGTCGTCCCCCCACAGGGCATCCGATGGAGCGGAGCGAGCCGGGGGGTGTGGCGCGGCGTCCGAGTGAGCTGGTTCTGGAGAACGTGTCTCGCTGGTACGGCAACGTCGTCGCCGTCAACGGCGTCTCGATGAAGGTCGGGCCGGGCGTCACCGGGCTCCTCGGCCCGAACGGCGCGGGCAAGTCGACGCTCATCCACATGATGGGCGGGTTCCTCGCGGCGTCGTCCGGCACCGTCACGCTGGACGGGACGCCGATCTGGCAGAACCCGGGCGTCTACCGCAGCCTGGGCCTCGTCCCGGAGCGGGAGGCCGCCTACGACTTCCTCACCGGCGAGCAGTTCATCCTCGCGATGGCGAAGCTGCACAAGCTGCCCGACCCGTCCGCCGCCGCCCGCCGCGCGATCGGCCTGGTGGAGATGGACTACGCCGCCGGACGCCAGATCGGCAACTACTCCAAGGGCATGAAGCAGCGCATCAAGATGGCGTCCGCCCTGGTGCACGACCCGCCCGTCCTGCTGCTGGACGAGCCGTTCAACGGCATGGACCCGCGGCAGCGGCTCCAGCTGATGGACCTCATCCGCCGGATGGCCGACGAGGGCCGCACCATCCTGTTCTCCTCCCACATCCTGGAGGAGGTGGAGCGGCTCGCCAGCCACATCGAGGTGATCGTCGCCGGCCGGCACGCCGCGTCCGGCGACTTCCGCAAGATCCGCCGGCTGATGACCGACCGGCCGCACATATTCCTCGTCCGCTCGTCCGACGACCGCCGGCTCGCCGCCGCCATCATCGCGGACGGCTCGGCCCGCAGCGTGCAGCTCACCGACAAGGGCCTGCAGATCGAGGCCGTCGACTTCCAGCGTTTCACCTGGCTGCTCCCGCAGGTCTCCCGCGACGCGGACGTGCGCCTCTGGGAGGTCTCCCCGGCGGACGAGTCCCTCGAAAGCGTCTTCTCCTACCTGGTGGCACGATGAACCCGACCATCGCGGTGATCACGTTCCGGGCGATGCTCGGCCGCAAGCGGGCGCTGCTCCTGCTGGGCCTGCCGGTGCTCCTGCTGGTCCTGTCGGTCATCCTGCGCGCGACCGGCAACAACGACCTGGACCTCTCGGCGCACGTCCTGCAGAACTTCGGGCTCGCGACCCTGCTGCCCCTGCTCGCGCTGATCGCCGGGACGGGCGTGATCGGGCCGGAGATCGACGACGGCCAGATCATGTACGTGCTGACGAAGCCGATCCCGCGCGAGGTGGTCGTGCTGACCAAGCTGGTCGTCGCGATCGTCCTGGTGACGGTGTTCGCGGTCGTCCCGACGCTGCTGGCGGGTCTCGTCCTGATCGGCACGACCGCGCAGGTGACGCCCGCTTTCGCGATCGGCGTCCTGGCCGGCGGCGTCACCTACAGCGCGGTGTTCGTCGCCCTCGGCGTCATGAGCCGCAACGCCGTCACGATCGGTCTGCTGTACGCACTGGTCTGGGAGACCCTCCTCGGCAGCTTCGCGCCGGGCGCCAAGTCGGCGTCCGTCCAGCAGTGGTCCTTGTCGCTCACCGACGCCCTCACGGACGCGTCGCCGGTGACGTCGACGGTCGGCCTGCCCCTGGCCGTCACGCTGCTGGCCCTGGTCGCCGTCGCCGCGACGCTCCTGGCGACCTTCCGCCTCCGCACCCTCCCCGTCGCCAGCGCCGACTGACGCCGGCGCGGGCGTGGGAGGTCACGCGGTCGGGGCCGTCGTCTCCTTGCGGAGTTCGGGGAGGACCTCTTGGGCGAGCCGCTCGGCCTGCTCGCCGGGCCCGGGACCGGTGGGCATGAAGTTGAACGTGGTGAAGCCCATGGCGGCGAAGCCGAGGAGCTTCTCGACGACGGCGTCGGGTGGGCCGCTCACCGTGCCGGGCTCGTCGCCGGCGTGCTCGCCGACGCGGACGCCGACGTTGTAGGCGCAGGTGATGTCGGCGGGGTCCCGGCCGGCGGCTTCGGCGGCGGCCAGGACGCGCTCTCGCATGGCCCTGGCCTTGTCGGGCGGGGCGAAGCCGAGGGACGGGATCCACCCGTCGGCCAGCCGTCCGGTGAGGTCGAGCGCCCTCGGCCCGAAGGTGCCGAGCCAGATCGGGATGCGGCGCCCGGGTTTGGGCTCCAGGTCGGCCGCGTCGGTGTGGTGCAGCCGGCCCCGGAAGGTGAAGGCCGGTTCGGACCACAGGCCGCGGGCGATGCGGACGGCGTCCTCAAGACCGTCGATCTTGTCCCGCGGGGTGGGGACGCGCATGCCGAAGGCGCGGAACTCGTCGTCGGAGTATCCGCCGCCGAGCCCGAGCACCAGCCGCCCGCCGGACAGCCGGTCGAGCGTCTCGGCCATCTTCGCGACCATGGCGGGGTTGCGGTAGGGGACGCCCAGGACGCGGGTGGCCACGCCGATCCTGGACGTCGCCGCGGCGATCCACGACAGCATCGTCCAGGTCTCCATGGTCGGGTGCGCGGTGCAGGGGTGATCCGAGGCGGACACGAAGTCGAAGCCGAGTTCCTCGGCTTTGCGGGCGTCGGCGGCCGGGTCGGCGCCGGGGGCGGCCGAGGTGGAGATGTTCAGGCCGTAGCGCATGGTCGTACCTCCAGTTTGGCGATGAAGAACTGGGCGAGGGGTCCGATGCTCACTGCGTAGAGGACGGTCCCGATTCCGACGGTGCCGCCGAGCAGCCAGCCGAGCACCAGGACGGTGGCCTCGATCGCGGTGCGCATGACCCGGATCGAGTGGCCGCGTGCGGCGAGGCCGGTCATGAGCCCGTCCCGCGGCCCGGGACCGAGGCCCGCGCCGATGTACAGGCCCGTCGCCGCGCCGTTGCCGACGATGGCGGTCACGAGGAACGCGACCCGCCAGCCGAGATGGTGCGGTTCGGCGACGGCCGCCAGGGTCGCGTCGACGGCGAGGCCCACGACGATCACGTTGCTGACCGTCCCGAGCCCGGGCGGCTGGCGCAGCGGGAACCACAGCAGCAGCACCAGGACGGCGGTGAGGTTGACGATCCAGCCGAGCGGCAGGCCGGTCCGTCCGGCGAGGCCCTGGTGGAGGACGTCCCACGGGTCGAGTCCCAGTCCGGCGCGGACCATCAGCCCGATGCTTACGCCGAAGAGGACGAGCCCGGCGTACAGGCCGCCCAGCCGCCGCCACTTATTTGACATGTCAAGAAAAATACGGAGGCGGTACATGACATGTCAAATAAGATGGCGCCATGGACGAACCGCGCTGGCTCACCCCCGCCGAAGACCGCGCCTGGCGCGGCTACCGGCGCCTGTCCCTGCTGCTCGACCGGCAGCTCGCCGGCGACCTGGCGGCCGACTCGGGCCTGTCGGAGGCCGACTACGACGTGCTGTCGAACCTCTCCGAGACGCCCGGCGCCCGGATGCGGCTGACCGACCTCGCCGCGCACATGCGCTGGTCGCCGAGCCGCCTGTCGCACCAAGTGACCCGGATGCAGCGGCGCGGGCTGGTCGCCCGCGACACCAGTCCCGCCGACGGCCGCGCCGCGGTCATCGTCCTCACCGGCGAGGGCCGCCGGACGATCGAGGAGGCCGCACCTCGTCACGTGGCGTCCGTGCGGCGCCACCTCATCGACCTGCTGACCCCCGAGCAGGTGGACGCCCTCGCCGCCATGACCGACACGGTCGTCGCCCACCTCGTCGACGTGGAATCACAGCGATCGGGCCCGGTCTCATGACCGGAATCTGTGTCGATCCACGGACGCGGCCGGGGCGCTCCGGGTTCGGGGGGACTGTGCAGGTCTGCCATATGCCTGTGCTGTGACGCGTGTTACAACGGCCGTGGAAGGTCTTTGATCGTCCACCAGGGAGTGTGCTCATGTCAGTCTCGCGCCGCCGGGTCCTGGCCGGGACGGGTGCGGTGGGGGTGGGGATCGCCTTCACCGGCGCCGTCGAGGAACTGTTCGCCGGTGACGCGGCCGCCGCGCCGATCGGCGGCCGTGAGGGGTACGGGCCGCTGGTGCCCGACCCGAAGGGTGTGCTGGACCTGCCGCGCGGGTTCCGATACACCGTCCTGTCCCGCGAGGGGGAGCCGCTGCGTTCGGGGGAGGGGACGGTGCCGAGCAACTTCGACGGCATGGCCGCCTTCCCCGCGAGGGGACGCACCTGGCTCGTCCGCAACCATGAGAACCGCCCGGACGCCGAGCACCGGGTGCCGCCGGTCAAGGGCGTCACCTACGACCCGGGGGCCCTCGGCGGCTGCACCGCGCTGGAGGTCGGCCACGGCGGGCGGGTGCACACCGAGCGGGTCGCGATCGCGGGGACGGCGGTGAACTGCGCGGGCGGCCCGACCCCATGGCGCACCTGGCTGACCTGCGAGGAGAACGAGGACAAGGCGGGCACCGGGGACTTCACCAAGGACCACGGGTTCATCTTCGAGGTCGACCCGTACCGGCAGGGCCGCACCGTTCCCGAGCCGCTGACCGCGATGGGGCGGTTCCAGCACGAGGCGATCGCCGTCGACCCGCGCGACGGGACCGTGTACGAGACCGAGGACGCGTTCGACAGCCCGTTCGGGCTGTTCTACCGGTTCCGGCCGAGGAGCCCTCGCGGCGGGTTCGGGAGCCTGCGGGCCGGCGGGCGGCTGGAGGCGATGCGCGTCCCCGGCGTCCCGGACCTGTCGGTGGTGCAGGAGCCCGGCACCGTGTTCCACCACGTCGGATGGGAGCGGGTGCCCGACCCGCTCGCGAAGGAGACCCCGATCCGGTTGCAGGACTTCGGGCGCGGCGGCGTCACGCACGCGCAGAAGCTGGAGGGCTGCTACTGGGGCGGCGACCGCGTCTACTTCGTGACGAGCTTCGCGCGTAAGGACGAGGGGTCGGGCGCCGATCACTTCGGGCAGGTGTGGTCGTACGAGCCGCGGAGCCGGCGGCTGACCCTCGTGATCGTGTTCGGCCCGGACACCGACGTGCAGATGCCGGGCGAGTCGCCCGACAACATCTGCCTCGCGCCGCACGGCGGGCTGATGGTGTGCGAGGACGGCGGCGGCGCGCAGCACGTGTACGGGGTGACCCGCCGCCGCGAGGTGTACGCCATGGCCCGGAACCGGCAGAACATCGGGACGGACGCCGAGCCCGAGTGGGGCGAGTTCGCGGGCGTCACGTTCTGCGGAGGCGGCCGGACGATGTACGTGAACGTCTACGATCCGGGCACGACGTTCGCGATCACCGGCCCCTGGAACCGCTACTGACCCCGCTCACTCGCGGCATGCCGGGGGTCATACGAACCGGACGGCACCGGCTCGCCGCGAGTCGCCGGGCTCAGATGCGCCGCAGGCGGACTCGCTGGACGGAGTGCTCCCTGTCCTTGTGCAGGACGAGGGTGGCGCGGGCGCGGGTCGGCAGGATGTTGGAGACGAGGTTGATCTCGTTGACGTCCCGCCAGACGCGCTGCGCGAACGCGGCGGTCTCGTCCTCGTCCAGTTCGTGCGCGTACTTGTGGAAGTACGAGCGCGGGTCGGTGAACGCGGTGCGGCGCAGCGCGAACAGCCGGTCGATGTACCACTGCCGGATGTCCTCGACGCGGGCGTCCACGTAGATGGAGAAGTCGAAGAAGTCGGACACGCCGAGGCTGCCGGCGGGCGGCGCCTGCAGGACGTTCAGGCCCTCGACGATCAGGATGTCGGGACGCCGGACGGTCTGCGTCGCACCCGGGACGACGTCGTACTCCAGATGCGAGTACACCGGGATCGCGTGCTCGTCCGCGCCCGACTTGATGGCGGAGACGAACCGGACGAGGGAGCGGCGGTCGTAGGACTCGGGGAAGCCCTTGCGGTCCATGATGCCGCGCTCGGAGAGGATCGCGTTCGGGTACAGGAAGCTGTCGGTGGTGACCAGCTCCACCGTCGGATGCTCGGGCCAGCGGGCGAGCAGCGTGCGCAGCAGCCGGGACGTGGTGGACTTGCCGACCGCGACGCTGCCCGCGATCCCGATGATGAACGGGGTGGGCTGCACCTCGCCGCCGACGAAGCCGCTGACGGTGTCGCGCAGGCGCCCGTCCGACAGGAAGAACAGGTTCAGCAGCCGGGACAGCGGAAGGTAGACCTCCTCGACCTCGGTGATGTCGATCGGGTCCTTGAGCCCGCGCAGTGCCTCCAACTCACCGGGCGTGAGCGGCAGGGGCGTGTTCTCGCGCAGGCCGCGCCAGGCTTCACGGGAGAGTTCCACGTAGGGGCTCGGCACGCTGTCCCATCCGCCGCTCGTCATGACTGAAACATTGACTTCCTCCCCCTCATAAGAGGGGGATTCTCCCCCTCACGGGTGAGGTTTCCTGCTTCGCGGCCGATGGCCGAAGGGGGGTCCCTCGCGGTCTCACATCAGCTCCACAGGCCGACACGGCTTGACCAGCCGCCAGGATGTTCTTCGCGGCGTTGACATCCCGGTCGTGCCGGGTGCCGCAGGACGGGCATCGCCACGTCCGGGTTTCGCGAGAGAGCTCGGCGAGCAGGAATCCGCACGCCGAGCATGTCTTGGAGGACGGATACCAGCGATCGATCACGATCAGAGTCCGGCCGGCCCGTTGACTCTTGTAAGTGAGCTGGCGGCGGAACTCGCCCCATCCGCAGTCGGAGATGCACTTGGCCAGCGTGCGATTCTGGACCATCCCCCGCACGTTGAGGTCCTCAACCACGATCACGTCGTGGTCGCGGACGATCTGTGCTGAGGTGCGGTGCAGGAAGTCCTTGCGGGTATCACGAACCTTGCTGTGGGCACGGGCGACCTTGGTTTTGGCCTTGGCGCGGTTCGCCGATCCGTGCTGCTTACGGGCCATGCGCCGTTGGTAACGGGCAAGATTGCGTTCCCGCTTGGCCAGCGGGCGTGGGTTGGCGATCTTCTGGCCGGTCGACAGGACCGCGAACTCCCTTACTCCGAGATCGACCCCGACGGCGCTGCCGGTCCTCGGGAACGCTTCGGGTTCTGAGTCGGTCTCTATAGCGAAGCTGGCGTAGAAGCGGCCGTCGGGGTTGCGGGAGATCGTCACTGTGGTCGGAGCGAGGGTGGCCGGGTCCACATCGGGCCATGACCATACGAATTCCAAGGGAGCGTCCAGCATCTTGGCCAGATACAGCCGCCCCTCCCTCCAGCGGAACGCCGAGCGGGTGTAGGTCGCCGACTGGCGACCATGCCGTGACTTGTAGCGGGGGTAGCGAGCGCGCCCAGCGTAGAAGTTGACGAACGCGGTGTGTTGATGCCGCAGCCCCTGCTGCAATGGCACGGACGACACTTCCGTCAGGAATGTCAGCCCGGGATCGCGTTTGAGGTCGGTCAGATACCGATCGGACTCAGGGTAGGACGTGGAAACACCTTCTGTGTGGTAGCGGCCATGCCGCCAGGCCAGCACCCTGTTCCACACTAGGCGCACACAGCCGAAGGTGCGGTTCAGGGCTGCAGCCTGATCCGGAGTGGGGTAGACCCGTACCTTGTACGCCGTGCGCATGACCGAAACCTTACATGACCGAACCATGATCGGTAAGTGGTTCGCTTCCTCGGTCCCCCTCGGGCGTGCGGGCTGTGCCATCGTCTACGGCCCCTTGTAGGTAGGTCCTGGGGAGGACACCGAATAGAGTTGCCGCCATGTGCGGAATCGTGGGGTACGTAGGCGGCCGGCCGGCGTTGGACGTGGTCGTGGAGGGGTTGGCGCGGCTGGAGTACCGCGGCTACGACTCGGCCGGGGTGGCCGTGCTGGCCGACGGGAAGCTGGCGACGGCCAAGCGCGCGGGCAAGCTCGTGAACCTCCGGGGCGCCCTGGAGGAGGAGCCGCCGCCCGCCGGGACACTCGGCATGGGGCACACGCGGTGGGCGACGCATGGCGCGCCGAACGACCGGAACGCGCATCCGCACGTCGACTGCACCGGGTCCGTCGCGGTGATCCACAACGGGATCATCGAGAACTTCGCCGAGCTGCGGGCGGAGCTGCAGGAGGCCGGGCACGGGCTCGTCTCCGACACCGACACCGAGGCGGTCGCGCACCTGCTGGAGGACGAGCTGAAGGCGGGCGGCGACCTCGCCGAGGCGATGCGCCGCGTCTGCCGCCGGCTGGAGGGCGCGTTCACGCTCGTCGCGGTGCACACCGGCGACGCCGACCTCGTGGTGGGCGCCCGCCGGAACTCCCCGCTGGTCGTCGGGGTCGGCGACGGTGAGAACTTCCTCGCCAGCGACGTCGCGGCGTTCATCGCGCACACCCGGGACGCGATCGAGCTCGGCCAGGACCAGGTCGTCGAGCTGCGCGCCGGCGGGGTGACCGTCACCGACTTCGAAGGACGTCCCGCCGAGGTGAAGGAGTACCACGTCGACTGGGACGTGTCGGCCGCGGAAAAGGGCGGCTACGACTACTTCATGCTCAAGGAGATCGCCGAGCAGCCGCGGGCCGTCGCGGACACCCTGCTCGGCCGGATCGGCACCGACGGCCGGCTCCACCTGGACGAGATGCGCATCCCCGACCGGGAGCTGCGCGAGGTCGACAAGATCATCATCGTGGCGTGCGGGACGTCCTACCACGCCGGGCTCATCGCCAAGTACGCGATCGAGCACTGGGCGGGGCTGCCCTGCGAGGTGGAGCTCGCCAGCGAGTTCCGCTACCGGGACCCGATCCTGTCCCCGACGACGCTGGTCATCGCGATCTCCCAGTCGGGGGAGACGATGGACGCGCTGATGGCCGTCCGGCACGCGCGGGAGCAGAAGGCCAAGCTCCTCGGCATCTGCAACGTCAACGGCTCGACGCTGCCGCGCGAATGCGACGGCGTCCTGTACACGCACGCCGGGCCGGAGATCGCGGTCGCGTCGACGAAGGCGTTCCTCACCCAGCTCGTCGCCGTCTACCTCATCGCGCTCTACATCGCGCAGGTGCGCGGCACCAAGTGGGGGGACGAGGTGTTCGCCATGGTGCAGCTCCTGGAGCGGATGCCGGAGAAGGTGGAGAAGGTCCTGGAGACGATGGGGCCGGTCCGCGAGCTGGCCCGGTCGCTGTCGGACGAGCATTGCGTGCTGTTCCTCGGCCGGCACGTGGGCTTCCCCGTCGCGCTCGAAGGCGCGCTGAAGCTGAAGGAACTCGCGTACATGCACGCCGAGGGCTTCGCCGCCGGGGAACTGAAGCACGGCCCGATCGCGCTCATCGAGGAGGGCCTGCCGGTGGTGGTCGTCGTGCCGCCGCGCGCGCGGGAGGTCCTGCACGACAAGATCGTGTCGAACATCCAGGAGATCCGGGCGCGGGGCGCCCGCACCATCGTGATCGCGGAGGAGGGCGACGAGTCGGTCAAGCCGTACGCCGACACGCTGATCAGCGTGCCCGCCGTTCCGACGCTGCTCCAGCCGCTGGTCACGACCGTCCCGCTGCAGGTGTTCGCGTGCGAACTGGCCACCGCGAAGGGCCATGACGTCGACCAGCCCCGCAACCTCGCCAAGTCCGTGACGGTCGAGTAGCCGCCCGGCTTCACCTGCGTCGTCCGGGTCGTCCCGGAACCTCCCGGCGGTGGGGCGCGTCCCAAGAAAATCGGGATCGGCCCCGCGTCGGGAGGTGACGGGTGTCAGGACACGACGATCTCGGGATCGAGGCACGCGGGGTGGTGCGGGACTTCGGGCCCGTGCAGGCCCTGCGCGGCCTCGACCTCACCGTCCCGTACGGGCAGGTCACGGCGCTTGTCGGGCCGAACGGCGCGGGCAAGACGACGCTTCTGCTCATCCTCGCGACGCTGCTGGCGCCCGACCGGGGCACCGTGCGGATCGCGGGGCATGACGCGCTCACCGAGCCCGGCAGGGCCCGCGACGCGCTCGGCTGGATGCCGGACACGTTCGGCGTGTACGACCAGCTCACCGTGGACGAGTATCTGGCGTTCTTCGCCGACGCCTACGGGCTGCCGAAGGCGGAGCGTCTCCGGCGGCTCAGGGCGCTGCTCAGCCTCGTCCACTTGGACGACCGCCTCGGGCAGCCCGTCCACGCCCTGTCGCGCGGGCAGAAGCAGCGGCTCGGGCTGGCGCGCGCCCTCGTGCACCAGCCCCGGGTCCTGCTGCTGGACGAGCCCGCGTCCGGCCTCGACCCGCGCTCGCGCATCGAGCTGCGCGACCTGCTGCGGTCGCTAGCGGCGGACGGGGTCGCGGTGCTGGTGTCGAGCCACATCCTCAGCGAGCTGGAGGAGATCGCCGACCGGGTCGTCCTGGTCGACCACGGCCGGACGGCGGGGGACCACGCCATGGCGGACCTCGCCGGCATGGCGGCCCGCGTCCGCTGGCGGATCCGCTCGCTCGCCCCGGGCCTGCTCGCCGACGCGCTGACCCGGACCCTCGGCGGGCGGACGGACCTGGAACCCCTCAGCGACCTGCCGGGCGGCGCCGAGGTCGGCCCGCTCACCGAGACCGAGGCGGCCGGGCTGCTGGCCGACCTGGTCGCCGCGGACGTGCCCGTCACCGGCCTGGCACCCGCGGGCAGCGCACTCGAATCGGCCTACCTGGCGATGACCGGCAACCGGAGGTGAACCCGCCATGACCGCGCGCGGAATCGGCCTGGTGGCACGGCAGGAGATCAGGACCCGGCTGCGGACGGGCCGCTGGAAGACGCTGCTGGCCATCTGGTTCGTCACCGTCAACGGGCTCGGGCTGCTGCTGCGGCTGGCGCTGGAGGCCGATGACACGTCGAGGGAGTTCGGCGAGCCGGGCGTTCCGATGTTCGGCAGCGTCCTGTTCGGCGTGCTCGTGCTGACGCTGCTGATCACCCCCGCGCTCAGCGGCCAGTCGATCAACGGGGACCGGGAGCGCGGGACGCTCGCCACGCTGCAGGTCACCCGGCTCACGCCCTGGGAGATCGCGCTCGGCAAGCTCGCCGCCGCGTGGGGGACGGGCCTGGTCACGCTGCTGCTGACGCTGCCGTGCGTGCTGTGGCCGGTGGCCGAGGGCGCGGTCGGCGTGGGGCGCGCCCTGGTCGTCCTCACCGTCATGGCCCTGCTCATCGGCGTGGTCTGCGCGGTGTCGCAGGCGTGGTCGGCGCTGCTGGCGCGGAGCATCACCTCGGTGCTGATGTCGTACCTGACGGTCTTCGGGCTGCTGGCGGGCACGCCGCTGCTGTTCATGATCGCGGTTCCGGTCACCGCGGAGCACCGCCGGGTGGAGTCCGCGTACGGCGTCCACGGGGAGACGATCGAGCACACCGAGCGCGTCTGGTGGCTGCTCGCGCCCAACCCCGTGGTCGTCCTGGCCGACGCGGCGCCGAGGCTGCCCGAGCGCGAGATCATCGCCGGCGACGTGAGGTACATGCGGTCGCCGTCGAACGATCCGCTCGGCGGGCTCAGCCGCGAGGTGCGCGACATCCGCGAAGGGGACGGCGGCCACCACGGATCCGACCGGGGCGAGGGCGGTTCCGTCTGGCAGTACGGGCTGCTGTTCGACCTGTTTCTCGCCGCCGGTGCTATCTGCCTGACGGCCACCCGGCTGCGCACGCCCCTTTACCGCGTTCCGAAGGGCGTCCGCGTGGCCTGAAACCGGGCCGGTACGATCACGAAGACAAAATAGCCCGGCAGCACCGCGACCGACGTGAAAATGTTCAGCGCCAACCGCGGCCGAACGCATTTATCGACACTGCGTGCAATTCTCCGATTGAGCTGGAATTCTCAGTCGAAGTGAAACTTGCAGAGACGCTTTCAGGGGCGGTCGAAACGGCCCGCCCTGATGTGCTCGGTGAACCTGCGCCATTCATCGAGGCCGAACGCGAGGCGAGTGGCGGTGTCCTCGGTGTCCCGCACGGATATCGCCTCGTCGTCCAGTCGTGCGACCTCGACGCAGCCGTTGCTGGCGCATCGGGAGCTCCTTCTCCATCGGGCGGGCAGTGTCCCATGGACCAAACTCATGCCGGCTCCTGCCTTGAAAGTTGCATTGCTCTCGGCCGCGCTGCCGGTGCCAGACACAAGGTAACAAGATCGCAAAAAACTCCTGATCACCTGCGGTCAGTACGGTGCGCGGGTGACAGGAGTGACGAGGTAGAAGCAGAGTTTCGGCTGGGGGAGCAACGAGCCGAGTCCGGCGTGGACCCGGCTCGTCCACCGCGGCGCCCTACCGTGCCCTCAGCGGGCGGCGGCCGGGCTCTGGCCGCGTCTCATCGGCGCAAATCGAATTCGCCCTTCTTGGCTCGTCCGACGAACTCCTGCCACTCTCCCTGGGAGAACGACAGGACCGGGCTCTGCGTGCCGTGCTTGGCGTCACGCGCCCCAATGGAATGGGACGAACCGTCCAGTGTGGCGACTTCGACGCACGTGTTACTCGCCCCGCAGTGGGCGCTTCTCCTCCATTGCGGAGCAGGAGTGGCGAAAGGGGACACTCGGTGCCTTTCACAAGGATTGAGCCCCTTTGCGGGCCTCACCAGGCGTCTCTGGCCTCGGTGATGCGTCGCCGTGATTCGGAGGCGTCCAAGGCCTGAGTGGCCAAGCTTGTATAGGCGAGCCTGTACATATACGTAACAGTCTCATCCGCAAAGTGGCTGATTGTCAGGGATTCGGTGTGCACGATATCAGGGAAAACGATGTCGTGCACCGGTGAGAATTCCAGCAGGATAAACGACTCCGCCAACACCGAGTGTGTCACGTCCAAAGGCAGGATCTGTACCTTCACATGCGGAAGCTCGGTCATCCGGCACAGATGTTCAAGCTGCTCGCGCATCACCTTCTGGTCCCCGATCCGGCGCTTGAGAACCGCCTCGTCGAGAACGACCGACAGTTCCAGCGGATGGGCCCGGTGCAACAGGTCCCGCCGCCGCATTCGCACGTCCAGCCGGCGTTCGAGTTCCTGTGGCGGCAGGGTCGCGAGGTCGCTCCAGCCACCGATCACGTGCCGCGCGTAACTCTCGGTCTGCAGCAGGCCGGGGAAGACGGTGCTGCCCCATTCCCTGACGGCCGTGGCCTCGGACTCCAGCGCGATGAAGTCGGCGAGTTCGCTCGGCAGGTCGCGGTATTCCTCCCACCATCCCCGTTGGGCGGCGTCGTGCGCCAGGGAGACGAGGTCGTCGCGGCGGGCATCGTCGATCTCGTACAGGTCGAGGAGACGTCGCACGTCGCTGATCTTCGCGCCGGTCCGCGCGTTCTCGATCCGGCTGACCTTGGCGGTCGACCAGGTCAGCCGATCGGCGACCTCGTCTCCCGTGAGCCCCTTCCGCTCGCGCAGTCTCCGAAGTTCGGCCGCCAGCCGCCGTTGCCGGACGGAGGGACCTCGGGAAGTGCTCATTGATCGGGCCTCTCCAGTCCCGGCGGACTGATCTGGGCGCATTCTGCCGCACCGGAGTGCCGCAGTGCGAATACATCGGACCGGATGAGGAAGATTCTACGGCCGATGGTTCTCTCCCGCACATGACACCGAAACTTGCAGTGCAACGTACAAATGCCACTCGCGCGGGTCCGTCACCCTGCGAGAACGGGGAAGCGGGATTGCGGAGAGCCTCCGCGTGGCACGCTACGTGTGTGATCGACTTGGGGAGCCGCGGATGAGGTACGCGCACGAGGTCGGCAAGGTACGGACGGCCGAGCAGGCCCTGATGGCCCGGCTCCCCGCCGGTGCCCTGATGCAGCGCGCCGCCGCCGGCCTCGCGTCCGTCTGCACCCGGCTCCTGCCCGCCGTGTACGGGGCACGCGTCGTCCTGCTCGTCGGCGGCGGCGACAACGGCGGCGACGCCCTCTACGCCGGGGCCCGCCTCGCCCGGCGCGGCTCCCGCGTGCAGGTCGTCCAGGCCGGCTCCAAGATCCACCCCGGCGGTCTCGCGGCCCTGCGCGCCGCCGGCGGCCGCGTCCTGCCCGGCGGCGAGGCCGCCGCCATCGACGACGCCGACCTGATCATCGACGGGCTGACCGGAATCGGCGGGACGGGCGGCCTCCGCGAACCCCACGCCCGGTACGCCGCGCTGGCCTCCGCGTCGACCGGCCTCGTCGTCGCCTGCGACGTCCCGAGCGGCGTGGACGCGAGCACCGGCCGCGTCGACGGAGCCGCCGTCCACGCCGACGTGACCGTCACCTTCGGGACGCACAAGCCGGGCCTCCTGATCGACCCGGGCGCGTCCCACTGCGGTGTGGTCGAACTGGTCGACATCGGACTCGGCCCCGACCTCCCCGACCCCGACGTCGTCGCCGCCCGCCCGGACGACGTCCAGCCGCCCGAGCCCGGCTCCGAGTCCGACAAGTACCGCCGCGGCGTCGTCGGCGTCCTCGCCGGCGGCGACGAGTTCACCGGAGCCGCCGTCCTCACCACGGGCGGCGCCGTCCGCGGCGGCGCCGGCATGGTCCGCTTCGCCTCCGTCGCCCACCCGGTCGAACTCGTCCGGCACCGCTGGCCCGAGGCCGTCACCACGGTCATCGAGCCGGGCTCCGGCGGTCCCGCGATCCTCGACCGCGTCGGCCGTGTCCAGGCGTGGGTCGTCGGCCCCGGCCTCGGCACCGGCGACGCCGGCGAGTCGCTCCTGGAGGCCGTCCTCACCACCGAGCTGCCCGCGCTCGTGGACGCCGACGGCCTCACCGTCCTGTCCCGCCGCCGCGACCTGCTGCGCCGCGCCGCCCCGACCGTCCTCACGCCCCACGCAGGTGAGCTGTCGCGCCTCATCGGCGCCCGCCGCGAGGACATCGAAGCCAGGCGCCTCGAACACGTCCGCCGCGCCGCCGCCGAACTGTCCGCCACCGTCCTGCTCAAGGGCTCCACGACCCTGGTCGCCGAGCAGGACCGTCCCGTCCGAGTCAACCCGACCGGTACCCCGCGCCTGGCCACCGCCGGCACGGGCGACGTCCTGTCCGGCCTCATCGGCGCCCTCCTCGCCGGCGGAATGCCCGCCATCGACGCCGCCGCCGCCGGCGCCTACCTCCACGGCCTCGCCGCCCGCCTCGCCGCCGCCCCCGACCCCGGCCCCGATTCCCCCATCAGCGCCCACGACGTGATCACCGCCCTCCCCGTGGCCTTCCGCAACCTCAACCAGGGCGTCGAGTCCTAGAGACCTCTCGGCGAACGGCTTCGCCGGAATTGACCACTGCCCTTACGCTTTCCGGCCGTCGCGATCGTGCGTACGGACCGCCGACCTCGGCCACCGCCGCAACCCCGCGACAACCTGGACCGCCGCGATCGCGTCCGAAGGCAGGTTTCGAGCGTGCGAGAAACCTGATCGCGCAGCGAGCCGCCAAGGCGAGTTCGGAGCGATGCAGCGATCGCACTGCAAATAAACACGGCAGACTGGTGACCATGAGGGTTCCGGCGGAGGCGCGAATCGATCTCGGTGCCATTGGCGACAACATCGGGCTGCTGCGTGAGCGCGCGGGGGGCGCCGAGGTCATGGCCATGGTGAAGGCCGAGGCGTACGGGCACGGGCTGGTCGAGGCGGCCCGCGCCGCGCTCGCCGGCGGAGCCTCGTGGCTGGGCGTCGCGAAGCTGGCCGAGGCGCTGCGGCTGCGGGACGCGGGTCTCACCGTCCGGACGCTGGTGTGTCTCGGGGTGCCCGGTGAGCCGTACGAGGCCGCCGTCGCCAGGGACGTCGACCTCACCGTGGGCGCGGTGTGGCTGCTCGACGAGGTCGTGCGGGCGGCGGAGCGGGCGGGGCGCCCGGCACGGATTCACCTCAAAGCCGACACGGGCATGTCCCGCGGCGGGGTGCGGGGCCGGGACTGGGAGGCGCTGGTCGACGCGGCGCTGAAGGCCGAGTCGGCGGGGCAGGTGCGGGTGGCCGGGGTCATGTCCCACTTCGCCTGCGCGGACGAGCCGGGCCATCCGTCGGTGGCGGCGCAGATCGGCGCGTTCACCGAGATGGCCGGGTACGCGGAGAAGGCGGGGGCACGGTTCGAGGTACGGCACCTGTCGAACTCGGCGGCCACGCTGACGTCGCCCGAGGCCCGGTTCGACCTCGTCCGGCCGGGGATCGCCGCCTATGGGCTGACGCCGGTGCCGTCGCTCGGCACGTTCGGGCTGCGTCCCGCGATGACGCTCGTGGCGGACGCGGCGCTGGTCAAGCGGGTCCCGGCAGGCAGCGGAGTGTCATACGGTCACACGTACCACACCGAACGGGACACGACCCTCGCCGTGGTGCCCGCCGGGTACGGGGACGGGATCCCCCGGCACGGGTCCAACCTGCTGCAGGTGCTCGCGGGCGGGCGGCGCCGGACGATCGCCGGGCGGGTCTGCATGGACCAGTTCGTCATCGACCTCGGCGACGACCGGCTCTCGGCGGGCGACGAGATCGTCCTGTTCGGGCCGGGCGATCGTGGTGAGCCGACCGCGCAGGAGTGGGCGGACGCACTGGGAACGATTTCCTATGAGATCGTCACCCGCATCGGGTCCCGGGTACCGAGGGCGTACCCGGGAGGGGCGCTGTAGGGGGCGCGTGTATGGACAGCAGAAGCAGGCGCAGGCTCGGCGTCGCCGGTGCCGTCGCGGGCGCAGGGGTCGGCGCGGCCGTCGGCGTGCGGCACGCCGTCGTCGGCCGGGTACGGCTGCGGCCGGATCCGGACGCCGGCGAGCCCTTCGGCGAGCTGCGCGGCCGGGAGCTGACCGTGCAGTCCGACGACGGCCTCCTCCTGCACGTCGAGGTGGACGGCCCGGACGACGCCGACCTCACCATCGTGTTCTGCCATGGCTACACCCTCAACCAGGACGCCTGGCACTATCAGCGCCGTGACCTGCAGGGATCCCTGCGGATGGTGTTCTGGGACCAGCGCAGCCACGGCCGTTCGGGACGCAGCGAGCCCACGCACGCGACGATCGAGCAGACCGGCGACGACCTGCACGCCGTGCTGAAGGCGACGGTTCACCCGGACCGGCCCGTCATCCTCGTCGGGCACTCGATGGGCGGTATGTCGATCATGGCGCTGGCGGACCGGCATCCGGAGCTGTTCGACCGGCAGGTCGTCGGGGTCGCGCTGATCAACACATCCTGCGGTGACCTGGCGGAGATGACGCTGGGGTTGCCGCTGGTGCTGGCCAAGGTCGTGAGGCCGCTGGCCCCCCGGACGCTGCGCGGCCTCGGCCGCCGCGCCGAGCTGGTGGAACGGGCCCGCGGGCTGGGCGCCGACCTGGCGTTCGTCGTGACGCGGAAGATGGCGTTCGCCGACAAGCACGTGAGCCCCACCGTGGTCGACTTCCTGGAACAGATGATCAGGGCGACGCCCATCGATGTGATCGCCGAGTTCTACCCGGAGCTGATGGCGCACGACAAGGTCGCCTGCCTTGAGGTCCTCGGCAACGTGCCGACGCTGGTGCTCTGCGGCGGGGAGGACAGGCTGACCCCCGCCGAACACGGCCGCCGCATCGCCGACGCGCTGCCGGACGCGGAGATGGTCGAGGTGGAGGAGGCCGGGCACGTGCTGCCGCTGGAGTACCCGGGCGTGGTCACCGGCGGGCTGCGCCGGCTGGTCGAGCGCGTCCGGCCGAGGTACAAGAAGGAGCGCACCGCGTGAATGTGATTTCGCTCACTGTTTCCACGGCTGAGGACATGCGTGAGCTGGGCGTACGTCTTGCCGGCGTGCTCCGTCCCGGTGACCTGCTCGTGATGACGGGGCACCTGGGCGCGGGCAAGACGACGCTGGCGCAGGGCGTCGGCGAGGGCCTGAAGGTGCGCGGGCCGATCACTTCGCCCACGTTCGTGATCGCGTGCGTGCATCCCTCGCTGGCCGGCGGGCCGCCGCTGGTGCACGTGGACGCCTACCGGCTCGGCGGTTTCGCGGAGCTGGACGACCTCGATCTTGATGCGTCCCTCGACGAATCGGTGACGATCGTGGAATGGGGGGAAGGGCTCGCGGAGGGGCTCGCCGAGGACCGGCTGGATGTGATCATTTCGCGTGGGGACGGGCCCGGCGAGGCACGTGAAGTAAGGATCGTCGGCATCGGTCATCGCTGGTCCGACCTGGAACTTGGCGCCAGATGACTGGGTCCGAACAACTTCTGCGTTTTTTGTAACTTGGGGTGGTCCACTTTACGGCTGCATGTCGTACTCTTTGCCGGAACGAGCCTCACCTTCACGACTTATTGATTTCCGCAAGCAGGAGTGGGATCCGGTGAGTGGTAGCCATCGCAGCGGTAGTCACCGCGACAGCTACCGCGGTTCGGACGGTGGCCAGGACGGCGGTTACCGGCAGGACGGCGGTGTATACGGCGCGGGTGGCGACGAGTACGCGCCGTACCCGGGCCAGGAGCCCCGCGGTTCCTCGGGAACCGGCGGGTACGAGTCCGGCAGGTATCAGTCCGGCGCGTACGAGTCAGGCGCGTACCAGTCCGGTGCCTACGAGTCGGGTGGTTACGAGTCCGGTGGCCGCTATGGCGCCGGCCGATCGGGTAGCGGTCCCTACCAGAGGGAGACCGGCCCGTACCAGACCGGGAGCGGCCAGTACGGCCGGGACACCGGCGGGTACCGGAGCGACACCGGCGGATTCCGAAGCGACACGGGCGGCTACCGGACGGGCAGCGGTTCCTACCGGTCCGCCGGCGGCGGATACCGGACCGGCAGCCACCGCGTCGTGCGCGATCGCCGCACCGGAAGGCGCTGGGCCGTCGTCTTCGGCGGCATCGGCGCCGCGATCGCCGTCTGCGTCCTCGCCGCGTTCGTCGTCCTGAGCGGCGTCGGCGCGAGCGGCGGCGACGACGGCGGCCAGGTCGTCGGCAGCGGCGCCAGCGAGAGCTCGCCGATGTCGAAGGGCGAGCGCTCCGCCGTCCCCGACTCCTGCACGATCATCGGCCAGGACGTCATCGACCGGCTGGCGCCCGACTCCGAGCGCAACGAGGCCGACAACTACCAGAGCAGCGACCGGCAGAACCAGTGCGTCTGGGGTGCCTACGCGGGCGACAACAAGCGTCAGCTCACCGTCGAGCTCCGCGCGATCGCCGCCGAGGGCGGCCAGACGGCCACCGACACCGCCGGCGCCAAGTTCGGCTCCGAACGCTCCGCCGACGAGTCCGGCAAGGCCCTTCTGCCCGGCCAGGAGCTCAAGGAGAAGATCCGCCTCGACGATGTCGGCGACGACGCCTACGTCGTCTACAGCGTCGACGACGGGCAGGGGGCCGGCGAGGCGATCGGCAACGTCCGCGCGGGCAACGTCCTCATCACCATCCACTACTCCGGCTCCAACGACGGCGACCCGCTCTCCTGGGACGACGCCAAGAACGGAGCCGTCGAAGTGGCCAAGACCGTGATCCAGGCCCTCAACCAGTCCTGATCCGGCGGAGCCGCCCGTCCCGGCCGGGCGGTTCCGCGGCGGGCTCTGACCTGTAGGCTTTCAACCCGTGCTGGTCTTGGCTTTCGATACCGCGACCGCCGCGATCACCGTGGCGCTGTACGAGTGGACACCGGGTGAAGGCGCCGTCCCGCGTGGCGTGGCCGAGGCGGTCGACCGGCGCAGACACACCGAGCTGCTCACCCCGTCCATCGCGGGGGTGATGGCGGAGGCCGGGGCGGCGGCGGGTGATCTGAGCGCGATCGCCGTCGGAGTGGGGCCGGGGCCCTACACGGGGCTTCGGGTCGGGCTCGTCACCGCCCGCTCCATGGGGGAGGCGCTGAGCATCCCGGTGCACGGCTTCTGCACGCTGGACATCATCGCGTGGGCGACCGGCAGGGCCGAGCCGTTCGCCGTCGCCACGGACGCCCGCCGCAAAGAGGTCTACTGGGCGCGATACGACACGTGCGGCGCGCGGGCCACCGGGCCTGCCGTGGGGCCGCCGTCCGACGTGCTGGACGGGGCGCCCCCCGGGCTCCCCGTCGTCGGTGAGGGCGCGGCCCTTTACCCGGACGTCCTCGGCGGTTCGGAGCACGAGCCGCTGCTGCCGACCGCCAGTGCGCTGGCGGAGCTGGCCGTCGCGCGCCTGGCCGGGATGAAGGGACCGGAGCTCCTGCCGCCCGAGCCCCTCTACCTGCGCAGACCGGACGCCAAGGAGCCGGGGCCGCGCAAGAGGGTGACGCGGGCGTGAGCGGAGTCGTCCTGCGAACGATGACCGGCGCGGATCTGCCGGCCGTCCACCTGCTGGAGCAGTCGCTGTTCCCCGAGGACGCGTGGAGCGCGGAGATGCTCAACGCCGAGCTCGCCGACCAGCCGCGGACGCGGCACTATGTCGTCGCGGAGGCGTCCGGCGGCGACATCGTCGGCTACGCCGGCCTGGCCGCGGCCGGTGGGCAGGCCGACGTGCAGACCATCGGGGTCCGCGCCGACCAGCGGGGGAGCGGCGTCGGGGCCGCGCTGCTCACCGAGCTGCTGGACGAGGCCGTCCGCCGCAACAGCGAGGCGGTGTTCCTGGAGGTCCGCGCCGACAACGACGGGGCCCGCCGGCTCTACGAGCGGTTCGGCTTCGACAAGGTCGGTATCCGCAGGCGCTACTACCAGCCTTCGAACGTGGACGCGATCGTCATGTGCCGCAAGCTCCGCACCCGTCCGCCCATGGGGTTCAGTAGGGAGAGAAAGTGATTCGGGACGAGCCGCTGGTCCTCGGCATCGAGACGTCGTGCGACGAGACCGGCGTCGGCATCGTCCGGGGCAAGACGCTGCTCGCGGACGCCATCGCCTCCAGCGTCGACCAGCACGCCCGGTTCGGCGGCGTCGTGCCGGAGGTCGCGTCGCGCGCGCACCTGGAGGCGATGACACCGACCGTCGAGCGGGCGCTCGCGGACGCCGGCGTCGCGTTCACCGACGTGGACGCGTTCGCGGTGACGGCGGGCCCCGGCCTGCCGGGCGCGCTGATGGTGGGTGTGGCCGCCGCCAAGGCGTACGCGCTGTCGCTCGGCAAGCCGCTGTACGGCGTCAACCATCTGGCCGCTCACGTGTGCGTCGACCAGCTCGAACACGGCCCGCTGCCGAAGCCGTGCGTGGCGCTGCTGGTGTCCGGCGGCCATTCGTCGCTGCTGCTGGTGCCGGACGTGGCGGCGGACGTCCGGTCGCTCGGCAGCACGGTGGACGACGCGGCGGGCGAGGCGTTCGACAAGGTCGCGCGCGTCCTCGACCTCGGCTTCCCCGGCGGCCCGATCATCGACCGGATGGCCCGCGACGGCGACCCGGCCGCGATCGCGTTCCCGCGCGGGAAGTACAAGGACGGCACCTACGACTTCTCGTTCTCCGGCCTGAAGACGGCGGTGGCCCGCTGGGTGGAGGCCAGGGAGCGCGCCGGCGAGCCGGTCCCGGTCTCGGACGTGGCGGCGTCGTTCCAGGAGGCCGTCGTGGACGTCCTGACGCAGAAGGCGCTGAAGGTCTGCAAGGACAACGGCGTCCACGACCTCCTGATCGGCGGCGGCGTCGCCGCGAACTCGCGGCTGCGGGCCCTCGCGGCGGACCGCTGCGAGGCCGCCGGCATCCGCCTGCGCGTCCCCCGCCCGAAGCTCTGCACCGACAACGGCGCGATGGTGGCCGCGCTGGGCTCAGAGCTCGTCACCTCGGGCGCCGCCCCGTCCGACCTTCGGCTTCCCGCCGACTCCAGCCTCCCCATCGAGGCCATAACCCTTTAGCACTGCGCCAGGAGCTGGGCCAGGTAGTCCTCGTAGAGGGGGACTTCGGCTTCGTCCAGGGCGCGGTTGTCGTCTTCGGGGAGCAGGTCCAAGAGGGTGCGGATGTCCCAGTAGGGGTCGTGTGGGTAGCCGCCGGAGACCTGGTCGAAGATGGACAGGAAGCGGTCGGCGACCGGCGGTCCGTAGCGGAGGGCCAGTCCGCGGCGCATGCGGGCGATGTCGACGGCGATGGGCCCGGACGAGGTGTCGGACCAGTCGACGACGCCGGTGAGCCTGCCGTAGGACCAGAGCGTGTTGTCGGCGTGGTAGTCGCGGTGGATGAAGCGGACGGGTGAGTCGGGGGCGGGGCGGGCGGCGACTTCGTGGGCGCGTTCCCACAGGCCGGGACGCAGGGCGTGCTTGGGCGGGAGCCGCACGTCGAGCCGGTTGTGGGGGACGTACGGCGGCATGGTGGACGCCCCGTTCAGGGCGTGCACCGGCAGCAGCGCGGCGGCCAGCTGGATGAGGTATTCGGGCAGGTCGTCGGGCGACGGGCGCGGCGGGTGGCCGGTGAGCCGGGTGACGAGCAGGGCGGGGACGTCGCAGTAGGCGCCGGCGGGGTCGGCGGCGACGAGGGCGGGGGTGGGGATCTCGCAGCCGGCGAGCAGGGCGAGCGCGGCGATCTCGCGTTCGGGGGAGAACTCGGTGGCGCTGTAGCGGCGGCGCCGCCCGGGCGCCGGGCCGCGGGGCGTCCAGCGGCGCAGGACGAGGCGGTGGGGGCTGCCGGAGCGGCTTTCGACGAGCAGGGCGTGGTTGGCGTGGGCGGTGCCGCCGGGGAGCGGCCGCACCATCCGGACTTCGGCGCCCTTGCCGAGGCACTCCTCGACCCACCGCAGGGTGGCGTCGCCGGGTGGGGTGCCGGTCGTGAGGCAGGGAGCCGGTGTGTGGGTCACCTGATCCATGAAAACGGATTCCGAAGAGTATGGGGAGTGATTTTATGAAGACGGAACGTAACAAAAAGCACGTCATCGCGCTGTGGCGAACAAACACCTTCGGTCGCCGCGGTGCTTTGCCGGACAAACTTCGCGGATTCCGCGGGGTATCCACCTGCCGGACGGGAACCGGGCGCGGACCGGGTGGGCCCGCCGACGGCGGCCCACCCGGCGGTGCCGGTCAGTCCTTGCTCTCGCGGCGGGGGCGCAGCAGTGCCTCGGCGAGGGCGAGCATCGTCTCCTCAAGTGTG
This sequence comes from Spirillospora sp. NPDC048824, assembly GCF_043198455.1. NCBI lineage: Bacteria > Bacillati > Actinomycetota > Actinomycetes > Streptosporangiales > Thermomonosporaceae > Spirillospora > Spirillospora sp. NPDC048824. The sequence goes on along the minus strand of NZ_JBICUS010000007.1, from coordinate 80,699 downwards.
GACAGCCGCTTGAGCACGTCCTCGTGCACCGCGTTGACCTGCTTGGAGACATCGTCGTGGACGCCGTCGACCTTACGGCCGACCTCGTCCTCGACGTGGGAGAAACGCTTGGCGAACTCGGCCGCCGCGGCCTCCGCCCGCCGGCCCGCCTCGTCCTGCATGCCTTCCACGCGCCGCGCGAACTCGTCGTGGACGCCGCCGACCTGCCTCGCGACGTCCTCCTGCATGTTGCCGACCTGCTTGGCGACGTCCTCGTGGATGCTGCCGACCTGCCGCGTGACGTCGGTGTGGATGTCGCCGATCCGCTTGCCGAAGTCATCGTGGACGCCGCTGACCTGCCGCGACACCTCGTGGTGAACGGACTCGACCTGCTTGGTGACGTCGGTGTGCACCGACTCGATGCGGCGGGAGACGATGTCGACCTGCGTGGTGAACTCCTCCAGCGCGCCGTCGACCCGCTTGGCGACCTCCTCGTGGATGCCCTCGATGCGCTTGCGGACGTCGTCGTGAACGTCCTCGAACCGCTGGGAGAACTCGTCCATGCGCTTGGCGACGTCGCTGTAGGCCGTCTCGGCGATCTGCGACATGGTCGCCTTGACCTCGTCGCGGTCGGGCCGGGCGCGCAGCTCCTCGATCAGCGGGTCGACCGCGTCGGCGAGGTGCTTCTCCAGCGCGTCGAACCGGTCGCCGTACTCGGCCGCCGGACGCTGGGCGATCTCGTTCAGCAGCCGGTGCAGCTCGCCGATCTCCAGCGTGGCGGGAAGCCTGCTGATCCGCTCGCCGACGCCGTCGATGCGGCCGTCGATGCCCTCGAACCGGCCGTCGAGGCCGTCCATCTTGCCGGACAGCCCTTCGAGCCGGCCGTCGACGCCGTCCAGCCGCCCGTCCAGCCCGTCGAGCCGGCCGCCGACGCCCTCCACCCGGCCGCCGACCGCCTCAAGCCCCTGCTCCATCCGCTCGGCCATCTCGCCGAGCGCCTGGTCGACCCGCGCCGTGACGCCGTTGATCGAGTGTTCGAGCCGCTCGGACCGGTGGCCGAGTTCCGCCAGCGACTTGTCGAGCCGGTTGAAGCGGACGGAGGCGGCCTCCATGCTGCCCTGGAGCTTGTCGAGCCGCTTCGTCATCTCGTCCATGCGCTGCGACGCCTGCTGCGTGGCGTCGGTGATGTGCTGCGCGGAGTCGAGGACGGCCTGGATGCGGGTCAGGCCCTCGTCGACGTTCTCGGCGACGACGCCGACGTCGGCCCACAGTGCGGGCAGTTCGGCGACGGGCTTGACCCGGTCGCCGAACGCCTCGATGTGCTCGGCCAGCCCCTCGGCCCATTCCGGGGGTTTGCCGGCCAGCTCGTCGACCTGCCCGCGGACGCTGTCGAGCTGCCCGGTCAGCCCGGTGAGCTCCCGCTCGCGGACCTCGCGGAGCAGCCACTCCATGCCTTCCAGCCGCTGGCGAATCTCGTCGAGGACCTGACCCTGTGAGCGCTGTTCATAGACGTGGTCCTGCGCCGCACGGGCGAGCAACTCCCGCATCCGATCCGAGACCGGTTGACCCCCCGTCTGCAGGAAGTTGTGATTCGTTTCCACCCGATGCTCCTTCGTGTGCCGGCGCGAGAAATGACGCACGGCAATGAATCTCTGGAGACGCCACTGTAGTGCGTGTGGACAGTGCCTATAACGGGTAGCAGAGAACGTAGCGAGTTCTGTGGAATGCACCGGTTATCCGGCTGGGGCGGATAGCGAATGATCCCCCGGGCGCGCGGGAATTTACCGCTTCGCGGCCATCGGGGAAGATCGTGGGGATGTGCTCGGCGACCGGGGCTGGACGGGACGGTGTCCGCCCGGTGTTCTGTCCGTACATCTCGTCCAACATCGGCAGTTCGCGAACACGGAATGAATACGCGGCGGCCGACACGTGTGCACGGGACGTGATGCCCCCCGGCGGGAATCGGGCCATTTTGATGACGCATTCGGGGGTGCCGAAGTCCCCCTCGCTGAACCTGCCTTGGTGTTTCCGCCGCAGCCGCCTCCGGCGAAACGATTCACCGGCCGCGTCATGTCCTTGCCGGGTGCCCGCAATCCATGGTGACCGCAATGCCGGAAAGCGCGAATGATTTGCACGGCCGTGGCGCGTCGCCCGCTTCCGCTTGGCGTTGCCCCGCCGCGGGGAAGATCTTTGGACTCGATCCGCGCCCGGCCCCGCTCCGGGCGGGTCAGCCCCTCGGGACGGGGTGGGTCAGGAGGGCGACCGGGTCGCGTCCCACGCGGGTGAGCACCAGCGTCAGCCCGGGGGCGCCGCGGGCCGCGCGGCGCCCGGCGAAGCCCAGGTCGCGGCGCAGGCGGTCGACGTCGATCGCCGAGCCGCGCTTCTTCACGGTGAGCACCCCTGTGCCGCGGCGGCGCAGTTCCGCGCGCAGGCGCTTGACCGAGAACGGCAGGACGTCCTCGACCTCGTAGGCCGACGCGAACGGCGTGGGGCGCAGCTCGTCGGACGTGACGTACGCGATGTGCGGGTCGGCCAGCCCGCCGCCCACCTGGTCTGCGACCTCACCGACGAGATGGGCGCGGATCACGGCGCCGTCGGGCTCGTACAGGTAACGGCCCCAGGCGCGCACGTCCGGGTCGTCATGGCCTTGGGGAGTGAGCGTCCACATCTGCGGATCGAGGTCGGAGGAGAGCAGGGTGGCTCGGCGGCGCACGTCCCCGGAGAGCGCGCCGAGCCACAGGGCCGCTTCCTTGACATCGCCGCCGAGCGAGACCCACTCTGCTTCGGCGCCGTCCGGGACGGCCTCATGCGGTATCCCCGGCGCGACCTTCACGCAGGCGGTGGGTACCCGGCGGGCCAGATCCAGGACGACGTCGAGTGGCGGCTCATAGGAGCGGGGGTCGAAGACCCGGCCTCGTGCAGTGCGCCGCCCAGGATCGGCGAACAGCGCATCGAAGCCGTCCGGGTTCTCTTCGGTCGCGTCCCCCACGCGTACGGAGGCGAGGTCGTCCAGCCCCAGGGCGGTGATGTTCGCCTTGGCCACCTCAGCGGTCAGCGGGTCGAGTTCCACACCTTCTCCGGCGAGGCCCTTCCGCGCACGTGCGATGAGGTCCGCTCCTATCCCGCACCCCAGTTCCAGCACACGCGCGCCGGGAAGACGGTCGGCGAACCGCCGGGCACGGTGTGAGGCCACGCTGGCGCGGGTCGACTGCTCCAGCCCCGTCTGGGTGAAGTACATGCGGCGGGCGTCGTCACCGAACTTGGCCCGGGCCCGCTCACGCAGCCGCACCTGGGTGAGCGCCGCCGAGACGAGCGCGGGGTCGTGCCGTTCGCGTAGCCGGGACGCGGTCGTGAGCAGCGCGTCCTCGCTCACGTCCAGACCGGACGTCTCGCTGAGCAGCGCCTGGCCCGCCGGTGACTCCAAAGCTCGGAACGACGCGATGTCCATGGTGGGAAAGTTAGCTTCCGGTGAACGGGGAGCGGCAGGTGCCGTGTGCGCCCGTGTCCGTGTTGACGGGGTACCGGGCACGGAATAGTCTCCATGACTGGCACTCTCCTAGCTAGAGTGCCAACACAGCGACAAGGTCGGTCTGGCACCCGCGACGGCAGGCCGGTCCAGGGTCGCCTCTCTGTCACATGTGCTGGCCGGTCCACCGTGGCCGGCCGAGGACCAATCGAAGGGGAGGTCAGATCGTGACGACCGCCACCAAGGTTGTTCTCAAGCCGCTTGAGGACCGTATCGTCGTCCAGCCGCTTGAGGCCGAGACCACCACCGCGTCGGGCCTGGTGATTCCGGACACCGCCAAGGAGAAGCCCCAGGAGGGCACCGTCCTTGCCGTTGGCCCGGGTCGCGTCGACGACAAGGGCGAGCGCGTCCCCGTCGACGTCAAGGTCGGCGAGGTCGTGCTCTACAGCAAGTACGGCGGCACCGAAGTCAAGTACAACAACGAGGACTACCTCGTCCTCTCGGCCCGCGACGTGCTCGCGGTCATCGAGAAGTAATCACCGAGACGTGATGCACCCGCCCCGGTCGGCGCCGCCTTCAGCGGGGCTGCCGGGGCGGATCGCGTGAAAGAGGAGTATCCGCATGGCGAAGATCCTGGAATTCGAGGAGGACGCTCGCCGGGCTCTTGAGCGCGGCGTCAACGCTCTCGCGGACGCCGTCAAGGTGACGATCGGCCCGCGCGGCCGCAACGTCGTCATCGACAAGAAGTTCGGCGCGCCGACGATCACCAACGACGGCGTGACCATCGCCCGCGAGGTGGAGCTGGAGGACCCCTACGAGAACCTCGGGGCCCAGCTCGCCAAGGAAGTGGCGACCAAGACCAACGACATCGCGGGCGACGGCACCACCACGGCGACCGTCCTCGCGCAGGCGATGGTCCGCGAAGGCACCCGCAACGTGGCGGCCGGCGCCTCGCCGCTCTCGCTGAAGCGCGGGATCGACGCGGCCGCCCAGTACGTGTCCGACCAGCTCCTCAAGTCGGCCCGCGAGGTCGAGGAGAAGGGCGAGATCGCGCACGTGGCGACCATCTCCGCGCAGGACCCGCAGATCGGCGAGCTGATCGCGGAGTCGTTCGAGAAGGTCGGCAAGGACGGTGTCATCACCGTCGAGGAGGCCCACACGATGGGCCTGGAGCTGGAGTTCACCGAGGGCCTCCAGTTCGACAAGGGGTACCTGTCGCCGCACATGGTGACCGACCCCGAGCGCATGGAGGCCGTCCTGGAGGACGCCTACGTGCTCATCGTGGACGGCAAGATCTCCAACGTGCAGGAGTTCCTGCCGCTGGCGGAGAAGGTCGCCCAGACCAAGAAGCCGCTGCTCGTGGTGGCCGAGGACGTCGAGGGCGAGGCCCTGGCGCTGCTGGTCGCCAACAAGATCCGCGGCACGTTCACGTCCGTCGCGGTCAAGGCGCCGGGCTTCGGCGACCGACGCAAGGCGATGCTGGGCGACATGGCCACCCTGACTGGCGGCCAGGTCGTCAGCGAGGCCATCGGCCTCAAGCTCGACTCGATCGGGCTGGAGGACCTCGGCCGCGCCCGCCGGATCACGGTCACCAAGGACGCCACCACCGTCGTCGACGGTGAGGGCTCCGCGGACGAGATCACCGCGCGGATCAACCAGATCAAGGTGGAGATCGAGAACTCCGACTCCGACTGGGACCGCGAGAAGCTGCAGGAGCGGCTGGCCAAGCTGGCCGGCGGCGTCTGCGTGCTGCGCGTCGGCGCCGCCACCGAGGTGGAGCTGAAGGAGAAGAAGCACCGCCTCGAGGACGCCATCTCGGCGACCCGCGCGGCGATCGAGGAGGGCATCGTGGCCGGCGGCGGCAGCGCCCTGGTGCACGTCGCCGCCGAGGGCTTCGACACCCTCGGCCTGTCCGGTGACGAGGCCACCGGCGCGGAGGCCGTCCGCCGCGCGCTGGACGAGCCGCTGCGCTGGATCTCCGAGAACGCCGGCCAGGAGGGCTACGTCGTGGTCTCCAAGGTGCGGGGGCTGGACGCGGGCCACGGCTACAACGCCGCCACCGACGAGTACGGCGACCTGATCGCGCAGGGCGTCATCGACCCGGTGAAGGTGACGCGCAGCGCGGTCACCAACGCCGCCTCGATCGCGGGCATGCTGCTCACGACCGAGGCGCTCGTGGTCGACAAGCCGGAGGAGCAGGAAGAGGCCGCCGGCGGCCACGGTCACGGCCACGGGCACGGCCACTGAGTTCTGAGGTCGCCCGGCCGGGCGGGCGTGCGGTTCATCCCGTCTCGTCCCGTCAGGAGAACGCTGACAGACCCCCGTCCATCCGGGCGGGGGTCTTGTCGTGTGTCGACACTTGAGCTGTAGCGAGCTCAATGAGCTGTTTCTGGCTGTTTCAGCCTTTTTGAGACGAAAGCGGCTAGATGAATCCAGGAACTCAACGAGGTCGGCCGACAGCGATGTGTAGTTTCGCCAGGATTGCTCCAGCACTGTGACCATTCCGTTGTAGAGGACGGTGCAGACACGCCCGGGAGTGCTGGGCATCATGCTTGACGTGACCGAGGGAAGCTACGCCGGGACCATGGCCGCGCGCGCTATCGACCCCTCGGGAGGGCCCGGCCCTCCACCGTCCCACGACACCGGCCGTGGGATCCGGGTGCTGCGCGCGGCACAAACGGGTGACGGCGACCTCAAAGAGCTGACGAACCTCGCCGTCCAGGGCGACCCGGGGGCCATCGAAGTCCTCATCGGCGAGGTGCGCCCCATGATCGTCCGGTACTGCCGGGCCCGGCTCGGACGGGTCTCCGGCCAGTACCACATCGCCGACGACGTGGCCCAGGAAGTCTGCATCGCCGTCCTGTCCGCCCTTCCCCGCTACCGGGACATGGGGCGGCCGTTCGCGTCCTTCGTCTTCGGCATCGCCGCCCACAAGATCGCCGATGCGCTGCGCAGCGCGGTCCGCGCGGCCGTGCCCACCGAGGACCTTCCGGACGGCCCCGACGACCGGCCCGGGCCCGAGGAGACGGTGGTCCGCTACATCGAGGCGCAGCGCGCCCGCGACCTGCTGACGCGCCTTCCCGACCACCAGCGCGAGCTCGTGCTCCTGCGGGTGGTGGCGGGCCTGTCGGCCGAGGAGACCGGAAATGTGCTGGGCATGTCCGCGGGGGCGGTACGGGTCGCGCAGCACCGGGCGCTGGCCCGGCTCCGGGCGATGGCGAGAGAGGAGTCGATCGCTTGACGGAGCGCGGCCCCTTCACCGGCCTGCGCGGCGCCCCGGACCCGGCCGACCCTCCGAACCCCGGCGATTCCGGCGCGCCCGCGAGCCGGTCGCAGGCCGCCGCCCTGCCCGCGGATCTGGCGGCGGTACGCCGTACCGACGCCATCATCGATTCGCTGGCGGCGTGGCGCGCTGCCGGCTCGGCGCCGCGTTCCGCCCCCGGCCCGGCTGACCGTCCCGGCGGCGACCGTCCCGAGGGCGACCGCGCCGAGGCCGGACGCCCGCGCCAGGCCGACGACCCCGACCCGGCGGTGCGGCTGCTGCGCGCCCTGATCGCCGACGTGGACGACCCGGGCTCCGAAAGCGGCGCCGGTTCCGAAGCCGGTCCCGGACCGGCCCCGCCACGCCCGCCCGCGCCGTCCGGCCCCGGCGGCCCACGGCGCCGCGGCCGCGGCACGATCGTCGCGCTCGGCGTGGCCGGGGCCGTCCTCGCCAGTACCGGCGTCGCCGCGGCGGGCAGCGGGGCGACCGACCATCCGTCCGCCGCTCCGGCCGCTCCGGGCACCACCGCCTCCTCCGATGCCGCCGACGACACGGAGAAGACCGTCCGCGCCGACACCGACGCCGGGACCTACGAGCGCCCGCGGCCACCCGTCCGGCCCGCCCCGGAACCGGAACGGCGGGGACCGGCGCCGACGCCGTCCGGCGACCCCGGGGACCCCGGGGACCGGGAGGCCAGGCCGCGGCCGAGGCTTCCGTTCCCGTTCGGGCCGCGCCCCCGCCACCCGGACACCCCGTCCACGACCATCTACTCCACCCCCGCCGCCGGGACGGACGGCGCCTCCGACGACGACGGCGACATCGGCCGCCAGATAGACGACATCCGCAGACGCACCCAAGAACGCATGAACCGGCACCAGAACCCCTACAACCGCGACGACTGATCGTGCGCGCCGACGGGCCGGTCAGTTCTCGTCGCGGCCCTCTTCGCTGTCGATCACGCCGTCGACGTAGCCTCGGGCGTACTCCCAGCTGACGTAGTCGACGGGGTCGGGGGCCAGGGCGGGCTCGTGCACGCGGGGGAGGCCCTCGTCGAGCAGGTGGCGCAGGTTGCCGTGCAGGAGATCCCAGTCGATGTAGTGGAGCCTGCCGCAGTCACCGCAGTCGACGGTGAGCCCTCGCACCCCGAGCGGCTCCAGCAGTGCGCGGAAGACCTCCAGGTCGGCGAGGTCGGCCAGCACGTCCTCGCGCTCCGCCACGCTCAGCGGAGCGGCCTCTTCACCGGGGTCGCCGAGCGACGCCGCCGGGTCCTCCGGGTCTCCGGCGAACGGGTCGAGCGGAGCATCGTCGTGCACACCACCCACGCTACTGCCTGATGCCCGGGGCGGTGCACCCCCGGTCTTCTCCGTGCGCGAACGATCACAGAAAGTGGGAATGCACGGCGCCGTCCCGCTTGTTGCGTGATGTCATCAAGACCACGCGCCCGCCGTGTGCAACACCCGGCCCCGGCGGCGGCCCACGCTCTACCATGGGAACAGGGTCGCCGTGACCTGGCTCGATGCCTCCACCACTACGGGAAGGTAGTCATGAATCCCGCCGCCGAGCCCGACAAGTTCCTCCCGCAGGGCCTGACCTTCGACGACGTGCTCCTGCTGCCGGGCTACTCCGACCTTCAGCCCGGCGAGGCCGACACCACGACCCGGCTGACCCGCGGCATCACGCTGCGCATCCCGCTCGCCTCGGCGGCCATGGACACGGTGACCGAGGCCCGCACGGCGGTCGCGATGGCGCGGCAGGGCGGCATCGGCGTCCTGCACCGCAACATGTCGATCGAGGAGCAGGCCGAGCAGGCCGACCGGGTCAAGCGCTCCGAGGCCGGGATGATCACCAACCCGGTGACGTGCCTGCCGGACGCGACGCTCGCCGATGTCGAGGAACTGTGCGCCCGCTACCGGATCTCGGGCGTGCCGGTCACCGACGTACGAGGCGTCCTGGTCGGCATCGTGACCAACCGGGACATGCGCTTCGAGTCCGACCTGTCCCGTCCGGTCCGCGAGGTCATGACGGCGATGCCGCTGATCACGGCGCCCGTGGACGTGACGCGCGACGAGGCGTTCCGCCTGCTGCGGGGCAACAAGGTGGAGAAGCTCCCGCTCGTGGACGCCGACGGGCGGCTCAAGGGCCTCATCACCACCAAGGACTTCACCAAGAGCGAGCAGTACCCCCACTCCACCAAGGACGCGGACGGCCGGCTGCTCGTCGCCGCGGCCGTCGGCGTCGGCGAGGACGCGATCCGCCGTGCCCGCGCGCTGATCGAGGCCGGCACCGACGTGATCATCGTGGACACCGCGCACGGCCATTCCAAGGGCGTCGCCGACACGATCGCCGCGATCAAGGCCAATGCGGCCGTCGAGGTCGTCGGCGGCAACGTCGCCACCTACGCGGGCGCCCAGCTCCTGGCGGACGCGGGCGCCGACGCCGTCAAGGTCGGTGTCGGGCCCGGCTCGATCTGCACCACCCGCATCGTCGCCGGCGTCGGCGTCCCGCAGATCACCGCGATCTTCGAGGCGGCCCGCGCGGCGAAGGAGGCCGGTGTCCCGGTGATCGGCGACGGCGGCCTGCAGCACTCCGGTGACATCGCCAAGGCCCTCGTCGCGGGCGCCGACACGGTGATGCTCGGCAGCCTGCTCGCCGGTGTCGAGGAGTCCCCCGGCGAGCTGATCTTCGTCCACGGCAAGCAGTACAAGTCGTACCGGGGGATGGGCTCGCTCGGCGCGATGCGCAACCGGGAACGCGGCGCCTCCTTCTCCAAGGACCGTTACGCGCAGGCCGACGTCAGCAGCGAGGAGAAACTGATCCCCGAGGGCGTGGAGGGCCAGGTGCCCTACCGCGGCCCCCTCGCCAACGTCGCGCACCAGCTCATCGGCGGCCTGCACCAGTCCATGTGGTACGCGGGGACGCGCACGATCCCCGAACTCCAGGAACGCGGCCGGCTCATGCGCATCAGCCCCGCCGGCCTCCGCGAAAGCCACCCCCACGACATCCAGATGACCGTAGAGGCGCCCAACTACCAGGGCCGCTGAACCCGCTGAACCCGCTCCCCGCCCCGGCGGCCGGCAAGGCCCGCGCCGCCGCGCCGGGGCGCGTGGACGGCGGCGGCCATGGACGGCGGCGCCATGTCGCGGGCGGCCACCGCGCCGCGCGCGCGATGTGTACCGCGCCCGGCCGGCCCCAAGGTCGGGCGGCTCCAGTGTCGGGCGGTTCCGGTTTCCCTTGGGGGCGGCGTGTGTGCCGTGGCCGGTGGGGGCTGACGTAAGCTCTTCGGGGCTTGTTCCTGCGGTCGGCGGGAACACCGAGCGGGGGCCGTGCACGGTGATCCGCTCGGGACGAGCCGGGCCGTCGGGCAAGGAAGAGGAAGGGCGCAGTGGCTGCTGAGGTGGAGATCGGCCGGGGCAAGAGCGGCCGCCGGGCGTATGCGTTCGACGACATCGGCATCGTGCCGTCCCGCCGGACGCGCGATCCCGAGGAGGTCAGCGTCGCCTGGCAGATCGACGCCTACCGGTTCGAGATGCCGCTGGTCGTCGCGCCGATGGACAGCGTCGTCAGCCCCGCCACCGCGATCGCGGTCGGGCGGCTCGGCGGCCTCGCCGTCCTCGACCTCGAAGGGCTGTGGACCCGCTACGAGAACCCCGAGCCGCTGCTCGCGGAGATCGCGTCGCTGGACGACGTGCGCGCCACCCAGCGGCTCCAGGAGATCTACACCGAGCCGATCAAGGAGGAGTTGATCGGCCGCCGGATCCAGGAGATCCGCGAGGCGGGCGTCACCGTGGCCGCGCGGCTGTCGCCGCAGCGCACCGCCCAGTTCCACAAGGCCGTCATCGACGCGGGCGTCGACCTGTTCGTGATCCGCGGCACCACCGTGTCCGCCGAGCACGTGTCGGGACGCGCCGAGCCGCTGAACCTGAAGCAGTTCATCTACGACCTCGACGTACCCGTGATCGTCGGCGGCTGCTCCACCTACACGGCGGCGCTGCACCTCATGCGCACCGGCGCCGCGGGCGTGCTGGTCGGGTTCGGCGGCGGGTCCGGGCACACCACCCGGACCGTCCTCGGTGTCGCGGTGCCGATGGCGACGGCGGTCGCGGACGTCGCCGCCGCCCGCCGCGACTACATGGACGAGTCCGGCGGACGCTACGTCCACGTGATCGCCGACGGCGGCATGGTCAACAGCGGCGACATCGCCAAAGCGTTCGCCTGCGGCTCCGACGCCGTCATGGTCGGCTCGCCGTTCGCCCGCTCCACGGAGGCGCCGGGACGCGGCTACCACTGGGGCAGCGAGGCCCACCACGGCGACGTCCCCCGCGGCACCCGCCTCGAAATCGGGACGATCGGGACGATGGAGCAGATCCTGCATGGTCCGTCACATGTCGCGGACGGGTCGATGAACCTGATCGGGGCCCTGCGCCGCGCGATGGCCACGTCCGGCTACACGGAGTTGAAGGAGTTCCAGCGGGTACAGGTCGTGGTGGCTCCCCGCCGGTCCACCGACTGAGATCGAACCACCGCGGATTCGGTCGTTCCCGGGGTGGACCCGTCCCTACCCTTGGGTAGGAAAGCTCGGAAACAGAACCGCTGTGGGGGGAATCGCGATGACGGGATCACCTGTGACAGGCCTTGGCAGCTCCCGCCTCGGCCCCGCCGAGCGCGCCGCGGCGCTCGACCACATGGCCCGTGAGGAGTTCGACGTCGTCGTGGTCGGCGGCGGCATCGTCGGCGCGGGCGCCGCGCTCGACGCCGCCACCCGGGGTTTGTCGGTCGCCGTGGTCGAGGCGCGCGACTTCGCGTCCGGCACGTCGTCCCGCTCGTCCAAGCTGATCCACGGCGGGCTGCGCTACCTGGAGCAGTACAACTTCGACCTCGTCCGGGAGGCCCTGACGGAACGCGGTCTGCTGCTGCAGCAGATCGCCCCGCACCTGGTGAAACCCGTCCCGTTTCTACTGCCCACCACGCACCGCGTCTGGGAGCGCGCGTATCTCGGCGCCGGCGTGGCGCTGTACGACGTGCTCGCGTTCCAGATGGGCAGCACTCGCGGCGTCCCCCACCACCGGCACCTCAGCCGGCGCGGCGCGCTGCGGCTCGCGCCGTCCCTGCGCAAGGACTCCTTCACCGGCGCGATCCAGTTGTGGGACGCGCAGGTCGACGACGCCCGGTTCGTCATGACGGCCCTGCGGACGGCGGCCGAGTACGGCGCGCAGATCGCGTCCCGCACCCAGTGCCTCGGTTTCCTGCGCGAAGGCGAACGCGTCACCGGGCTGCGCATCCGCGACCTTGAGGGGAACACGACCAGCGAGGTCCGCGCCAAGCAGGTCGTCAACGCCACCGGCGTGTGGACGGACGACATCCAGGAACTCGTCGGCGGCCGCGGGCAGATCCACGTGAAGTCGTCCAAGGGCATCCACCTCGTCGTCCCCAAGGACCGCATCCACTCCGCGACCGGGATCCTCCTGCGCACCGAGAAGTCCGTGCTGTTCGTCATCCCGTGGGGCCGCCACTGGATCATCGGCACCACCGACACCGCCTGGGACCTCGACAAGGCCCACCCCGCCGCGTCCAAGGCCGACATCGACTACGTCCTGGACCAGGTCAACAGGGTCCTCAACACCCCCCTCACCCATGACGACGTCGAGGGCGTCTACGCGGGCCTCCGCCCCCTCCTCACCGGCGAGACAGAGGAGACGTCGAAACTCTCCCGCGAACACGTTGTCGCCCACCCCGTCCCGGGCCTCGTCCTCGTCGCGGGCGGCAAGTACACCACCTACCGCGTCATGGCCAAGGACGCCATCGACGCCGTCGCCCACGGACTCGACGGCAAGATCCCCGAATCCTGCACCGACCGCGTCCCCCTCGTCGGCGGCGACGGCTTCCAGGCCATGTGGAACGCCCGGCACCGCCTCGCGACCCGCTCCGGCCTCCACGTCGCCCGCATCGAGCACCTCCTGGGCCGCCACGGCACCCTCGTGGACGACCTGCTGGAACTGATCTCCGAGAAGCCCGACCTCGCCAAGCCCCTCACCGGCGCCGACGACTACCTCCGCGCCGAAGTCGTGTACGCCGCCACGCACGAAGGCGCCCGCCACCTCAACGACGTCCTCGCCCGCCGCACCCGCATCTCCATCGAAACCTGGGACCGCGGCCTCGGCGTCGTCCAGGAGGCCGCCGACCTCCTCGCCCCCGTCCTCGGCTGGTCCAAGAAGCAGCGCGACCGCGAAATCGAGTACTACCGCAAGCGCGTGGAAGCCGAACGCGCCTCCCAAAGCCAGGATGGCGACCAGGAGGCCGACGCCCACCGCCGAGGTGCCCCCGACATCGTTCCGACCGCCTAGCAGTTCCCTTGGCGTCGGGCCTTGGAGGCCCTCCTTCGGCGGGAACTGCGGTGCGATCGCTGCATCGCTCCGGACTCGCCTGGCGGCTCGCTGCGCGATCAGGTTCTTGCTCGCTCGCGTGGGCTGAGGGGCGTTGGATCAGGCTTGTTCGCGGCCGAGCATGAGGCTTTTGCCGGTGGCGTAGAGGTCGGCGGGGACTCGGGCCGGGTCCAGGAGGTGCTGGAAGGCCAGGCCGAAGTCGAGGGCCAGGGCCAAGGTCGCGCGTTCGTCGGGGGGAATCTCGCCGGTGGTCTCCAGTTCGCTCGCCATCCGGGCGCGGCGTTCGGCGTACCAGTCGGCGATGCGCCAGCCGGCGGCGTAGTCGCGCATGCCGTAGAGCCAGAACTCGACCAGGAGCAGGGCGAGGCGGCGGGCGTGGTCGTCGGTGTCGCGGCGGGGCGAGGAGCGGGCGGTGTGGTCGATGTCCTCCTCGGCTGCGCGGAGTTCGTCGCAGACGTCGACGTTGCGGTCGGTGGTGAAGCGCTCCATCAGCGCGAGCAGAAGGTCGGTCTTGCCCGCGAAGTTGGAGTAGACGGCGCCCTTGGTGAGCCCGGCGGCCGCCGCGATGTCGTCGAGTGAGGCGCCGTGGATGCCGTGGTCGGCCCAGAGTCGTTCGGCGGCGGTGAGTAAGGCGGTGCGGGTCTGCGCGCGGCGGTCGCGGCGCGGTGGGACGCCGCCGCCGGACGGGCGCGGGGGGCGGGGCGCGCCCGCCGTGTCACCCTCGGGCCGATGCACGCGGTCCGTCATATGGTGCTCCCCTTTTGTGTACGGCGTCCCGCGGTTCCGGGCGCGGCAGCGGACGCCCGGCGGCGGGTCGCGCGCCGAGATTCTCCTCCTGCTCTTCGGAATACACCGATCGGACATGGTCAGTCCCCCGGTTGTACAACTTCGCCTGCCTTGGAACGGTCCGTTCGGCAGTGGATCATCAGTGCGGGACGGAAAACCGGGAGGTGTGCGGCAAACCACCAGAACCGGAGCGTTACCTGCGGGTAGTCAAAAGTGGCCAGGGGGTCATACGCTGCCGGTATGGCATCCCCGACGGTCCCTGCCAAAGGCGTGGCAGAGCACAAGCTCCCCCAAACTCTGATTGACCGGCTGGCCTCGCATGTCGCCTCGGGCGGCGCCGACACCACGACGATCCCCACCCCGTTCACCGGTGAGCCCCTCGCGACCGTTCCGATCTCCGGCGCCGACGACGTCCGCGCGGCGTACGAGCGGGCGCGGGAGGCGCAGCGGGCGTGGGCGCTGCGGCCGGTGCGCGAGCGGGTCAAGCCGTTCCTGCGGCTCGCCGACGCCCTGGTCGACCGGCGCGAGGAGATCCTCGACGTCATCCAGCTGGAGACCGGCAAGGCCCGCCGCCACGCGCTGGAGGAGTTCCTGGACGTGGCGCTGTGCTCGCTCTACTACGCCCGGCGGGCCTCGAAGCTGCTGAAGCCGAGGCGCAGGCAGGGCATGATGCCGGGCGTCACCCGCGTGCGGGAGCTGCGGCACCCGAAGGGCGTCGTCGCCCTGATCGCGCCGTGGAACTACCCGTTCGCGCTCGGCGCCAGCGACATCGCGCCCGCGCTGATGGCGGGCAACGCGGTGATCCACAAGCCGGACACCCAGACGTGCCTGTCCAGCCTGTGGGTACTGGACCTGCTGATCGAGCTCGGCCTGCCGCGTGACGTGTGGCAGATCGTCGTCGGCGACCCGGCCGAGATCGGCGACCCGCTGATCGACAACGCCGACTATGTCTCGTTCACCGGGTCCACGCGCGGCGGCAAGGCCATCGCGGAGCGGGTCGCGCCGCGGCTCGTGGCGTACTCGCTGGAGCTCGGCGGCAAGAACCCGATGATCGTGATGCCGGACGCCGACGTCGAGCGCACCGCGCGGGGCGCCGTCCGTGCCTGCTTCACCAACGCCGGGCAGCTGTGCATCTCGATCGAGCGGATGTACGTCCACGAGGACATCTACGACCGGTTCGTCCCCCGGTTCGTCGAGGTCGTGAAAGACATGAAGCTCGGCACCGGCCTGGACTTCGACGCCGAGATGGGCTCCCTGACCTACCAGCGGCAGCTGGAGGCGGTGACCCGGCACGTCGACCAGGCCGTCAAGGAGGGCGCGACCGTCCTCGCGGGCGGCAAGGCCCGTCCGGACGTCGGGCCGCTGTGCTACGAGCCGACGATCCTCGCCGACGTCAGCGGCGACATGGACCTGTGCGCGAACGAGACGTTCGGCCCGGTCGTCGCCGTCTACAAGTACAAGGACGAGGACGACGTCGTCGCCCGCGCCAACGACACCCCGTACGGGCTGAACGCGTCGGTGTGGACGAAGAACACGTCGAACGGCCGCCGCCTCGCCGCCCGCATCCAGGCGGGAACCGTCAACATCAACGACGGGTACGGCGCGGCCTACGCGTCCTACGACTCCCCGATGGGCGGGATGAAGCAGTCCGGGGTGGGACGCCGCCACGGCTCCGAGGGCCTGCTGAAGTTCACCGAGGTGCAGACCGTCGCGAGCCAGCACTTCATGGACCTCGAACCTCCGGGCTCCATCGGCTACGACAGGTTCGCCGGCTTCATGGCGAACGGCATCAAGCTGATGAAGAAGCTGCGGATCAAGTAGGGAACGCCCATGAAGCATGACTTCGACGTGCTCGTCGTCGGGTCCGGGTTCGGCGGCAGCGTGTCGGCCCTGCGGCTGACCGAGAAGGGCTACCGGGTCGGCGTGATCGAGGCGGGCCGTCGCTTCGACACGAACCCGTCCGGAGCGCCCGGATCCCGGTATCCGGAGCTGCCCAAGACGAACTGGCGCGTCGCCCGCTACCTGTGGGCCCCGGCGCTCGGCCTCACCGGTATCCAGCGGATGCACCTCATCCGCGGCGCCAAGTCGAGCCGGGTGATGGTGCTGGCGGGCGCCGGTGTCGGCGGCGGGTCGCTGAACTACGCCAACACGCTGTACGTCCCGCCGGAGCCGTTCTTCAAGGACCGGCAGTGGGCGCACATCACCGACTGGCAGGACGAGCTGGCGCCCCACTACGAGCAGGCGAAACGCATGCTCGGCGTCGTCCAGAACACGACGACGACCGCCGCCGACGAGGTCATGAAGAAGGTCGCCGACCGGATGGGCAAGGGCGACACCTTCGTCAAGACACCCGTCGGCGTCTACTTCGGCCGTGGCGCGGGCATCGAGAGCGCGGATCCGTATTTCGGCGGGACGGGCCCGCGCCGCCGCGGCTGCCTGGAGTGCGGCGAGTGCATGGTGGGCTGCCGCCACGGCGCGAAGAACATGCTCACGGAGAACTACCTCTACCTGGCCGAGAAGGCCGGCGCCCGCGTGATGCCGCTCAGCCGCGTCACGTCGGTCACGCCCCTGCGCGGTGGAGGGTACGAGGTCGAGATCGTCCGGACCGGCTCGTTCGGCCGCAACCGCAAGACGTTCACGACCGAGCAGGTCGTGTTCGCCGCCGGTACGTACGGCACGCAGAAGCTGCTGCACAAGCTCAGGTCGACCGGCGCGCTTCCGCGGCTGTCGGACCGGCTCGGCGCGCTGACCCGCACCAACTCCGAGGCGATCCTCGGCGGCGGCCGCCGCAACGGCAGGCCCGGCCCCGACTTCTCCGAGGGCGTCGCGATCACGTCGTCGTTCCATCCGACGCCGGACACGCACGTCGAGCCCGTCCGCTATGGGCGCGGCTCGAACCTCCTCGCCGGCCTGCAGACCCTCCTCGTGGACGGCGACCGGCCGGGCGAGAGGCACAGCCCCCGGATCCTGAAGTTCGCCCGCGAGGTCGTCCGCCGCCCCCGTGACCTGGTGCAGCTGTTCGACGTCCGGCACTGGTCCGAGCGGACGGTGATCGCGCTCGTCATGCAGACCCGCGACAACTCGATCACCCTGCGGCCGAAGAGGGGCCCGTTCGGCTGGGACGTCCGCGCGTCCGCCGGCCACGGCGAGCCCAACCCGACGTGGATCCCCGAGGGCCATGAGGCGACGCGCCTGATCGCCGAGGAGATCGGCGGCATGCCCGGCGGCTCCTGGGGCGACCTGTTCGACGTCCCGATGACCGCGCATTTCCTCGGCGGCTGCGCCATCGGCGACTCCGCCGAGTCCGGTGTGATCGACGCCTACCATCGCGTCTTCGGGCACCCCGGCCTGCACATCGTGGACGGTTCCGCGGTCTCCGCCAACCTGGGCGTCAACCCTTCGCTGACCATCACCGCCCAAGCGGAGCGTGCGATGTCGTTCTGGCCGAACCGGTCCGAGGACGACCCTCGCCCCTCCCTGGGCAACCCGTACCGCCGTGTCGCCCCCGTCGCGCCGAAGAACCCGGTCGTTCCCGCCGGCGCCCCCGCCGCCCTCAAGCTGCCGATCGTCGACATCACCTGACACGGCCGCCCCCTTCCCGGACTCGACTCTTCGGATTGTCGAGTCCCGGGGACGGCGTCGGCACTAGAACGCGATTCTGTGGAAAATCGGCGGCGAACCCGCCGCCGCACGGGCATGAACACCCGCGCCCGGGGGCGCGGGTGTTCAGTGGCGGGTCAGGCGCGGTAGGCGGACCACTGGGCTTGCATGCGGTCGGCCTGGCCTGGGGTGAACTCGTACATGCAGGCGTCGTAGCTGTAGTCCATGAAGTTGTGGACGGGGTCGGCTCCGGTGGAGGAGCAGGTGTCGCGGCCGGTCGGGCAGCCGGAGGCGGGGCTCTGTTCGGCGGGGGTGTCGGAGACGCGGTCTCCCTGGCCGCGGCAGCCGCCCTGGAACGTGTGGTACAGCCCCATCCAGTGGCCGACTTCGTGGGTGCCGGTGTCGCCTTCGTTGTAGTTGCCGATCGAGCCGCCCGGAAGGCTCTGGTAGTGGACGACGACGCCGTCCATGCTGGGCTGGGAGCGGTAGCTGCTGGGGAACGTGGCCCAGCCGAGGAGGCTGCTGCCCAGGTCGGCGGTGTAGAAGTTGAGGTCTTGTGCGTTGCCGGCATGCAGGGCGTTCTTCATCTGGCGTTCGTTGCCCTGTGGGTTGGAGAACCAGGACGCGTTGTTCGTCCGTTTGATCTCCGAGAGCGTGAACGAGATGCCGCTGCCGGCGTAGGCGTCGTTGAGGACGTCGAGTTGCCGGTTCAGCGTCGCGTCCGAGACGTTGCCCGCGCTGCCGTACACGACGTGGAAGTGCACGCGGACGGTGATGGCCGCGGCGGCGCGAGTTGTCCTCAGACTGCTGATGCGGTTCTGGAAGTCCTTTTCCATCGCGGCGATCTGGGCCGTCCCGGGCTGGTTCCGTTCGGTGATGTGGGCACCGGCGCGGACGCGGGCGTCGGCGGGCTGGTCGGCGCATTCGGAGGATGGCGTGGACGTGGCGGGAGGCGCGGACGGGGCGGCTTGGGCGGCGGGCGCGTACGCCGTGAAGACGGCGAGCATGCCGAGGACGGTGGCGATTCCGGCGCGGTTCATGGAACTCCTTGGGGGCGGCGCGAGCGGGGGAGCGCGCGCAAGGGAGCGGAGTCATCGCTGGATTTAGGGTGAATGCCAATAGGGGTGTTGTCTTTAGCAAACCTGGACGAATCTGGCGCCCGGGTGTGGCGGCGTAGCGTGTTCCGCATGGTTGTGGAGGGCGAGGCGGCGCGGGTCCTGACGGAACTGCGGGCGCAGGGCGATCCGGTGCGGGCCGAGAATGAGAAGCGCTACCTGAAAAGCGACTTCGTGCACATCGGTGTGCCTGTGCCGGCGGTGCGCAAGGTGGCCGTGTCGGCGGTGAAGGCCCTGCCCACGCGGGACGAGGTGCTCGCTCTCGCCGAGGCCCTCTGGGGTGTGACCCAGGAGGGACGTCCCGTGCATGAGGCTCGTATGGCGGCGATAGAGGTGCTCGTCAAGCGGGCGGCGCTGCTGGGGCCAGGCGACCTGGCGTTGGCTGAACGGTTCGTCCGCGACTCGGCGAGTTGGGTGTACGTGGACGGCGTCGCGGAGAAGGTCGTCGGCAGGCTGGTCGTCCGGTACCCGGACCTGGGGACGGCACTGGACGCATGGGTCAGCGACCCCTACATGTGGATGCGGCGCACGGCCGTACTGGCTCTGCTGGCGGGCGTGCGGGTGGGCGAGCCCGATCTAGGCCGGATCGACCGCTTCGGGGACGCGCTGATCGGCGAACGCGAGTTCTTCATCCGCAAGGCCCTCGGGTGGGTGCTGCGGGAGTTGTCCAAGAAGGACCCGGGCTGGGTGACCGAGTGGGTCGAGGCGCGGATCGCGGTCATTTCGGGAGTGACGCTCAGGGAGGCCGTCCGGCGGCTTCCCGGAGAAGACGCCGAACGGCTGCTCGCGGCTCAGCGGCGGTAGGCCTGCCACACCTTGTGCATGCGTGAGCCCTGGCCGGCGGTGAAGGACGTCATGCACGTGTCGTAGCTGTAGTCCATGTAGTTGTGCACGGGGTCGTCCCCAGGTGAGAGGCAGGTGTCCTTGCCGGTCGGGCAGCCGTTCGTGGGGTCGCGCTGGGCCGGGGTGTCCGCGACCCGGTCGCCTTCGCCGCCGCAGCCGTCCTGGAACGTGTGGTAGAGCCCGAGCCAGTGGCCGACCTCGTGTGTGGCGCTGAACCCCTTGTTGAAGTTCTCGATGGGGCCGCCGGGCATGCTGCCGTAGTGGATGGTCACGCCGTCCATCTTGGGCTCGGACTCGTACTTCCAGGGGAACGTCGACCAGCCGAGAAGGTCGCCGCCGATGTAGGCGCTGTAGAGGTTCAGGCTGTCCTTGCCGCCTTCGCGCAGCCTCGGCTTGTACGTCCTCTCGTACCCTTCGGGGTCGTTGAACCAGGCCGCGTTGTCCGTACGGCTCACGTCGCGGAGTTCGAAGGAGATACGGGTGTCGGCGCCGCCGTTCCGGCCGCCGTAGGAGGCGTTCAGCGTACTGATCTGGCGCTTGACCATCGCGGTGGACACATTGCCCCTCGCGCCGTTGTGAAGCACGTGGAAGTAGACCGGAATGCTGATCCGCGGTGCGGCGCGGAGGTCGGTGGCGGCCGACCGGCCGTCCGTTTCACCGGGCGGGCGCAGGCCCAGGTCGTCCAGTATCCGGTTGAGGCGCTGCTCTACGGTGGCGGCCTCCGCGGGGGTCAGGTCGTTCTGCCGGTGGCCGTGCTCGTGGCCATGCGGCCCTGGCCGCAGCCGTGCTTCGGCGTGCGCGCAGTCGTCCAGGCGTGCGGTCGCCGGGCCCGCGGTCGCCGGGGGCGGCCCGGACGGCATGGCGGGGACGAACGCGGCGATCAGGGCGGCGGCGGCGAGCAGCTTCACGGCACTCCTAAGGAGGATGTCGCGGACGGGAACCAGGCGAGCACAAGGCGTCACCAACAGGTATCAGAGCGGAGTGGTCCGGGGAGTGTGATCAAGGTAAATGGATGCCGACCGTTATCGGTCAATCGCATCATGTGACAGCGGTAGGTGCGGGTGCGCGCATCGGTGCAGGCAGCCGCCCCCGTAGACTGGGGGAACCCTTCCGGCCGTGCGAAAGGCGTTGTTGGTGGCCGCAGACCAGTCCTTTGACACCGTTCTCGTTGTCGACTTCGGGGCGCAGTACGCGCAACTGATCGCGCGTCGCGTCCGCGAGTGTCACGTGTTCAGCGAGATCGTGCCGTCCACCATGCCTGCGGCGGAGATGCTCGCCAAGCGGCCGAAGGCCATCATCCTGTCGGGCGGCCCTGCGTCGGTGTACGCGGAGGGCGCCCCGATCGCGCCGGACGGGCTGTTCGACCTGGGCGTCCCCACGCTCGGGATCTGCTACGGCCACCAGGTGATGGCGCAGGCCCTAGGCGGGACGGTCGAGAACTCCGATGTCGCCGAATACGGTGGCGCGACCGTGGCCGTCACGTCCCCGGGCATGCTGTTCGCCGGTCTGCCGCATGAGCAGGCGGTGTGGATGTCGCACCGCGACTTCGTCAGCCGGGCCCCGTCCGGTTTCACCGTGACGGCCAGCACCGACGTGACGCCGGTCGCGGGCATGGAAGACCTTGAGCGCGGCTTCTTCGGCGTCCAGTTCCACCCGGAGGTCCTGCACACCGAGCACGGGATGGAGCTTCTGCGGCGTTTCCTCTACGAGGGCGCCGGTTGCCGTCCGAACTGGACGATGGTGAACATCGCCGACGAGTCGATCGCGGCCGTCCAGCAGCAGGTCGGGCACAAGCGGGCGATCTGCGCGCTGTCCGGCGGCGTGGACTCCGCCGTCGCCGCCGCCCTCGTCCAGCGCGCCATCGGCGACCAGCTGACCTGCGTGTTCGTCGACCACGGCCTGCTGCGCAAGGGCGAACCCGAGCAGGTCGAGAAGGACTTCGTCGCCGTCACCGGCGTGAACCTGCACGTCGTGGAGGCCCAGGACCGGTTCCTCGCCGCCCTCGACGGCGTCACCGACCCCGAAGAGAAGCGCAAGATCATCGGCCGGGAGTTCATCCGGGTCTTCGAGGAGGCCGCCCGCGAGATCGTCGAAGGCGGTTCCGGGTCGTCCACGTCGACGGGTGCGGATGACGCGACCGAACCGGTCGAGTTCCTCGTCCAGGGGACCCTCTACCCGGACGTCGTCGAATCGGGCGGCGGTACCGGCGCGGCCAACATCAAGTCCCACCACAACGTCGGCGGCCTCCCCGAAGACCTCCAGTTCAAGCTGGTCGAGCCGCTGCGGAACCTGTTCAAGGACGAGGTCCGCGCGCTCGGCGAGCAACTCGGCCTGCCGTCCGAGATCGTGTGGCGCCAGCCGTTCCCCGGCCCCGGCCTCGGCATCCGCATCATCGGCGCCGTCACCCGCGACCGCCTGGACATCCTCCGCGACGCCGACGCCATCGCCCGCGAAGAGCTGACGAACGCCGGCCTTGACCGCGACATCTGGCAGTTCCCCGTGGTCCTGTTGGCGGACGTCCGGTCCGTGGGAGTGCAGGGTGACAGCCGCACCTACGGCCACCCCATCGTCCTGCGTCCGGTGACGAGCGAGGACGCCATGACGGCCGACTGGGCGAAGCTGCCCTACGACCTGCTCCAGCGGATCTCCACCCGCATCACCAACGAGGTCCGCGAGATCAACCGGGTCACCGTCGACATCACGTCCAAGCCCCCCGGCACCATCGAATGGGAATGACCCCACCGCGCCCCTGAGCAGCGCCGTCGAGCGCTGCCCGGTCAGGGGCGGCTCCGGTGAACGCACCCCGGGCGGCGCGGCCCGATGCTGACGGCGGCCGGAACACGCGAAACGCTCGGCTGGGATGCCCAGCCGAGCGTTTCATCGGCTCAGGGGCCACTCGGTCGGCGGCCGATCAGGTCCGCCGGGCGCGCCCCGGTGTTCGCCGGGTCAGACCGTGGCGGGGGCCAGGGCGGTCTCGGCGTCCAGGGTCGCGGCGGCGGCGTTGACGACCGCGGCGATCCGCAGCGCCTCCTGCACCAGCTCGCGCGACAGGCCGGCGTCGCGGACGACCTTCTCGTGCGACTCCAGGCACCGCCCGCAGCCGTTGATCGCGGACACGGCGAGGCACCACAGCTCGAAGTCGACCTTGTCCACGCCCGGCTTCCCGATGATCGACATCCGGAGCCTGGCGGGCAGCGTCGCGTACGTCCCGTCCCCGATCAGGTGGGTGGCGCGGTAGTACACGTTGTTCATCGCCATGATCGACGCGGCGCCCTTGGCCGCCTCGAACGCCTCGGCGGACAGGTGGTCGCCCGCCTCCTCGGCCAGTTCCCGGATGACGGTGGCGCTCCGCGTGGTGAGGGCGCAGGCCAGCACCGTCCCCCAGAGCTGCTGCTCGGTGAGCTGCGAGGTGGACGTCAGCGACCCCAGATTGAGCTTGGTGTCCTTGGCGTACGCCGGGAGGGCGCTCTTCAGCGCGTCGACGCTCATGGTCAGGCCCCGGCCAGCAGCTTGGCGGCGTCGAGGGTGTCTTCGCCCTTGTTCCAGTTACAGGGGCACAGCTCGTCGCTCTGCAGCGCGTCCAGCACCCGCAGGACCTCCTTGACGTTCCGGCCGACGGACCCCGCGGTCACCATGACGAACTGGATCTCGTTGTTGGGGTCGACGATGAACGTCGCGCGCTGCGCCACGCCGTCCTCGGTGAGGATGCCGAGCGCCGACGACAGTTCGCGCTTGAGGTCCGCCATCATCGGGAAGGGGATCTCGCGCAGGTCCGGGTGGTCCTTGCGCCAGGCGAAGTGGACGAACTCGTTGTCGACGGACGCGCCGAGCACCTGCGCGTCGCGGTCGGCGAAGTCCTCGTTGAGACGGCCGAACTCGGCGATCTCGGTCGGACAGACGAAAGTGAAGTCCTTCGGCCAGAAGAACACGACACGCCACTTGCCCTCGTAGGACTTGTGGTTGATCGTCTCGAACGCGTTGTCCGCGTCCAGCGAGACGCAGGCGGTGAGTTCGTACTCGGGGAACTTGTCACCGACAGTAAGCACGCATGCTCCTTCGTCACGAGAAAGGGATCGCCTCCGCATGAGAGGCGCAGGAGGGGCCGCGGGCTTCCGCCTCGGCAGCCGATGTCACGCAGCGTGCCGCAGTCCCGTTAAGAAGAGAAATCGATGTATCCCAATCGATTGATATGAGACACCTATCAATCGCGATGACCAGCAGCGAAGTGCCAGGTCGGCGAATTCTAACGACCGTCCAGTAGATGAACGTCACACCGATCCGCCCAAAACCGGCCTCGCTCTCCGTAGCGGGCAAGTGTAAAGGGGAACCGGGTCCGGGTGGTCGGGGCGGGTGGACGGAGCGGTGTCGAGAATGCTTCGGCCGCTCCGACCTACCAGGGGAGCCGCCGGTTCGCGTGGCGGCCCCATGGACGGCACCCGATTCGAGGAGCGGACATGTCACGGAACATCGAGACCGTCAACACCTACCTGGACGGCTTCCGCAAGAACGACCACGCGCAGATCCTGTCGTGCCTGACCGACGACATCGAGTGGACCGTCTTCGGCGGATTCCACCTGACCGGCAAAGACGCCTACGACAAGGCCATCGACGGCCCGCCCGAGCTCCTCAACCCGCCCCACCTGGAGGTCGTGCGCATGGTCGAGCAGGGCGACGTCGTCATGGCCGAACTCACGGGGACGGTGAAGCGGGCGGTAAGGCTCGGCCCATCGCCCGGTCCCGGGCTGGACGGCCGGCAGCGGGTCCGTTTCGTCTATGAAGTCAGCCTTGCGAATTTTGTCGCTACTCATTTCTCGTGTTCGCCTTTGTTATGGACCTCTTGTGTGCTGCGAAACAGGTTGACTAAAGCGACCCACGCTTGTCATTGTTGCCGACAACATCAGAAAAGCGATGACGTGCGGAGGTGTGCGATCATGGTCAGGCCTTCCCCCGACCCGCACGAGTCCATCTACGCCTTCATGGCCTACTACCTGCGGTTCCTTCGGGTCCAGCACAATGTGACACAGGCCGATGTCGCCAAGATCCTCAACTGCTCGATCGGCCAGGTTTCCAAATACGAGACCGGCGAGAAGCAGTTCGGCACCAGGGAGTGTGCCGCTCTGGACAAAGAGTGGAACACCGGCAATGTGTTCACAATCTGGCTCGGCTACGCAAAGCTCGGAATCGACGCAAACGCCCCATCCCGCCTCGACCGCTACCAGCGCAAGGCCGTCGAGCACTGCATCTTCTCCAGCAGCATCGTTCCCATTCCGTTGCAGACGGAGGGCTATGCAAGGTGCTTACTGGAAGCAGGTCACGCAGCCGGACTCATTGAGGACGTCGAAATCGCCGTCGCGCTGCGGATGGATCTTCAGGCGGCGATCCTGGACGGTCGGCCCGACCTATGGGTTGTGCTCGATGAGATCGCTCTTCGTTCGATGGGAAGTTCCCAGGTCATGGCCGACCAGTGGGACAAGCTGGCTGAAATGGGCCAGCTACACCATGTCTCAGTCCGTATACTTCCGCTGTCGGCTGCGCCGCACACCGGCGTGGATGGTTCGTATTGGTGCTTCACGCTCCCGGGGCGCCGCTTGGCGGCTCACTCTGGAAACGCGCTGGGCATGGGCCGAGTCATCGATGATCAAACGGAAGCGGCTGACGTTGCGAGGCGCTTCCAGCGTCTCGCAGCGCGTGCTTGGAACGAGGATCAGTCGCGGCAGTACCTATCACGGATGGGTGAAATCAATGACGGCTTGGCGCAAGAGTAGCTACAGCCAAACTCACGGAACCTCTGACTGTGTTGAGGTAGCGGACCTCGCACAGCTTGTCGGCGTCCGGGACAGTAAGGCACCTGCCGGTCCGCACTTGGCGATCACGAGGGACGAGATGGCCGGCCTGATCACGCGGATCAAGTCTGGTGACCTCGATCTCTGTGATCGGTAAGGCTGACGTGGACGGCACGGCCCGGTGTGATCTCAAGTGGCGCAAGAGTACTTACAGCCAAGGTGGCGGTACGACCGACTGCGTGGAACTCGCCTCCTTGGACGGCGCCGTGGGGGTCCGGGACAGCAAGAGCTTGTCGACCCCCCACCTGCCTGTCTCCAGGGACGACTTGGCCGCCTTGCTCGCCCGGATCAAGGCGGGTGGATTGGATCTTTGACCGGCGCGGTCGGAGCCGGGGGCGTCTTCCGTGTGCGGGTCGATGGCGCGAAGGAAGGACCGTCGGGTCAGTGCCAGTAGTCGCGTTCGGGGAGTTGGAGCCACATGTCGGCGGGGCCGATGATCGCGCGGGAGTCGGTCGGTCGCAGTCCTGCGTAGGCGAAGCAGAACGCCTCGGCCTGGTTTTGGTAAAAGTAGGTGAGAAGGACTTCCTCGGCCGTGTCGTCGGCGCCGGCCCATCCTCCGGGATGCAGGTCCCAGCCTTCGAGTACGCCGTCTCGGGCGACGCTTCCCTGGTTTCCGCGCTCAACGCCCTGATCAGGCGGGGGGCTTCCGCCACCGCTGCGGTTTCGGCGGCCGAAAGCTCGGCGCACAGCGGGGAGAACAGGTCCGGGTGCGGACCGGCCAACGCGAGTCGGCCGGGTGACCAGCCGGCCATCATAGGGCGCCACGGGTCGGCGCCGGCTTCGACCAGGGCACGGGCGTTGTCGGGACGCTTGTCGAAGACGGCCCGCCAGAGGGCGGTTCGGCCCTGGTGTTCGGCGTCTACGTCCCTGACGTGCCTGGCCAGTTCCGCGACCACTTCGGGCGTGCCGCGCTCCACAGCGAAGTCCAATGGACGCTGGTACCCGAATATGAGGGCGTCCGGGTCGGCGCCCGCTTCGAGGTGTGCACGGACCTGGGCGGGGTCCCGCCATGTCGTGTTCGCCCATTCGTTGGTGTCCATGGCAAGCGGATTGTGGCCTGCAGGTCGGACATTTCGTGCCGATGTGACGGCGGTGTTCAGCCTGCGCATCGATTGACTTCAAGGCAGGATGGCCGTCTCGCCGGGGGTGCGGGCCGGGCGCGTCCGGTCAGCGGCGTGGGGGTCGGTGATCTTGTTGTTGGTTGGGCGGAACCGGGAGGGTGGCGGGCGTCTCATATGTGGTGTCTCGTCCGTCGAACCCTGGGGAACGCCAATGGACCGGTTGAGCGCTGAGCAGCGGCGGCTCGTCGATGAGCTGTGCGGTGAGTGGGAGGCGCGCGTCGCCGAGCCGGATCGGGGGGATGCCGAGCGGGCACTCGCCGAGGTGTACGACCAGCGGGGGTGGGGGCGGCCCAAGGCCGTGATCTGGCTGGACTCCCCGCTGGCGGGCGCGATCGCGGCGCGGACCCTCCTCTACGGGCACGAGCATCTCGACGGCGACCGGCACCCGGACGCGCATAAGGCATGGGTCGGCGCGACCACTGCCCGCCTGGAGGGGACGTACGGGACGTTCGACCGCCACGAGCCGTCCGACTTCGAGGAGAACGAGCCCTTCGCCTCCAGGTGGCGGCTGCCGGACGTCCTCTCGGCCTACAAGCTCTCCTACGACATGGAGAAACCTGATCTGCGGGCCGTTCTCGCGCGTGTCGGTGAGCCCGCGTGGGCGATCAACAGCGGGGTCTCGGCCCGGTTCAAGGAGGAGGCGCTGTCGCCATCCGATCCCGGACGTTTCGCCGCTGCCAGCGCCACTGCCCATGCGCGCCTGCTTGAGGAGCTGGAACCGGCGTTTTCCGCTGGGCAGTGGGAGGCGGCCAAGGACGCGCTGCGGTCGTGTGCCGAAGCGCCGCGTCCTGAGCATTGGAAGCAGTGGCGGCAGGTATGGGCCGCGGTGCGCGCTCCGGAGAACCATGCGCTGCTCATCCTGGCGGCGGTGCGCGGGGGTGGCACCGGGCCGCTCCAGGCGCGGCTGCGCATGGCGTCGGTGGTCGGATGGTGGTGGGCGCTCAACGACGTCGCGGTGCTGACCCCTCATCCGGCCGAGGTCCACACCGACGACTCGGGTCGGCTGCATCGTGGCGACGGCCCGGCCGTGCGCTACCGGGACGGTTTCGCGCAGTACTGCTGGCGGGGCCGGCTTGTGCCGCCCGACCTCATCGACCCCGGGTGGAGCGCCGCCGACATCGCTCACGCGTCCGATGAGGAGTTGCAGGGGCGTGCGGCGGAGCAGTTCGGTGCCGCGTCGTACGCGGCCACCTTTTGCGCCGAGCGCGTCGTCCCGAATTGGCGTCGTTGCGCGCTGGAACGTCTGGGCTGGGCGCGGTTCGCCGCAGAGGCGCCGCTGACGCGGGTCGGGGACGCGGTGACCGATCCCGCCGATCCCGGCTGCGAGCTGGCGCTTTACGACGTCCCGGCGGCGGTGTTCGGGGGCCCGGCCCGGGTGGTGCTGCGCGCCGGAGGCGGCCGCAGCGGGACGGCGCTGCTGGTGCCGATGGACGCGACCGACCCGGTGGCCGCCGCGTCGTGGCTCGGAAACGGTGCGGAGGGGCCGGCGCCGGAACCGGAGTTGCTGGCGCGCATCCGGCGGAGCGAGTCGCTGCTGGACACGCTGGCCGGGCTGGAGCTCGGAATGTCCCACATCTCGCACATCGAGCACGTCGAGGAGGTCCACCTGGCCTGTGGTGCGCGGCTGGAGCCGATCGGCGGGAGCGGCACCGGCGGCACCTATTTCCTCTGCGGTGACGGACCTCGGCGTCCGGTGATCTACGCCGACTCCGAAGGCGGCTACCA
Organism: Spirillospora sp. NPDC048824; assembly: GCF_043198455.1. NCBI lineage: Bacteria > Bacillati > Actinomycetota > Actinomycetes > Streptosporangiales > Thermomonosporaceae > Spirillospora > Spirillospora sp. NPDC048824. The sequence goes on along the minus strand of NZ_JBICUS010000007.1, from coordinate 52,579 downwards.
GGTGATGGGCCGCGACCTCACGGAGGCCCTTGAATTCATGGTGAGCGCCGACCCCGATGGCGGCGACCCGGAGGAGGCGGACGACGAGGCCGCACGGGAACTGGGCCTGCGGCCGCTGTCGCCGGAGGAGTACCGGGCGCGGCGGGAGCAGGCCAAGGCGATGGCGGCCGCCCTCACGCTGGTGATGACGGACGAGGGCAATGCGTACGAGTACCGTCCCAGTACGTGGTTCCGGTGCTGAGGCCAGGCCGCCGACGGTGGGCGTCCCTTTTCGTCGTGGCGGCCTTGCTGCTGCCCGTGGGCGGCTGCGGGTTCTGGAACGACCCGCTGCTGTGGAGCCTGGACGGCCGGACGATCAGCGGCGGTGAAATGGTGCGGCCGACGGTCTGGGCGACCGGGCCGACTCTGGCGATCACCCGGGCGCGCGACGTGACCGGGTACGACGCCGCGACCGGTGAGCCGCGCTGGACGGTGCCGCTGTCCGGCGAAGTGTGCGCGGCCTCGCCCCGTCCCGCCGGCGGCCGGGTCGCCGTTCAGTTCGGCCAGGGCAAGCCGGGCTGCGACCGGGTCGCGGTGATCGATCTGACCGCCGGAAGGAAGGTCTGGGAGCAGCCGATCACCCCTGCCGACCGGTTCATGCGGGGTCAGGCGGTCATCAGCGCGGGTGCCGTGGTGGTGGACTGGCTCTACGGCACCGCCGCCTTCCGGCTGGACGACGGACGCCCGCTGTGGAACGTCGACAGCGACCGCGTGGACTGCGCGTTCCAGGGATTGGCGGGTGGTCCGATGCTGGTGGCCGGGCGGTCCTGCGACGCCGACAGGCTCAAGGTCCGCCGTGTGGAAGGGCTCGACCCGAACACCGGCCGGGCGCTGTGGAGCTACGAGGCACCATTGGGATACGTGGTCGAGGTGATGGTGTCGACGCGTCCCGTCGTCCTCGGGCTCCGCCGGAACGACCAGCGTAGGCGCGTGTCGCGGTTCGTGGTCCTCACCACGTCCGGTGTGCAGGTCACGAGCATCGATGTCGACTTCAAGAGCTCGCTCAATTGCTCCATCCCGGAGCCGTACAGCCGGTGCAGGAACATCGTGGTCACCGGCGACAGCCTCTACGTCAGGTCGGGCGACCGGCCGGGGAACGACGACAAGGAGCGGACGTTCGCGCCGATCGTCTCCTTTGACCTGGCCACCGGCCGCGCCCGGTGGGTGACCGAGAACCCGGACGGCAACCACCTGTTCCCGATCGCGATGGACGGCGACCGGCTCATCGCCGCCCAGCCCGCGACGGCCGGTGAGGGAGGCGAGGCTCCCCGGCTCGTGTCCGTCGACGCCGCCACCGGCAAGACGTCGATCATGTGGAGCCTCACCAGGAAGGCGGACTTCCGGCTGCGCAGCGGCGCCGACCGCCAGTACGCACACGGCCGGTTCTTCCTGACCAAGACGCTGGTGACGGGCAGGGAGAAGGTCGCACTCCGCGCGTACGGGGACACCGATGGATGAGCCCGGGAACCCGGCGCGCCGCTTCGGACGGCGGTCGGCGCTTCTGGCCGTCCTGGCCTCCCTGCTGCCCGTCGCGGCCTGCGGGATCGGGGAGGAGGCGGTGCTGTGGAGCCTGGAAGGCCGGGCGGTCGGCGGCGGCGAGCCCGTGACACCGACGGTCTGGGCGACCGGCCCGACGCTGGCGATGGCACGGGCCCGGGACGTGACCGGGTACGACCCCGCGACCGGCGAGCCGCGCTGGACGGTGCCGCTGCCCGACAAGGTGTGCGCGGTCTCATCCCGTCCCTCCGGGGGCCGGGTCGCGGTCCGGTTCGGCAAGCGGGAACTGGGCTGCAACCGGGTCGCCGTGATCGACGTGAAGACCGGCACGAAGGTCTGGGAGCAGGCGATCAGCCCGACCGACCGGCACTGGTCGGGGGAGATCGTCATCGGCGAGGGCGTCGTGGTGGCGGACTGGCGCTACAGCACCGCCGCCTTCCGGCTGGACGACGGACGCCCGCTGTGGACCATCGACAGCCGCGGCGCGGACTGCGCGATCGACGGCCTGTCCGGCGGCCCGGTGCTGCTGGCCCGGCAGACCTGCGAGAACAAGTCCCGCAGCGTGCACCGGCTCGACCCGCGCAGTGGCCGGTACCGGTGGAGCCACGACGTGCCCCCCGCCTACAAGGTCGAGGCGATGGCGTCGACCCGTCACGTCGTCCTCGGGCTTCGCTCCACGGGCCGCGGCGTGTCGCGGTTCGCGGTGCTCGACCCGTCGGGGAGGCAGGTCGCGGGCCTCGACATCGCCGGCGGCGAAGAGGCGCGTTGCCATGATGGCCGCCAGGACCTCAATCGCTGCGTCGGCGTCGTGGTCGCCGACGACAGCCTCTACGTCAGATCGGGTGAGCGGCCTGCGAAGCGGAACGGGCGCACCGTGCCGATTGTCTCCTATGACCTGGCCACCGGCCGTGCCCGGTGGGCGACCGACAACCCGGACCGCAACCACCTGTACCCACTGGCGATCGACGGCGACCGGCTCATCGCCGCCCAGCCCCGCAAGCCGGGCGCAGGCGGCAAGGGCGGCGGCGGGAGCGAGCCGCCCCGGCTCGTGTCGGTCGACGCCGCCACCGGCAGGACCTCGATCATGTGGCGCCTGCCCAGCGACGTCGGCCTCTGGCTGCGCAGCAGATACGGCCGGCAGTACGCGCAGGGCCGGCTCTTCATGAACGAGACGTCGGTCACGCGCGGGGAAAAGGACGACATCGTGTTCCGTGCCTTCGCGAAGCCTCCCGAGTGAGCTGGAGCGCGGTGGTCCTCGCGGCGGACGACGCACAGTGGTGAACGCCACCTCTCCATGACCTGGGGTGGGTCACTGTGTGTGATTACCGTTCGGTAAAGTTGCGGTCGGGATGGCGATCAACAGACCGACGGTGGCGCAGTTGCGGGCGTTCTCGGCGCTTGCGGAACATCTGCATTTCCGGGACGCGGCCGCCGCGCTGCGGATGAGCCAGCCCGCGTTGTCGGGGGCGGTGGCGGCGCTTGAGGAAGGTCTGGGAACCCGGCTGGTCGAGCGGACGACGCGGAAGGTGCTGCTGACGCCCGCCGGGGAGCGGGTGGCGCGGCGTGCCGCGGTCGTCCTCGCGGAACTCGACCGGCTGGTCGAGGAGGTCAGGGCCGTCCGGGGGCCGCTCGTCGGGCAGCTTCGGGTGGGCGTGATTCCCACCGTCGCGCCGTACCTGCTGCCCGTTGTGCTGCCACGGCTCGCCAAGGAGTTTCCGGAGCTGGAGCTGTCGGTGCGCGAGGAGAAGACCAAGCACGTCGTCGCGGAGCTTCTCGCGGGGCGGCTCGACGTGGTGCTGCTGGCGCTGCCCGTGCCCGCCGCCGGTGTGACCGAACTCGTCCTGTACGACGAGGACTTCGTGCTCGTCGCGCCCGCCGAGTTCGAGGTCGCCGGGGGCGAGGTCGCGCCGGAGACGCTGAACGACCTGGACGTGATCCTGCTGAACGAGGGGCACTGCCTGCGGGACCAGGCCCTCGACGTGTGCCGCGACGTGGGGGCGCGGGCCGCCGCGACGTACGCGACGAGCCTGGCGACGCTCGTCCAGCTCGTGTCGGGCGGGCTCGGGGTCACGCTCGTGCCGGAGACCGCGTTGGAGGTGGAGACGCGTCGCGCGCCGAACCTGAGCCTGCACCGGTTCGCTTCGCCCGCGCCGTTCCGGCGGATAGGGCTCGGATTCCGGGCGACGTCGCCGCGTGCGGGGGAGTTCGAGGTGCTCGCGGAGAGCGTCCGGGAGGCCGTCGCCGACTCGGGGGTCGCGCCTGGCATCCGTCCCGCCTAGACCCACCGGGCGGACGGTCAGGGGACCGTAAACGCCGGGCCAGGCGGGGTCAAGTCTGCGTCAGGGGACGGACTGGCAATCGCGATGCGTGTTCATGTGGTGGCGTGACGTCACCATGCTCGGTGGGGCGAGGAGGAGGCCCCATGTCCCCGAAGCTCAGCGTCGTCGTGCCGTTCTGCAACACCGAGGAGTTCTTGCGGGAGTGCCTGGAGTCGCTGGCCGGGCAGACGCTGCGCGACCTTGAGGTGATCATGGTGGACGACGGGTCCACCGACAACGGCGCCGTGATCGCCAAGGAGATGTGCGGCCGGGACCCGCGGTTCCGGCTGGTGACGCGGGACAACGAGGGGCCCGGGCCGGCCCGCAACGCGGGGGTGCGGCAGGCGCGCGGCGAGTACCTGGCGTTCGCCGACGCCGACGACGTTGTGGAGCGCAGGGCCTACGCGCGGCTGGTCGGATCGCTGGAGCGGACGGGGTCCGACATCGCGTCCGGCAACGTCCTGCGGATGGACGACGACCGGAAATGGCAGTCGCCCTTGCACGACGGTGTGTTCACCGAATCCTGCACCGGGACGCATGTGTCGTCCAAGCCGGACCTCATGCGTGACAGGACGCCGTGGAACAAGGTGTACCGGCGCGACTTCTGGGAGCGGGAGGGGCTGGAGTTCCCTACGGGCTTCTACGAGGACCCGCCCGTGACCGTGCGTGCGCATGCCCGAGCCCGTTCTGTGGACGTGTTGAGTCAGACGGTCTACTTCTGGCGTAAGCGGCAGGGGTCCATCACTGAGGACCGCTATGACTGGGACAACATCACCCAGCGTCTGGCGTCCGCGCGTGTCCTGCGGGACGGGATGGCCGAGTACGCGCCCCAGCTCCTGAACGCCTATGACGAGCACGCACTGGTCGCAATCGAGCTTCGCACGCTCTTTGAGGCTCTGCCCAGGACGCATGACGTGCATCGCGAGGAACTCGTCGCGACCGGTGCTGAGCTGGCGGAGCGGATAAGCCCGCGCGTGCTGAAGCGGCTTCCCGCGATGACGCGCCTCCAGCTGTATCTGCTGTCCCGGCGGATGTTGCCGGAGTTGCTGGAGGTGCTGCGCTTCGTCCACCTCCGGAAGGCGGCGGACGCGCCGCGGGTGCGGCGGGGCCTGCGGCCACGGTGGTACGCGGAGTTCCCGTTCTTCGAGGACGAGGAGCGCGCCGTCCCGCAGCACCTGTACGACGTGACCGACGAGCTGACGCCGGTCGCGGCGATCGACCGGGCCACGTGGGTCGACGGGCGGCTCCGCATCGAAGGGCACGCCTACATCCGCCATCTGGACTCCTCGACCGAGGACGGCTCCCGCATCCGGGTGTGGCTGGTGGCGGCGAACCGGCGCGGGCTCATGCGGGTGCCGGTCACCCGGGTCCGGAGGCCGGACGTGACCGCGAGGTCGCGGCAGTCGACGGTCTCCTACGACTGGTCCGGGTTCGTCGCGGACATCGACCCGGCGTCGCTGAAGTTGTTCGGGCGCTGGCGGGACGTCGACTGGGTGCCGTGCGTCGAGGTCGCCAACCGGGGGCTGCGGCGGCGGGCCACGTTCGCGAACCCGCGGCTCACCGCGCTGCAGTGGCCGGACGACCGGGAATGCGCGCCGGGCGTGCTCGTGCAGGGCGTCGCGGGCAGGCACCGGTTCGTCGTGCAGGTGCGGCGGACGCCGGCGGCCGTCGTCGGAGGCCATCTGGAGCGCGGCGAACTGTGGCTGGACGGCTGGAGCCTCGCCCCGTTCGGCGACGAGCCGCGCATCACCGCCGCGCCCAAAGCGGGACGGGCCACGGTGACCGGCCCGGTCGAGCCGGTAGGGGACAACGGGTTCCGTGCCAGGCTGCCCGTCGCCGGGCTGGCCGGACGTCCCGGCGACTGGGAGATCACCCTGCCGGACGGGGTCAAGCCCTACCTGGACGAGGATCCGGCCGGCACCGCGTTCCCGATCCCGGGCGGGGAGGTGGAACTCGCCAGGACACGGCGGAGCACGCTGAGGATCGTCGTCCGCGGACGGGTCCTGGCCGTGGACGAGGTGTCCTGGTCGCCCGACGGCGCCCTTCACCTGGCGGGGACATGCACGGACGGGGCGGGACGGCCCGAAGCGCTCGTGCTCCGGCGGCGACGGTCGTGCGAGGAGCACACGGTCGGGTTGCGCTGGGAAGGGCACCGGTTCACGGCGTCGTTCTCCCCGGCGCGTATGCCGGTGCTCGGGTTGTCGCGTCCGCTTGTCGCCGGCCGTTGGGACGTCCTTGCCGCCCTCGACGGGAAGGAGCAGCCGGTCGTCGTCAGAAGGCACACCCTGCGCACGCTGCCGGAGCCGTTCGAAGCGGGTCTGCACAGGATCGGGGTCCGCGCCCACAAGACCGACCAGCTGCAGTTGCGCATCGAGACGGCACTGGACGACGACGAACGCGGGGCCTACGCGCAAAGCCGCATACGGTCCGGGCATTACCGCCGCCACCTGAACCTGCCCGTGCGTGAACTCGCCGTGTTCGACGCCTACAGGGGCCGCCAGTACTCGTGCAACCCGCGCGGCATCTACGACGAGCTTCGGCGGCGCGGAACCGACATCGAATGCGTGTGGGTCACCGAGAACGGCCAGTTCGGCAAACCCACGGGCGCCCGGACCGTCCTGGCCGGTACGCGCGAGCACTACGAGGCGTTGGCCCGCGCGCGCTACGTCTTCGGCAACTGGTCACAGAAGGACTGGTTCACCAAGCGCGACGACCAGACGTACGTGCAGTGCTGGCATGGGACGCCGTTGAAGAAACTCGGATACGACGTCAAGACGATGCCGTACAAGCGCACCGAGGGCGTCGACTGGATGGAGTACGACGTTCCCCATTGGGATCTGCTTCTCGCCCAGAACGCGTTCTCCGTGCCGCTGTTCCGGCGTGCCTTCCGCTATGACGGGCCGGTCTTCGAAAGCGGCTATCCGCGCAACGACGTCCTGAACAGCCCGCACCGGGGGGAGATCGCGTCGGCGGTGCGGCGGCGCCTCGGCATCCCGGAGGGCAAGCGGGTCGTCCTGTACGCGCCGACGTGGAGGGACGACTTCCACCACGCGGTCGGCAAGCGCGCGTTCCGCCTCGAATTCGACATCGACCGGTTCAGGGCCGCCCTGGGGGACGACCACGTCCTCCTCCTGCGCACCCACTATCTCGTCACCGACCGCCCGAAGCTCCGGCCGGGCGACTGCGTGATGGACGTGTCCGTCTACCCCGACATCTCCGAACTGTTCCTCATCAGCGACGTGCTCGTCACGGACTACTCGTCGTCCATGTTCGACTTCGCCGTCACCGGCCGCCCGATGGTGTTCTTCACCTACGACCTGGAGCGCTACCGCGACCACGTGCGCGGTTTCTACTTCGACCTCGACGCGGAGGCCCCGGGGCCTCTGCTGAGCACCTCGCAGGAGGTCGTCGACGCCCTGCGCGAGCCGGGCGCGCTCGATGCCGGTTTCCGGGACGCACGCGCAGTGTTCGCCGCCCGGTACTGCCCGCACGACGACGGCCACGCCGCCTCCCGCGTGCTCGACCGGGTCCTCCAGCCCGCCACCTGAAACCCCACCACGGAGCCGCAGTTGTCACCCCAGATAAGCATCGTCGTCCCCTTCCGCAACGCCGAGGAGCACCTCGCCGGCTGCCTGGCGTCGCTCGCCGGGCAGACCCTGCGCGGCCTGGAGGTGCTCATGGTGGACGACGGGTCGAGCGACGGCGGCGCGGCCGTCGCCGAAGAGTTCGCCGAACGCGACGACCGTTTCACGCTGCTCCGCCCGTCCGGCGGAATGCCGGCCGGGGACACCGGCGTGGAGCAGGCGAAGGGCCGGTACCTGGCGTTCGCCGATGGCGAGGGCGCCGCGCCTCCGTACGCCTACGAACTGATGGTCGGCACGCTGGAGTCGACCGGATCGGACCTCGTCGGCGGGAACGTCATGTGCCTGGACGGCACGCAGGCACGGCAGTCCCCGCTGCACAGCGTTCCCTACGCGACAACGGTGAAGTCGACGGATGTGACCCGCCACCCTGCGCTCCTGCAGGACAGGATGGTGTGCAACAAGGTGTTCCGGCGCGCGTTCTGGGACACGTACCGCTTCACGGTCCCGACGGCCTCTGACGTGCTCACGGCCATGCAGACCCAGATCCTGGCCTCCGCGATGGACGTGCTCGACACGACCACCTACTTCTTGCGCGAGCGTCCGGGAACGGCTAAACGGATCCGTCACGAGGCCACGGATGTCACCGAACGGATGGCGACCCTGGCGAAGGTGCGGGAATTCGTCGAAGACCACGCGCCGGAGCTTTTGGCCGTCCACGACATGTACGCGCTGGACCTGGACGTCCGCGCGCTGATGCTCGCCCTGCCCGAGGCCACCGGGGAGGAACGGGAACGCCTTGTCGAGCTGGGTGCCGAGGTCGTCGCCGGGGGCGACCGCTCCGCCGCCGAACGGCTCGTGTCGATCAGGCGGCTGGAGACGTATCTGCTCGGTGAGCGGATGCTGCCCGAACTGCTGGAAGTACTCCGTTTCGAGGCGGAGGGGCTGCGGGACGTCCCGCTCGTGCAGCGGGGCCGCCTCCGCCAGCGCTGGTACGCCCGGTACCCCTTCTTCGACGACCTGGACCGTGCCATCCCGGAGGACCTGTACGACGTCACCGACGAACTGCTCCTCTGGGCGGACGTCGACCGTGTGGAATGGGACGTCGACACACTCATCGTCGAGGGGCACGCCCACTTCGACCGGCTGGACGTGTCGTCGGTGGCGGATTCCCGCATCCGCGTCTGGATGCGCGACGTCAGGACCGGCAAGGAGATCCGGCTGCCGGTGGAACGGATCCGCTGCGCCGACGCCACGGCCCAGTCCGGCCAGTCGCTCGTCTCCTACGACTGGTCCGGGTTCTCCGTCCGGGTGGAGCCCGAGTACCTGCTGGACGGCGACGAGTGGCGGACGGCCACCTACGAGCTGTACGCCGAGGTGTCGACCGCGGGACGCAAGGCCGTCCAGCGGCTCATCGCGATGGCCCCGGCCGTGCGGTGGACGGCCGCACGGCAGGTGGACGAGCACGTGGCCGTTCAACCGGCGGCCGGCGACGACGACGTGTTCGTCGTCCACGTCAAGCGGGCCAAGGCCGTCGTCACCGGCATCCGGCGCGACGGCGACCATCTGGAGCTGACCGGCTGGACCAGGCGAGCCTTGGGCGCGGGGGTGGCCATGGTCGCGGCACGCCGGCACGGGGGCGCGGAGATCCGCGGAGAGGTGACGCTCCGCCAGTCGGCCGTGCTTCGCATGGCGGAGGGCACCGGATTCGACTTCAAGGCGCGACTGCCTCTGGAGGACGGGTCGATCTGCTGCTCGTCCTGCCGCCCCTCCTCCTGCGGACACCTGCTGGACGCCATCGACTGGGACATCAGGCTGACCGGCGAGGGCGGGCCGCTGAGGCTGACCGTCGCGAGCAACGTCCCCGCCGTCCGGTACGCCCTACCGCCTTGCACAGGGTCGGCCTGCACGGGGTCGGCCTGCGAGTGTGGCAGGGAGTTCGCCCTCACGCGGACGGCGTTCGGCAACCTGCGCGGTGTGGAGCGCAGCTTCCGGCCGGTCGTGACCGCGGCCGAGTGGGACGAGAACGGGCTCCTCACGCTGAGCGGCGACTTCGCGGACCCCGAGGAACGGCCCTCCCACTTCGTCCTGCGGCGGTTCCGGTCGGGTGACCAGCACCGCGTCCCCGTCACGTGGGACGGGTGCCGGTTCACCGCCGCGTTCACACCCGCGGCACTGGCCGTGTTCGGGACGGACCTGCCATTGCCCAGCGGAACATGGGAGTTGCTGGCGCGCGCGCGTTCCGGAGAAGTGGCCGTCGTCGTCGAACGTGAGGCGATCCCGGACCTGACCGGCCGGCAGCTCGTGGGAACGCACGAGTTCGAGGTCGACGTACACCAGACGGACGCGTTCCTGCTTCACAGCCGTCTCACCCTCAACGAAGACGAGCGCGGCGGACACGCGCAACTGCTCCTCCAGCAGCGTGACTACCCCGTCTACCTGCGGAGCCCCATCGCGGACGTCGTCGTGTTCGACAGCCACGAGGGGACCCGGTACAGCTGCAACCCGAAAGCCATCTACGAGGAACTCATCCGGCGCAAGCCGAACCTGGAATGCGTGTGGATTTCCCGGGACGGCCAGTTCGCGGTCGAAGGGAAGGCCCGGACGGTCCTGGCGGGAAGCCGCGAGCACTACCGCGTCCTCGCGCGCGCCCGCTACGTCGTCACCAACGTGGGGCTGCCGTCCTGGTACGCCAAGCGCGCGGGCCAGACGTACGTCCAGACCTGGCACGGCACACCGCTGAAGCGTCTCGCCCACGACCTCAGCGACATGCCGTACCAGCGCACGGAACGCTTCGACTGGACGGAACGGGAGGTGGCGCGGTGGGACCTGCTGCTGTCTCCGAGCCCGTTCGCCACCCAGGTCATGCGCCGGGCCCTCCGGTATGAGGGGGAGATCCTGGAGACGGGTTACCCGCGCAACGACATCCTCAGCACACCCGAGTGGGAGAGCATCGGGGCCCGCATCCGCAAGCGCCTGGGGATACCCGACGGCAAGAAGGCCGTCCTCTACGCGCCCACATGGCGGGACGACCGGCACCACGCACCCGGCGGCTACGGCTTCTCCCTGGAACTGGACGTGGAGACCCTGCGCCAGGCCCTCGGCGAAGACCACGTCCTGCTTCTGCGGCCACATCCCCTCATCACCGACCGGGACCCTTCTTCGACCAGTGCCCCAACCACGGGCGGCTCCACCACGGGCGACTTCGTCATCGACGTGTCCCGGTATCCGGACATCGCCGAGCTGTACATGGCGGCCGACGTGCTCGTCACCGACTACTCGTCCGCCATGGTCGACTACGCGATCCTGGGCAGGCCGATCGTCCTCTTCGCCTACGACCTGGAGCGCTACCGCGACCACGTGCGCGGCTTCTGCCTCGACCTGGAGGCCGAGGCGCCGGGACCCGTCGTGACGACGTCCGCCGAGGTCGCCGAAGCGGTCAGGCGGGCGCCCGACACCGAAGAGCGCTACGCGGACGCCTACGACCGCTTCTTCGTGAACCACTGCCCGCACGACGACGGCCAAGCGTCCGCCAGAGCCGTGGACCACATCTTCGGCGATGTCCTAGCCGGGCTGGCGGGCGCGGGCGAAGAGCCAGGCGCCGGGCCATGACGACAGAGGCAGGCGGCGTTCCAGCGCGGCGGTCGCGCGCAGCGCCTCGTTGGTGAGGGGGTGCAGCGGGGCCAGGTCCTCGCGGCGCGCCGTCCGGTGCCTGAGGCGTCGCAGGAACGGCCGGAGCAGGACGCCCCTGCTCCACACCCGCTCCAGCACCAGTCCGGCGCCCTCGACGAGCTCGGCGAGCGTGCGGCGCGTGTAGCGGCGGACCCGCCCGAGCGCCACGTCGTGCGCCGACCACAGGGCCATGTCGCACGGGACGGACAGCAGCGCCGTCCCGCCCGGCTTCAGCACCCGCGTGATCTCCGCCGCCGCCCGCTCGTCGTCCTCGATGTGCTCCAGGACGTCCAGGGCCAGCGCGAGGTCGTAGTGGCATGGGGGGAGCGGCAGATAGCGCGCGTCGCCCTCGTACGCCTCGACGCCGTGCGCGCGCGCCAGCGCCACGGCGTCAGGGCTCAGGTCGATCGCGGTGGCCTGCCAGCCGTGCTCGGCAAGCACCCGTGAACCCGTTCCCGCGGCGGCTCCGATGTCGACCGCCGTCCCCGGCTCGCTGAACCGCAGCAGTTCCGCGGACAGGATCTTGCGGCGCTCGCGGTACCACCAGTTGTCGTTCTCGATCCGCGTGATCCGCTGAAGCTCGATGGTGTCCACGGGACAAGCCGACGGCATGCGCGGCGGCGCGTTCCACCGACGTCGCCGTCCGGTGACCGATCGTTGACCGGTGTTTGACCCCCGGCCGGACGTCAGCGCTTCCGGCGGCGGCGCCGGGTGAGGAAGCGGAACACCAGCAGCAGAGCGACCAGGCCGCCGACGGCCGGGACGGCCCGCTTGGCGACCGACGGGCCCGCGACCTCCAGCAGGTCGATCGCGTCGTCCTCCCGCGCCACCCGCAGCGGCCGCTCACGCTTCTCCGCCGCCGGCGCGGCCTTCTCCGCCGCCGGAGCGGCAGCCCGCTCCGGGTCGCCGGGGCTCTCGGGTGCGGTGGCCGGGACGGGCTCGACGACCTCCGCGGTCGCCGGGCCCGGCTTGTCGGCGGGCTCCGGCTTCGCCGCCGCGGCCGGGCTCTCGGCGGCCGCGGCCGGGGTCGTGCCGGACGACTCCAGCTCCTCCTCCAGCGCCTTGGCGAACCGGGAGATGATCTTGGAGCCGACCTCGGACAGGATGTTGCGCCCGAACTGGGCGGGCCGTCCCGTCACGTTCATCTTGGTGTGCACGGTCACCCGGGTCGTGTCACCCTCCTCGTGCAGCTTCGCCTGGACGGTCGCCGACGCCGTCCCCGAGCCGCGGGCCTCCTTCGCGGACGCCTCCATCGTCACCGTGCGTGACGACTCCTCGGCCGACACGATGCGCGCGGAACCGCGGTAGGTGATGGTCATCGCGCCGACCTTCACCTTCATCCGGCCCTTGAACTCCTCGCCCTCGATCGAGTCCAGGGTCGCGCCGGGCATGCACGCCGCGACGCGCTCCACGTCGAGCAACACCGACCAGGCCTGATCGACCGGTACGGGGACGGTGAAATCGTGGTCGAGTTCCATGATCAATGTCCTTATCGTCCGGAGACCTTGTCCGCGACCCTACGGCTGACGCCCATCGCGTCGCCAGTGGGGCCGATCACCCCGCCCGGGACCAGGGATCGTACCCGGCCGGTACCCCGCGACGGGTCGGCCATGCGGCCGGATCCCCGGGGGTCCGGAGATCCGGCCGCACGGCCGTCAGCGCCCGCCTTTCAGCACCGGCCTTTCAGCACCGGCCCTCAGGCACCGGCCCTCAGGCACCGGCCGCGGCGCTCAGTGCCCGCGCGGTCAGCACCGTCGCCAGATGGGTCCGGTACTCCGACGAACCGTGCAGGTCGGTGGGTGGCTCGGTGCCCGCCGCGGCCTGCGCCGCGGCGGTCCTGAACGAGTCGTCCGACGCCGACCCGCCCCTGATCGCGATCTCCACCGCGCCGGCCCTGACCGGGGCGGGCCCCATGTTGGTCAGCGCGACGCGCGCCTCCTCGATCCCGTCACCGTTGCGCCGGACGGCGCACGCGACACCGACGATCGCCCAAGCCTGGGCCGTCCGGTGGAACTTCTCGTAGTGCACGCCCCAGCCGGACCCCAGCTTCGGTACGCGGACGCCCACGAGCAGCTCGTCCGGCTCCATCGCCGACGTCATCCAGTCGACGAAGAACTCGGTCGCGGGGATCTCCCGCTCGCCGCGCACGGACCGGACGAGGAACACCGCGTCCAGCGCCAGCGCGACGGCCGGCAGGTCGCCCGCCGGGTCCGCGTGCGCCAGCGACCCGCCGAACGTGCCCCGATGCCGGACGGCCGGGTCGGCGACCGTCTCCGTCGTCACCGCGATGAGCGGCGCGTGCTCGCGGACCAGCGGATCGCGGATCACCTGATGGTGCGTCGCCATCGCGCCGATGACCAGTGAGTCGCCCTCCTCGCGGATCTCCCGGAGTGCGTCGATCCGGCCGACGTCGATGAGCGACTCCGGGATGGCGAGCCGCATCCGCAGCAGCGGCATGAGGCTCTGCCCGCCGGCGAGCACCTTGCTGTCGTCGCCCCCGTCGGACAGCGCCCGGACGGCGTCGTCCACCGAGGCGGGACGGGTGTAGTCGAACGTCGCGGGGATCACTGGGCACCTCCGGCCGATCCGAGTCCGCCGCCCGCACCGGGTTGCGCGGCCTGCGGTTTCGATTCCGCGCGCAGCGCGCGCCAGACGCGTTCGGGCGTGCACGGCATCGCCACGTCCTGTACGCCGTGCGGGCGCAGCGCGTCCACGATCGAGTTGACGACCGCGGGGGTCGAGGCGATCGTGCCGGCCTCGCCGACGCCCTTCACGCCCATCGGGTTGGACGTCGCGGGCGTCTCCGTCCGGTCGGTCGTGAACGTGGGCAGGTCCGCCGCCGACGGGATCAGGTAGTCGGCCATCGTGGTCGTGGTCAGGTTGCCGTCCGCGTCGTACACGGCCTCCTCGTAGAGGGCCTGCGCGATGCCCTGCGCGAGGCCGCCGTGCACCTGCCCCTCCACGATGAGCGGGTTCACGACGTTCCCGACGTCGTCCACCGCCACGTACTTGCGGATCTTCACCATCCCCGTCTCGGTGTCGACTTCGACGGCGCACAGGTGCGTGCCGTGCGGGAAGGAGAAGTTGTCCGGGTCGAACGTGGCGTCGGAGTCCAGCGACGGCTCGATGCCCTCAGGCAGGTCGTGCGCGGCGAACGCGGCCAGCGCGACCTCCTGGAGCGTCTTGCCCTCCTCCTGGACGCCGCGGACGCTGAACCGTCCGCCGCTGAAGTCGAGGTCCTGTTCGGACGCCTCCAGCAGATGCGCCGCGACCTTGCGGGCCTTGTCGACCACCTTTTCGCACGCCGAATAGAGCGCGACACCGCCTACGGCCAGTGAACGCGAACCGTACGTGTCCATGCCCTTGTGCGAGATGGCCGTGTCGCCGTGCAGGACCTTCACGTCCTCGAACGGCACACCGAGCCGGTCGGCGGTGATCTGCGCCCACGCCGTCGCATGGCCCTGACCATGCGGGGACGAACCGGTGACCACCTCCACCTTGCCGGACGGAAGCATCCGCACCGACGCGTGCTCCCAGCCGCCCGCACCATAGGACAGCGAACCCAGAACACGGGACGGCGCGAGCCCGCACATCTCGGTGAACGTGGACACTCCGATGCCCAGCTGCACCGGATCCTGCCGTTCACGGCGGTCCGCCTGCTCGGCGCGCAGCTTGTCGTACTCGAACAACTCCAGCGCCTTGTCCGTCGCCGCCTCGTAGTTGCCCGAGTCGTAGGTGAGGCCGGCGATCGTCTCGTACGGGAACTCCTCGTGCGCGATCCAGTTGCGGCGCCGCACCTCAATGGGGTCGACGCCGAGTTCGGCCGCCAGGTCGTCCATCATCCGCTCGATCGCGAACGTGGCCTCCGGCCGGCCCGCACCCCGGTAGGCGTCCGTGGGCATCTTCGTCGTGAAGACACCCGTGCAGGTGAACGACAAGGCGTCCATCTTGTAGATGCCGTTGAACATGAACGCGCCCAGCAGCGGGATGCCCGGAGTGACGAGCATGAGGTACGCGCCCATGTCCGCCAGCAGATCCACCTTCAGGCCGCGGATCCGTCCGTCCCGCTCTGCCGCGAGCGTGAGCCGCTGTATCTGGTCGCGTCCGTGGTGGACGGTCATGTTGCCTTCGCTGCGCGACTCCGTCCACTTGACCGGGCGGCCGAGCCGCCGGGCGAGCAGCAGCGCGATGACCTCCTCCCCGTACACCTGCAGCTTGGAGCCGAAGCCGCCGCCGACGTCGGGTGCGACGACCCGGATGTGGTGCTCGGGGATCCCGGTGACGGTGGCCAGCATCAGCCGCAGGATGTGCGGGATCTGCGTGGCCGAGTACAGAGTGAAGTCGTCTCCGTCCGGGACGCACAGAACCGACCGCGGCTCCATCGCCGTAGGGATGAGCCTCTGCTGGACGTACTTGCGTTCGATGACGACCGGGGCGTCCCGCATCGCGGCGTCCAGATCCCCGTTCTCGAACACCCACGTGTAGGACTTGTTCGTCCCCAGGTCTTCGTGGACGAGGTCGGCGCCTCCCGCTATCGCCGCCTCCATGTTCACGACCGCGGGCAGCGGCTCGTAGTCGATGTCGATCTCTTCCAGGGCGTCGACGGCCGCGTACTTGTCGCGGGCCACCACGCACGCCACCGGCTCACCGACGTACCGGACCTCCCTCACGGCCATCGGCGGATGGTCCGGATGCTTCATGTCGTCGGTGACGACCCACGCGCACGGCAGCGACCCCTGCTCGTCGGCCAGATCCTCGCCGCTGAACACGGCGACCACCCCGGGACTGCTCTTCGCCTGGGACGTGTCGACGCGGGAGATCCGCGCGTGTGCGTACGGGCTGCGCAGATACGCCACGTGCAGCGTCCCCGCCGGCGTCATGTTGTCGGTCCACTTCGTCCGGCCGGTGATGAGCCGGGCGTCCTCGGACCGCCTGCGCGGGGAGCCGATCTCCCGCGTGGTCACGGCTTCGCCCTCGACCGCGGTCACGGCGTCACCTCCTGTCCCGCGGGGTCGCGCATCTCACTCGCGGCACGCCGGACGGCCTTGACGATGTTCTGGTAGCCGGTGCACCGGCACAGGTTCCCCTCCAGCCCGTCCCGGACCTCGTCCTCGGACGGGTCCGCGTTCTCCCGCAGCAGATCGAGAGACGCCATGATCATGCCGGGGGTGCAGTACCCGCACTGGAGAGCGTGCTCCTCGTGGAACGCGCGCTGCATCGGATGCGTGCCGCCGTCGACGCCCAGGCCCTCGATGGTCGTCACGTCACTGCCGTCCGCCTGGACGGCGAGCACCGAGCAGCTCTTCACGCTCATCCCGTCCATCAGGACGGTGCAGGCTCCGCAGTTGCTGGTGTCGCACCCCACGGGAGTGCCGACCTTCCCCAGCCGTTCGCGCAGATAGTGAATCAGAAGGAGGCGCGGTTCGACGTCGTCTTCATACGTCGCGCCATCGACCTCGACACGGATACGTGGCATGAGTTTCTCCCAGGGACGTCTCAGGGTGGACTTCGAGAGACACGCCCCCAGGTGGGGCTCGCTGGTCCGGCCACGTCATCGGGGCCCCCTCCGTGGAAGGCGACCATACGAACCTATGCCGCGGTTGATTTCCGTACTAGCCCCCGGCGTCGGTTATTTACCGACGTCTGAGTGAATGATGGCCGCCAGGGCACACGAAGCAGAACCCGCCCGGTCGCCGGCCCGACGATGCCGTTGTCGGAGACTCCGCCCCACCGCCGTACCGCCCCGGCCGAGGACCGATACCGGGCAGGCGATGAGCGGGGATTCCGGGGTAGGGGACGCGTATGTTCTTCTTCTTCTCATCTCGGCTGGGATGTCTGGGATCGCTGGCCGTGACCCTCGTCCTCACCTGGATCGCGTATCTGGTCCTCAGCCGCTGAGATCGCAGGCGTCGCGGATCTTCTCGGCGGCCTCGGCGAACCGCAGGGTCTCCTCGTCCGACATCCGGTCCTTGCCGCCCGAGGCGATGACGGTGTCCACCTGATCTGCGAGGTCGTCGTCCTTCAGCTTCGGCCGGACCTCGCGCAGAGCGGCGAGCACCTGGTCCGCGCTCGGGTCCGGCGTCTCCGAAAGGGCCGACGAGATCTTCGCGCAGTCGGCCTTTCGGTTCCCCTCGCCGTTCGAGCAAGCGGACAGGACGAGGCAGAGCCCCAGCAAGACGTAGGTGCGTTTCACGCCGACGATGGTGCCATGCGCGGCCGTGAGGACAGGCCCGCGGACCGTGTGGGCGTCCCGGAAGTCGGGGCGGCGGCTCACGTCCGGGCGGCATCCGGGTGTTCAACTTGACGACCGTTGGTTACAGAGTGTCTTCTTATGTGCGTGTCAGCGCGAGTCTTCATCAACAGCCCCGTGGCCTTCTGCCGCGTGGCCAGCGCGCTGTGTCCGTGTTGTCGCTGATTCCCGTCTCTTTCCAGCCGACACACGTACACGAAGGACCTTTCCCGTGGACCTTTCCGTGGTTCCCGATCTCACCATGCGCGGCCAGGACGATCCGCACGGCCGCGCCGCCACCGCCCGTCCTCCCACGGTGGGGCGGCTCGCCGGCCGGGTCCGCGACCTCGCCGGGCGGCCCGGCGAGTGGTGGCGGCTCGCCGGCTTCGACGCCGAACGGCCGGTGCACGTCCGGCTCGACGACCAGGTGTGGCTCACCACGTGGCCGCCCGGCCACGGCGGGACGATCCACGGGCAGGTCAGCACATTGATCGCGGGTGAGCTGGCGGAGGTGACGATCACGCCGGACGGCGTCACCGAACGTCCGCTGCGCGCCAACCGGGTGCGGGTGCACGGGGGGCCGCGCGCACTGACGAACCCGGGGCCCGCGTTCGCCGTCAGCCTGCACGCCGCCGCGACGGCCCCTTCGGAGACGACGCGTCAGGCCTCGGACAGGTACGGGGACGCCGCCTCGCGGCCGACGAGGGGAAGCAGCACGAAGTAGGTGAGCGACGGCAGCAGCGAATTCAGTTCCTCCGCCTCGCCCGTCTCCATCTGGACGTGGATCGCGCTGTAGATGCCGCCGACGATCGCGTCCACCACGGCGACCGGGACGGAGGCCACCGACGGGTCGTCGAAGAAGGCGCGGAACCGGGTGAGGTTGTCGATGCGCGCCTGCCGGACCCGCGGCCCCGCCGCGTTCACCTCCACCAGCGAGGCCCGCGCGAACCGCGGCTCGCGGGCGAGGGCGGCGAGCATGGTGCGCAGCGCCGCGTGAATCCCGTCCGGCCACGTCGGCGCGGCCTCGAAGACCTCCGTCATGCGGGCGAGCAGGATGTCCATGCCGCGCTGGTAGGCGGCGAGGAAGCAGTCGTCCAGGTCCATGAAGTGCGCGTAGAAGGTCTTCTTCGTGACGCCCGCGCCCTCGGTGACCCGGCTGATCGTGGTGTGGGCGAAGCCGCGTTCCGACACGACCTGGACGAAGGCGTCGATGAGCCGCTCACGCTGGATGCCGGCGACGGTCTCGGGGGACAGGCCGTGCCTCCCGGGCTTGATGGCCCGCCCCGGGTCCAGGGCCGAGCGCGAGCCGGGCAGCACGTCCGTGCGGCTCGCCTCCGGCGTCCCCGGCTGACCTGACATCCGACCTCGCTCCGATCACCTGCCGTCGGGGTCAGGCTACTTCCCGGCCGTCGCGCGCGGGGAGACCGGGTCAGCGCAGTTCGCGGCGGCGCGAGCGGGTCAGCACCCGGACGGTCCCGACCAGGCCGAGGCCGATCAGTACCACGGGGGCCAGCGTCGACGGGGCCAGGATCCGCTCGTCGGACAGGCCGTCCGCCAGGAACAGGCCCGCGAGGACGAGGAAGAACACCCCGGTGACGGGCCCCGCCGGATCGAACCGGCGCCGCCGCCTGCGCGCGTCTCGTCCGGCCCCCGGCCGCCCGGCTTCCGCCCGCTCAGCCACGGCGCACGTCCACGTCTCCGACCTTCCCGCGTATCCGCAGGACGATCACCGGCGGGTTCTGGCCGGGTCTTCCCTCGGGCTCCATGACCTCGGTGCTCCTGACGTTCGGTCCGCTGGTCGTCTTGCTGCCGACGCGCAGGTCGCCGAGCGCGATCTTCGCGTCCACCATGACGCGTGCGGCGGGCGGCACCTTGACCTCGAGCTCGCCGAGCATCACCTCGGCGTTGATCGTGACCCGCTGTCCGGGGACGACGGGAAGGGCGGTGAGGTCCAGGGTCCCCTGCCCGACGCCGACCTTGTACGCCTGGCCGGTCTGCGCGGCGTCCAGGGGACGCCACTCGACCTCCCCGTACTCGGCGTTGCGCGGCATCTCGCCCGCGACCACCGTGGTCAGCATGGCGAGCGTCAGCACGGTACCGGCGGTCGCGAGGCCCCGCGTCCGGAACCAGCCGCCGAGGACGAGGCCGAACCCGACGACCGCGAGCGCGGGTGCCATGACGATCAGCCAGGAGTCCGGGGCGGGGTAGGGCTGCGCGACCGGAATCATCGCCGCGCCCGCGGCCATGGCGGCCAGCAGCGTGATCGTCGCGGCGGGGGAGCGCCCGCAGCCGTCCTGCTTCGCGGGTGGCGCCGCGTCGTCCGGGAGCGCGTCGTCCGGGAGCGCGCCGGCCTGCGCGGCCGAGTGCGCGGCGCTGTAGGCGGCGAGGTCGATCATGCCCTCGGGCAGGCCGCCGCCGGTTCGCGGCATGGTGCCGGTGCGCGTGTCCTTGTACCGCGTGTCCTTGTACAGGGAGACGCTGCCGACGGTGACGCTCTCGGAACGCGTCCAGGCCGCGGAAGGCTCGGGCGGATGCCCGGACAGCCGTTCCGGGACGGACCGCGCGGCCGCCACCAGGTTCACGCCCCGTGAGTGAGCGACGAGCAGCACCAGCCCGAACACCACCAGAACCGCGATCGCGTCGGTGGGGACGCCGCCGAAAAGGCTGAACACGACGCCCGCCGCCAGCAGCGCGCCGAGGATCGTCAGCACCGCCGCGCCGTCGAACCACCGCTTGAAGAACTGCTCCGCGAGCGACGACTCGCCCGGGCTCGCGGGCATCAGCAGCGCGGCCGCGATGTAGAGGAAGATGCCCTGCCCGTGTGCGAGGACCAGGAGCGCGAACCCCACCCGGTAGACGACGGGATCGACGCCGGTGTAGCGGCCGAGCCCGGTGCACACGCCGGCCAGCACGCGGCGTTCGGCATCGCGCGCCAGCCGCTCGTAGCCGCCGGTGCCTCCGCCGGCCTCGGTGTCGTTCCTGGAGTCGTGCTCCTCGCTCATGCCCACCATCGTGACGTGCCCCGTCCCGCGCACGGTATCGGGGACGTCCCTGATCCGACCCTGAGGTGAGCCTGGGGGTGAGGCCCTGATGCGGTTCGAGGCCGCGCGTGTGACGATCGACAACGTGGCAGAACCTTGGGAAGGACGGCGGTGAGCGAACAGACGGCCGGGCAGCCCGGCACCGCGCCGCCGGGGCTGCCGCCCGCGCAGGCGGGCACGCGGGCGGAGGCGGGCGCGGCGCCGGCGGCGGCGCCGCGGCTGGAGCGTGCCGCGGACGGCAGGCTCGTCGCCGGTGTGTGCCGCGGCCTGGCCGGGCACCTCGGCGTGGACGTGGTGATCGTCCGCGCGGCGTTCGTGCTGCTGACGATGACGAGCGGGCTCGGCGTCGCCGTGTACGCCGCGTTCTGGATCCTGGTGCCCGCCCCGGAGAAGTCCGACCGGGCGCCCGGCCGGCTCCGTGGCCGCGACTGGGGCAAACTGCTGGTCTACGCGACGGTCACGGTGGGCCTGTCGGTGCTGCCGTGGGGCGCGGCCGGGGTCGTCCAGTGGGCGCTGTGGCCGTTCGCCATCTGCGGTGTCGGCGCGGCGATCCTGTGGCAGCAGGCCGACCGCGACCAGCGGCAGCGCTGGACGCTCCCGCTCCGGCAGCGGTGGCTGCGGAGCCTGCTCGGCGTGCTGCTGGTCGTCGGCGGCATCGGCGGCGTCGTGGTGCAGAACGTGGAGGCCGCCCAGGCGCGGTCCGTCGTCATCGCCATGTTGATCATCCTCACCGGGGTCGCGGTGATCGTGACGCCGTGGGTGGTGCGGCTCTGGCAGGACCTGGACGCCGAGCGGCACGAGCGGATCCGCTCCCAGGAGCGCGCCGAGCTGGCCGCGCACATCCACGACTCGGTGCTGCACACGCTGACCCTCATCCAGCGGAACGCGCACGACACCCGCGAGGTGCAGCGCCTCGCCCGGTCCCAGGAGCGGACGCTCCGGACGTGGCTCTACCAGCCGCGCGCCGACCCCGACCAGACGTTCGCCGCCGCGATCAGGGAGGCGGCGGGCGAGGTCGAGGACGACCACGGCGTGCCGATCGAGATCGTCTGCGTCGGCGACACGGCGCTGGACGAGCCGCTCGGCGCCGCGCTGCAGGCCGCACGGGAGGCGATGGTGAACGCCGCCAAGTACGCCGAGGCCCCGTCGGTGTCGGTGTACGCCGAGGTGGAGGGCGACGAGATCGCCATCTTCGTCCGCGACCGCGGCAAGGGATTCGACCTCGACCAGGTTCCGGAGGACAGGATGGGCGTCCGGGAGTCCATCATCGGACGTATGGAGCGCAACGGCGGCAAGGCCACCGTCCGTACCGAGCCGGGCGAGGGCACCGAAGTGCGATTGGAGATCAAGAAGACATGAGCGGAGCGAACCGGTGAAGAAGGTCGTGCTGGTCGACGACCACCAGATGTTCCGGACCGGCGTCAAGGCCGAACTCGGCGGCGGCGTCGAGATCGTCGGGGAGGCCGGCGACGTCGACGAGGCCGTCTCGGTGATCCGCGCGACGCAGCCGGACGTGGTGCTGCTGGACGTGCATCTGCCCGGCGGCGGGGGCATCGAGGTGCTGCGCCGGCTGCACGGCGCCGTCTCGTCCAAGTTCCTCGCGCTGTCGGTGTCGGACGCCGCGGAGGACGTGATCGGTGTCGTCCGGGGCGGGGCGCGGGGCTATGTCACCAAGACCATCTCGGGGCCGGAGCTGACCGACGCGATCGGCCGGGTCGCCGACGGCGACGCCGTGTTCTCGCCGCGCCTCGCCGGGTTCGTGCTGGACGCGTTCGCCGCGACGGACGCGCCCGCGGTCGACCCCGAACTGGACCAGATCACCCAGCGGGAGCGGGACGTCCTGCGGCTGATCGCGCGCGGCTACGCCTACAAGGAGATCGCGAAGGAGCTGTTCATCTCGGTGAAGACGGTCGAGACGCACGTGAGCAGCGTGCTGCGGAAGCTTCAGCTGTCCAACCGGCACGAGCTGTCGCGCTGGGCCGCCGCCCGCCGGCTGGTCTGAGGGCGAACGTTCTCTATGCGCTATCGCGGCACCTAGGTAACCTTCTGCTGATAAGTGTGAGGGAATCGTCATCTTGGATTTCCGCACATCATGATCGTGCTCCCTGCCGGGTATGGGACAGTTCCCCATGAGTTACCCTCCCCCCTGGTCCGGGCCTCCGGGCCCCGGCTCCCCGGCGCCCCAGGCGCCGCCCCCTCCCCCGCCGCAGGTCCCGCCTCCACCGCAGGCGCCGCCGTCACCTCCGCCCATGTCCCCCGGTTCCGGCTACGGGCCCCCGCCCATGCCGGCCGGTCCGGGCTACGGGCCTCCCATGCCCGGCGGCCCCGACTACGGGGCGCCGTACGGACCCCGTAGCGACAAGACGAGCGGCCTCGCCATCGCCGCCTTCGTGACCGGCCTCCTCGGCTGCCTGGGCATCCTCGGGATCATCCTGGGGATCATCGCCCTCCGTGAGATCACGCGGAGCGGTGCCAGGGGCCGTGGCCTCGCGGTCGCCGGCATCGTCCTGTCGTGCCTGTGGCTCGTCGCAGGCATCGCGAGCTTCGCGCTGCGCAGCGCCGTCACCGGCTCGTCCTCGGGCGACCTCGGCAGCCCGCCCGGCACGTCCGAGCCCGAGTCGAAAGAGGTGGACGCCAAGAGGATGAAGGTCGGCGACTGCATCAACGACGACCAGGGCGCCACGAACGCCCCCGTCGACGGGGAGCCGGTCGAGGTCGACAGCGTCAAGATCGTCTCCTGCAAGGGCCCGCATGACGGTGAGGTCGTGGCGATCTTCCAGTTGCCCGGCAGCATCACGCCGACCGACCAGCAGATGAACACGCTGGCCTCGTCCGGTTGCCGGCCGCGCATGCGGAGCAAGCTCAGCCGCGACCCGGCGGCCCGCTCCCTCGCGACGTCGTACTACTACCCCACGACCGAATCGTGGCGGCAGGGCGACCGCGACGTCACCTGCGTCGCCGTGTCCGCCAACGAGGGCACGAAGCTCACGCGGCCGCTGCGCTCCTGACGGTCCGAGCCGACGGGCGGCCGGCCCGCCGTCCGCCAGCCCCCACCCGCCACCGTCCAACGGACGAACTCCGCTCGCACAGCCCGCTCCCGCCCCTCGTCCCGCGCCACGCGTGCGGCCGGTCTGCGCCTGCGTCAGAGCGCACCCGGAAGGCGCGCCGGGCAGCCGGGCTCGCAACGCTCGGAATGCCACGCCACCCGGCGGGCGTACGCGCCGAACCGGCGCCGGAGCATGGTCCGCGTGAACGGCCCCGTGCCCGGGAGACCGTCGAACGCCCCGCGCCAGCGGATCAGGGTCCCCGCCGAGTGCGGCTCCAGCGTGACGTCCGCCCGGAAGCGACGGGGCGGCGGCCCCGCCAGCGCGATGTAGCCGTAGTGCCGGGGCGGATCCCAGGCGACGACCTCCTCACGCCAGGGCGGGACGCACCGGACGGCGCCGATCCCGTTCGGGTGGTCCTCGCCCGCGGACTCCCGCCTCCCGCGGACCCAGAACCCGCCCCATTCACCCCACGCCTCCGCCACGCACAGATGCTTGAAGATCACTTCCGGCGCGGCGCCGGAGGTGGCGGTGGCCTCGATCTCATGCGGCATGACAACCCCCCGAGTTCCGTCACATGCGGGTACATGCCCGATCGGGAGGCGATTACGGCTTGTGAGCGATTGAGTTTGGAACGTGACGATCCCGGGGCGGGCGCTCCGGCGTGTCCGCTCAGGCGTGTCCGCTCAGGCCGTGTCGATGACCTGGAACGACTCGGCGAGACGGCCCTCGGGGAGGCCCGCCGCCGCGGCGTTGGCCGACAGCCAGCCGCGCAGCATCTCCGGCAGCCCGTCGCCCATGTGCCCGGTCTGGCTGACATGGGCCCGCAGCGCGTTCAGCTTCCGGTCGAACCGGTCGGTGATGTCGACGTAATGGTTCGCGACGGGTCCGCCGGTGAGCCACACCTCCCGCGCCGTCCAGGCGTCCAGGCCCTCGTCGGCGAGCAGTTCCGGGAACGCGTACGGGTTGCGGGCATCCGGGTAGACGGCGTCGAGCGCGGCCGAGCCGACCGCCCGGTGATCGGGGTGGCTCGGGTAGATCCGCTCGTAGTTGCGCTCGGGGCTCGGCATCAGCACCCGGTCCGGCCGCACCTGCCTGATCACGCGCGCGATGTCGCGGCGCAGGTCCAGCGTCGCCTCGACCCGTCCGTCGGAGTAGCCGAGCCACCGGACGTCGCTCACACCGACGCACTTGGCCGCCGCGCGCTGCTCCTCGCGCCGGAGAGCGGCCATCTCCTTGCGCGTGACGTTGTCGTCGAACCCGCCCGCGTCGCCGTCGGTGACCATGAGGTAGACGACCTCGATGCCGCCGTCGGTCCAGCCCGCCACCGCCCCCGCCGCACCGAAGTCGACGTCGTCGGGATGCGCCATCACAGCGAGGATCCGCTGAAGTTGACTGTCGTCCAGAACGTTGGTCACAGTTTCAACGATAAGGTCTGCGAAAGGTCACCGGCACGCCCGAAGATCAAGTTTCCGCCGGCGGCCGGGCCGATGCGGCCGATCCCTCCGGTCGACGGGAGTCAGAGGGACAGGACGGCGGTGAGGAGGCGTTCGCGGAAGGCCGGGACGTCGCTGCCGACGGCGACCTTGACCGGGCGGCGGGTGTCCTCGGCGGGCAGGGAGCGGGCGTCCCACACCGTCGTGCCGCGCGTCAGCTCGCCCCGCAGCTCCACACGGACGGCGCGCTGCGCGTACTCGCCGAGCTCCGGATCCACCGCGAGCATCGCGGCGAGCGCGTCGTGGATGACCGCGCCGCGGCGGCGCAGCGTGGGCGTGTAGGCGCCGACGTAGAACTCCAGGATGCGGACGGCGAAACGGGCGGCCGCCGCGTCGTGCGCCGCGAGCCGTTCGAGCCAGTCGTCGTGGACGGCGGTCGGGTGCGTGGCGTCCAGCGGCACCAGCACGACCGGCCAGTCCGCCGCGAACACCAGATCGGCGGCCTCCGGGTCGTGCCAGATGTTCGCCTCGGCGTGCGTCGTGATGTTGCCGGGGTGGTCGAACGCGCCGCCCATGACGACGACCTCGCGGACGAGTGAGGGCAGCTCGGGGTCCAGCAGCAGCGCCGCCCCGAGGTTGGTCAGCGGTCCCGTCGCGAGCAGCGTCAGCTCCCCCGGCATGGCGCGGGCCAGCCGGACGATCTGCGTGGACGCCGGCTCGGCGACGGGGCGCCCCGCCGGGTCGGGCAGACGCGTGTCGCCGAGCCCGTCCGTCCCGTGCCAGTCGAGCGCGTAGTGGACGTCCTGCGCCATCGGCCTGGCGGCGCCGACCGCGACCGGCACCCCCTGCTCACCCGCCTTGATCCCCGCGAGTTCCAGCACGCGCAGCGTGTTCAGCGCACCGGTCAGCGGATCGATGTTGCCGTGCACCGTGCCGACGCCGGCCAGCTCGATGTCGCCCGCCCGGACGAGCGAAGCCAGATACAGCAGGGTCATCGCGTCGTCGATGCCGGTGTCGCAGTCGTACAGGATCGTTCGCGCTCTCGTCACGGAGGCAACCTAATGCCGCGCGGCCCGCCATGGCACCCGGAAACCGGGGCCGCCGGCGATGATCGGCGATTGGGTCTGGGACGCGGGCCCGCGCCGGGGTAGAGCATGAGACATGCGCAAACTCATCAACGCCCCGGCGGACGTGGTCTCCGACGCGCTGCGCGGCCTGGCCGCCGCGCATCCCTCGCTCCGAGTCGACCCGGGGAACGGGACGGTCGTGCGGGCGGACGCGCCGCGCGCCGGGAAGGTCGCCCTGGTGTCGGGCGGCGGATCCGGCCACGAGCCGCTGCACGCCGGGTTCGTCGGCCACGGGATGCTCGACGCGGCCTGCTGCGGCGAGGTCTTCACGTCCCCGGTCCCCGACCAGATCATCGCCGCGACGATGGCGGTGAACGGCGGCGCCGGCGTCGTCCACCTCGTCAAGAACTACACCGGCGACGTCATGAACTTCCAGATGGCCGCCGAGCTGGCCGAGGACGAGGACATCGAGGTCGTGTCCGTCGTCCTCGACGACGACGTCGCCGTCGAGGACAGCACGTTCACGGCGGGACGCCGCGGCACCGGCGCCACGCTCTTCGTCGAGAAGATCGCCGGTGCGCTCGCCGAAGAAGGGGCATCGGCCGATGCCGTCGCGGCCGTGGCGCGGGAGGTGAACGAGCGCAGCCGGTCGTTCGGGGTCGCGCTGTCGTCGTGCACGGTCCCCGCCGCCGGGACGCCGACGTTCGAGCTGGGCGAGGACGAGATGGAACTCGGCATCGGCATCCACGGCGAGCCCGGCCGCGAACGCGTCAAGGTCGGCACCGCGGCGGAGATCGTGAACGCCTCGCTCAGCGCGATCGACGCCGACATGCCGCTGTCCGGGTCGGAGGTGCTGGTGCTGGTGAACGGGATGGGCGGCACCCCGCTGATCGAGCAGTACGTCGCGTACGCGGCGGCGGCCGAGTGGCTGGACGGGCACGGCGCGACCGTCGTCCGCCCCCTGGTCGGGCCGTACGTCACGAGCCTGGAGATGGCCGGCTGCATGATCAGCGTGTGCCGGCTGACGCCCGAGCTGACCCGCCTCTGGGACGCGCCCGTCGAGACGCCCGGGCTGCGGTGGGGCCGGTGAACGCGGCGGATCTCGCCTCCTGGATCCGGCACGCCGCCGAACTCGTCACCGCCGACGCCGACCGGCTCACCCGGCTGGACGCCGCCATCGGCGACGGCGACCACGGCCACAACATGGACCGCGGCTTCCGCGCCGCCACCGAAGCCCTGTCCGGCGGGGCGCCGCCCGAGGACGTTCCGCCCGGCAAGGTGCTGATCGCCGCCGGGCGGGCCATCGTGTCCAAGACCGGCGGCGCGTCCGGCCCGCTCTACGGGACGGCGCTGCGCCGCGCGGGCAAGGCGCTCGGCGACACCGCCGACGTCGGCGCCGCCGCGCTCGGGGACGCGCTCCGGGCCGCGCTGGACGGCGTCCAGGACCTCGGGAAGGCCGTCGAGGGCGACAAGACGATGGTCGACGCGCTGGCGCCCGCCGTCGCGGCGTACGAGGCGGCGCTGGCGGACGGCGCCGGCCTCCCCGGCTGCGTCCGCGCCGCCGCCGGCGCGGCGGCCGAGGGCGCGGACGCGACCGTCCCGATGCAGGCGCGCAAGGGCCGGGCCAGCTACCTGGGTGCGCGCAGTATCGGGCACATGGACCCGGGTGCGGCGTCCAGTGCCCTTATCCTGCGCGCCCTGGCCGATGTCGTCGCGGCCGAAGCCGCTGCAGGGGAGGGGTGAGGCGGATGGTCGGGATCGTCGTGATCTCCCATAGCCGGACGCTCGCGGAAGGCGTCGTCGAGGTGGCGCGGGCCATGGGCGTCGGCAAGGCCGTCGTGGAGCCCGCGGGAGGCGACTCCGGGGGAGGGCTCGGCACGAGCGCCGACCTCGTGGAGAGCGCCGTCGCCGCGGCGGACGGCGGCGACGGCGTCCTGCTGCTCGCCGACCTGGGCAGCTCCGTCCTCACCGCCATGATGCTCATCGAGGACACCGACGGCGACGACGTGCTGCTGGCGGACGCGCCGCTGGTCGAGGGCGCGGTCGCCGCGGCGTCCATGGCCGCGGCGGGCGCCGACCTGGCCGCCGTGCACGCCGCGGCCGAGTCGGCCTACGACCACCGCAAGACCCGCTGACCCGCTGACCGGCTGACCCGCTGACCGGCGGTTCAGGTCGCGTCGGGGCCGGGAGGCCGGTCCGCCGCGCCGGAGCCCGAGAGGAGCGTCCCGAGGACGGACGTCACGCCCTTCGACGGGTCGCCGCGCACCTCGAACACGCGGCTCTCCTCGCCGGACCCGCCGCCCCCGAAGGCGTCGCCGCCCTCGGTGACGGTGATCCGGTACGCGGGGAGGTCGGCGCCCACCTCCCCGCCCTCGTCGCCGCGCGCCTGCGCGGCGGCGAGGGCGTCCACCGCCTCCCGGATCCGCACGGCGGGCCCGGCGGGGAGCGCGGCGGTGTCGTAGAGCGCGACGACGGCCCGCCGGCCGGTGAACCCGCCGGTACTCTCGATCTTCACTCGCATCGCCGCGCACCTCCCCGCGGGCGCCGGTTCCGGGCTACGTGCCGAAGACGCGCCGCAGTTCGTCGAGATCCTCCCGGAGGATGTCATCGTCCTCCAGGGCACCCCCCATGGCCAGTTTCTCGGGCGCGACGACCTCGTACTCGGGCATCTGCATCGTGCCGCAGCAGCGCGACCTGTCCTGCTCGGCCCGCAGGCTCGCCGACCGCCCGTCGTACGGCTCGACCTCGGTGACGTCCTGCCCGTCCCCGGTGTAGGCGGCGTCCGTCATCCTCATCTGCCCGCTCATCAGGTCGGTCAGCGGCGTCGCCGCCGTCGTGACCTCGCGGACCGCGAACCGGTTGCGGACGAACGTCCGGTAGATCGCCGGGTCGCCGCGCGTCGCCGAGATCTGCAGCATCCCGTTCGCGACGTCCGCGTACCCCGCGCCCGTCGCCGGGAACGCGACGATCGCGTCGAACACCAGCTTGCACAGCCCCGACGCGACCTCGATCAGCACGAGCGCCGGGTCCTTCGTGCGCTGCTGCCTGCTCAGCTCGAACGCGTAGACGTCGGCGAGCACGTCGTAGATCGCACCGGTGAACACCTGGGAGATCGCGTGGACCTCGTTGCCGACGTCGCTCAGCTTCAGGTCGTTGTCGGCGTTGCGCAGCCCCGCCGGCATCCCGAGCGCCTGGCCGAACTCCTCGGCGAGGTCGGCCAGGAACGACTTGTCGTGCAGGTTCGCCTTGGTGAGCGCCACCAGCGCGTCCGCCTGGTCCGGCTGGGCCAGCGCCAGGAAGATCGCCGTGAGGTCGCCGAACGACTCGTGCAGGCCGCCGGTCTGCGGCGGGTTGCCCGCCGACAGCCAGCCCGGCTTCAACCCGTCCAGCAGGGCGTGGCCCGTCTCGTGCGCGACGATGTCCAGCGACCGGCACGTGTGGACGACCCTGGGTGGCACCTGCCCCTCCGGGGTGAAGAAGAAGAACTTCAGGGCCTGGGCCGTTCGGCTGTAGAACGCGTTCGCGCCCGTCGCGGCGTGCGGGAACACCGTGATGGGGTCGGTGTTGCCGCCGACGTTCCACGCGAACGGGATCGGGGTGCCGCCGTTGTGGCGCTCGAACATCGCCATCGCCTGCCGGACGACGGCGAACGTGTGCGCGCAGTCGAACTGCGCGGTGCCGGCGTCGAACACGAAGTCGCCGCTGATGTTGCGCGCGACCGGGGTGACGCCCGGCAACTCGATCTTGACGCGCGCGTCCGCCGGGCCGTTCAGCACCACGGTCGGGATGAAGGCCAGCCGGGCGCCCAGTTCGGTGACCGACGGGTCCTGCTTGTAGACGAACAGCCGGTGGCCGGTCCGCGGCGGCACCGGGACCGGCACCGGACGCGGTACGGGCGGGGCGGCCTGCCCCTGAACCGCGGCCTGGGGCCCCCGCCCCGGCCACTGCGCGGGAACCTCCGCCGCCGCGTGCTCGGCGTCCCGCTGTGCCTGGATGTCGTGCTGGTGGATCGTCATCGAAGCCACCTTCCCCTGACAGTGCGCGAGTCCTGCTGACTCTGCGCTGCTGTGGGCGGACATGCGGGGATGCGGTACGGGGTTGTGCACTCCGGCGGGACGGGCCGGTCCGGGTCGGTCCGGCCCGTCTCGTATCCGCCCTCTTCCAGAAAAACGCTCCGCCGGTCAGGAGATCCAGTCAACCCGGGAAGTCCAAAAGACGCCTCATCTGTCCACATGCAGCCGCGGGACCGTTCCGCACGCGGCCGCACGGCCGCCCCGCACACGGCCGCACGGCCGCTCCGCACACGGCCGCCGGGCCGGGTGGGGCGGACGCGCCGAAAACGTCCCCGCCGCGCCGTAGACTCGCACGTGATGTCGAAGACCGAAGCTCACCCCTTGCTCGATGGCCTCAACCCGCAGCAGCGCGCCGCCGTCGTGCACTCCGGCGGCCCCCTGCTGATCGTCGCGGGCGCCGGCTCGGGCAAGACCCGGGTGCTCACCCACCGCGTCGCCCACCTGCTCGGCGAACGCGACGCGCACCCCGGCCAGATCCTGGCGATCACGTTCACCAACAAGGCCGCCGCCGAGATGAAGGAACGCGTCGACGCCCTCGTCGGCCACCGCTCGCGCGCCATGTGGGTGATGACGTTCCACTCCGCCTGCGTCCGGATCCTGCGCCGCGAGGCCAAGCGCCTCGGGTTCCCCACCAGCTTCTCGATCTACGACCAGGCCGACGCGAACCGGCTCATGGCGCTCGTCTGCCGCGAGCTCGACCTCGACCCCAAGCGCTACCCGCCGAAGTCGTTCAGCGCCCAGGTGTCCAACCTGAAGAACGAGCTGATCGACTACGAGACGTTCAAGGACCGGGCGTCCACCCACATGGAGCAGACGCTCGCCGAGGCGTACGAGATGTACCAGGCGCGGCTCCAGCAGGCCGGCGCCATGGACTTCGACGACCTGATCATGCTGACGGTCAACCTGCTGCAGGTCTTCCCGGAGGCCGCCGAGCACTACCGGCGCCGGTTCCGGCACGTCCTCGTGGACGAGTACCAGGACACCAACCACGCGCAGTACGAACTCGTCCGGGAGCTGACCGCCCCGGTCGAGGGCATCGGCGCGGCCGAACTGTGCGTCGTCGGCGACGCCGACCAGTCGATCTACGCGTTCCGCGGCGCGACGATCCGCAACATCCTGGAGTTCGAACGCGACTACCCGGACGCCACCACGATCCTGCTGGAGCAGAACTACCGCTCCACGCAGACGATCCTGTCGGCGGCCAACGCGGTCATCGAGCGCAACGCCGACCGCAAGCCGAAGAAGCTCTGGTCCGACCAGGGCGAAGGCGCCAAGATCACCGGCTATGTGGCCGACAACGAGCACGACGAGGCCGCGTTCGTCGCCCGCGAGGTCGACCGCCTCACCGACGACGACGCGGCCCGCCCCGGCGACGTCGCCGTCTTCTACCGCACCAACGCGCAATCGCGTGTCTTCGAAGAAGTGTTCATCCGCGTCGGCATGCCCTACAAGGTCGTCGGCGGCGTCCGCTTCTACGAGCGCAAGGAGATCCGCGACCTGCTCGCCTACCTGCGCTGCCTCGCCAACCCCGAGGACACCGTCTCCCTGCGCCGCATCCTGAACGTCCCCAAACGCGGCATCGGCGACCGTGCTGAGGCGTGCGTCGAGGCGTACGCGTCCCGCGAGCGCATCTCGTTCTGGCAGGCGCTGCGGGTACCCGAGGACGTCCCGGGCATGGCCACCCGCTCCATCAAGGCCGTCCGCGACTTCGTCGCCCTCCTCGACGAACTCGGCGCCGCCGCCGAGTCCCTCACGCCCGCCGACCTCGTCGCCGAGGTCCTCAAGGCCAGCGGCTACCTCGCCGAACTCCAGGCGTCCAAGGACCCGCAGGACGAGACCCGCGTCGAGAACCTCCAGGAACTCGAAGCCGTCGCCCGTGAATTCGAAGAGCGCCTCGACGGCGAACCCGCCGAAGGCCGCCTTTCCGAATTCCTTGAGCAGGTCGCTCTCGTCGCCGACGCCGACTCCATTCCCGGAGGCGCCAAGGGCAATCCCGTCCCGCCCGGCGAGCAGCCCGAGGAGACCGAGCACGGCGTCGTCACCCTCATGACGCTGCACACCGCCAAGGGCCTCGAATTCCCCGTCGTCTTCCTCACCGGCATGGAGGACGGCGTCTTCCCGCACCTGCGCGCCATGAGCAACCCCAAGGAACTCGAAGAGGAACGCCGCCTGGCCTACGTCGGCATCACCCGCGCCCGCCAGCGCCTTTACCTCTCCCGCGCCACAATGCGCAGTTCGTGGGGGGCTCCGCAGGTCAACCCGCCGTCCCGTTTCCTCGGCGAAGTCCCGAAAAGCCTGGTCGAATGGGAACGCGAGGCTTCGTCCGCCTCGGGATCGGCGATGGCCCAGATGGCCTCCCGCCCAGGGACGCGCTCCCCGGGCAACCGCCCCGTCCCGTCCCTCTCCCCGGGCGACAAGGTCACCCACGACGCCTTCGGCCTGGGCACCGTCGTCTCCGTCTACAACGAGGGCGAAAAGGCCAGCGTCGACTTCGGCGGCGAATACGGCGTCAGGACCCTCGTCCTCCGCTACGCCACCATCGAGAAACTCTGACCGCGGGTTCCGATCAGTCTTCCTTCACGCGCACCTGGTCCTTGACCCGGCACCCGTCCGGGAGGTCGCGGAAGTCGGGATAGCGGTCGCGGCCGAGTTCCAGCCCGTTCAGGCTCCGGCGGCACGACCGGTCCGCGAGGACCACCTGGATGAGGTAGGTGTCGCCGTCGCGCCCGAAATCAGGGCCGATGCCGGCGGAGCGGATGTCCCACGGCCCGTCCCCGCCGACGTCCTCCGGGCCGTAGTCGGCGAGATGGAACGTCTCGTCGTCCTCCTCGAAGATGAAGATGCGCAGATCGTCGTCACCGATACCGCTGACGGTCCCCTCGACGGTGAAGTCCTCGTCGTCGAACAGCGTGTCACCGTCGTCCGGGTCGGTCAGGTCCACCTTCACGGCACGCCTGGACGGCCTCACCGGGGAGGGCGACGGCGAGAGGCTCGCCCGCGTGGCCGACGACGTGGGGATCGCCGGAGACGCCTCCCGGCTCGGTGAGGCGGCCGCGGGCGGGACGAGCACCGGTGTCCCCGGAGGCCGATCGTGATCATCGGATACGGCCCACACCAGGGAGCAGGCGGCCAGGGCGGTCGCCACGCCGAACGCGACGAAAGGCCGGGCGCTCGGCGGCCAGAGGTGCTCCTGCGGTGGCATGGCGTGCTTCGGCCGCTGTTGTCCCGGCCGCCTCTCCGATGCAAACTCACGTTCCACGCTGAGCTCCTCGCGCCGCGGCCGTCGTCGGCCGGAGCGTTCCCCCGGCCCGCCGACGCCGAGGCCGTCGAGAGCGGGGGAACGCCCTACTCTGCTGCACGTGCGCGGCACCCGAGAAGGTTCACCGGGACCGCGTCCAACGAACGGACACGTACCAGGACGGCACCGCCGCCATGCTCCCAGGCGCGGATGTCACCCTCATGCTGTAAAGATCGTTCCTTGAAACGAAGCCGTGCCGAGGACGTCCGGTTCGTGGCGTCGGATCACGGGTTGTATCCGGGAGGCCCCCCATGTTCGCTCGCCAGCTCGCCGACGCCGCCGAGCTACGTCCGCTGGAGCCGTGGCAGGCGGCCGAGTTCGCCGAGCACGCGGACCGGGTCCGCAAGGACATCGACCACTACATCCCGTGGGGACGCACGGTCGTGGACGAGTCGACGGCCCGTGAGTTCCTGCAATCGTACGCGGTCAAACAGGCCAGGGACGAAGGCCGCATCTACGGCATCTGGGTGGACGGGGTTCTTCAGGGCGGGACAGTGTTCCGGACGTTCGACGCCAAGATGGGCGTCTGCGAGGCCGGTGTGTGGCTCGGGGGCGAGGTGCGGGGACGCGGGCTGGTCACCGTCGCGGTCGGCACATGATCGATTGGGCGTTCGGGGTGCGCGGGATGCATCGGGTGGAGTGGTTCTGCGACCCGCGCAACACCGCCAGCGCGGCGGTGGCGAAACGGCTCGGCATGACCTGCGAGGGCGTCCACCGGCAGTCGTTCGTGCTGGACGGCGACCGGCGTGACACCCAGGTCTGGGCCGTCCTCGCCGATGAATGGCCGCCCGCCTGAACCGGCCGCCCGCCTGAGCAGGCCGCCGCCTGAGCAGGCCGCACGGCTGGGCGAGTACACGCGGCTCGGCGTGACTCAGACGCGTCGCCGGTCCGGCCGGCGCGCCCCCGGCCGGTCAGCGCGCGGGCGGGACGGGCAGGGGCCGTTCCAGGGCGGAGAGGCTGAGAAGGACGAGTGACGCCGTCCAGCCGAGAGGTGCGGGGCCGGCGGGCTCGCCGGTCGGGCCGACCTTCTCCGGCAGGACGCCCAGGGACGTGCGGTGCGCGGACAGCCAGCTCAGCCGGCCGAGCGCGTCGCCGGTCCGGCCCGACGCGGCCGCGTTGAGGCCGAACATCGCCGTCTCCGGCGTCCAGGCGACGTCGGGGTCGCCGGACCAGCGTTCGCCCGGCAGGACTCCGCCGTTCGGCAGCGCCGTCTTGCGGGCCGCGACGGCGATCGCGGCGGTCACGTCCGGGTCGGCGGCCGCGAACGGGGGCGCGATGAACGTCACCGACGCGTCCATCAGCCCGCCGGGGACGGGCGAACGCGGGTAGCCGTACGGGGCGAACTGGCGGTCCACGGCGGCGGAGACGCGCTGCGCCGCCCGGTGCCACCGCGCGGCGTCGCCGCCTTCGCCGCGGCGTCCGGCGAGGTCCGCGGCGGCGCGCAGGCCGGCCAGCACCGGGCCGACGACCCCGAGCGTGGGGCGGCGCGGGTCCTCTTCGCGGCGGTGGTCGCGTTCCCAGTAGTCGGACGAGGCGGGCGGCAGGCCCTCGGCGTCCAGCGAGCGCGCCAGGTGGTCGGCGGCGCGCCGCACCATCGGCCACAGTTCGGGCAGTTCGTCGAGCCGCCCGGCGCCCTGAACGCGGTGGAACCACGTGGCCCACAGGACCCAGCCGAGCGAGTCGAGCTGCGGTGCCCGGCCGTCGGCGACCGCCGTCCCGTCGGGGTTGTAGCGGGCGGCCCACATGCCGTTCTCGGTCTGGGCCCGGGACAGGAAGCGCAGGACGCGGCGGGCCTCGGCCGGGTGCCCGGTCACGGTGAACGCGGCGACGGCGAAGGCGGAGTCGCGGGGCCAGCAGTACCGCCACTTGGTGTACCAGGACGCGAGGGACGCCCCGTTCGGGCGGGTGAGGAGCCGCAGGTCGAGCAGCGCGCGGGCCGCCATGTTGCGGTAGCCCATGTCGGTCCCGGTGGCCGGGTCCAGCCCGCCGGACGGGATCGTGCCCTGCGACAGCCAGGCGTTGTCGGACCGGACCGCCTGGTCCACCCGGGGGTCGGACGCCTTGACGGTGACGGGCCGCTCCCCGCCGGACGGGATGAGCCGTATCCGCCCGTCCGCGAGCCGGACGACCGAGCTGTCCGGCAGGTAGGACGCCCCTTCCGCCTGGACGGGCGGCAGCGGGACGCCGGCGAAGGGCCAGCCGCCACCGCCGACGAGCCCGGGGCTCGCCCAGCCCGGCGCGGTGCGGTCCGGGACGGTGGCGCCGCCGGTCGCGATGAGGGCGGCCACGATGAGCAGGGCGGTGACGCGCCGGAGCCTGCGTGCGCCGCCACGCCTCCGCGGCCGCCTGCGGCGCGGTGAACCGTGCGTGGGCGGCGAGGGGATCCCGGCCGAGGTGATCCCGGTGGGGAGGGGCTCGGCGGTGGTGTGGGGCGCGACGGTCGTGTCCCGTTCCTCCGCCATCGCCATGCGTTCGCCCCCTACCGCATCTTCCGTCCGGCTGGCCACCGAAGACGAAATAAGTACATCAAACTAAGTCAATTGGTTCATCCTCCTCACGAGCCACTCGTGCCCTCCTGGAGGATGAGCACACCTTCGTTTTGGTGACACTCCCGGACATCTGGACCCGGCGGCATCACCACGTTGGCGGGTTGACTAGGCTGCATCGACGGAGCGGACCGCAGAGTGCCGGCCGCACGGAATCCCGTGTAACCCCCACTCGCGTGGTCATTCGGCTGTCGATCCCTTATAAGGACGCCTCGTGGACCTGTTCGAACATCAGGCGAAGGAACTCTTCGCCGAGTACGGGGTACCGGTGCCCACCGGCAAGGTCGCCCATACTCCCCAGGAAGCCCGGGCCATCGCGGCGGAGCTGTTCGCCGCGGGAAGCTCGAAGGTCGTGGTCAAGGCCCAGGTGAAGACCGGGGGCCGCGGCAAGGCCGGCGGCGTGAAGCTGGCCGACTCGGCGGACGAGGCGCAAGCGCTCGCCGGTCAGATCCTCGGCATGGACATCAAGGGCCACACGGTCCACAAGGTCCTGATCGAGGAGGGAAGCGCGATCGCGCAGGAGTACTACTTCTCGTTCCTGCTCGACCGCGCCAACCGCACCTTCCTCACCATCTGCTCCGTCGAGGGCGGCGTGGAGATCGAGGACGT
This sequence comes from Spirillospora sp. NPDC048824, assembly GCF_043198455.1. Lineage (NCBI taxonomy): Bacteria > Bacillati > Actinomycetota > Actinomycetes > Streptosporangiales > Thermomonosporaceae > Spirillospora > Spirillospora sp. NPDC048824. The sequence goes on along the minus strand of NZ_JBICUS010000007.1, from coordinate 16,129 downwards.
GCCGCACGACCGGCTGGCGATGGTGCCGGTCTCGCCGCTGGACGGCGTCGACCGGGCCAAGGCCAGGGAGATCGCCGAGCAGGGACGGCTCCCGGAGGAGGCCCTCGACGGCGCCGCCGAGCTCATCGAGCGCCTGTGGGCCGTGTTCACCGACGAGGACGCCTCCCTCGTCGAGGTGAACCCGATGATCCTCACCGCCGACGGCCAGGTGAAGGCCCTCGACGGCAAGGTCACGCTGGACGACAACGCGACCTTCCGCCAGGACCACGACAAGTACGAGGACAAGAGCGCCGCCGACCCGCTGGAGGCGGCGGCGAAGGCCAAGGACCTCAACTACGTCAAGCTCGACGGCAGCGTCGGCATCATCGGCAACGGTGCCGGGCTGGTCATGTCCACCCTGGACGTGGTCGCCTACGCGGGCGAGCAGTTCGAGGGCCAGAAGCCCGCGAACTTCCTCGACATCGGCGGCGGCGCGTCCGCCGAGGTGATGGCGAACGGGCTGGAGATCGTCCTGTCGGACGACGACGTGAAGTCCGTCTTCGTGAACGTCTTCGGCGGGATCACGGCGTGCGACGCCGTCGCCAACGGCATCGTTTCGGCCTACCAGCTGCTGGCCGAGCGCGGCGAGGCCGTCAACCGCCCCCTCGTCGTCCGGCTGGACGGCAACAACGCCGAACTCGGACGCAAGATCCTGAGCGACGCGGCGCTGAACGGCGTACAGCAGGTCGACACCATGGACGACGCGGCCAAGCGTGCCGCGGAACTCGCGGCAGGTGCATGAGCGATGGCCATCTGGCTCACTGAGAACAGCAAGATCATCATTCAGGGCATCACGGGCTCCGAGGGCACCAAGCACGGCCGCCGGATGCTCGCGTCCGGCGCCAAGGTCGTCGGCGGCGTGAACGCCCGCAAGGCCGGGCAGACCGTCGAGTTCGACGGCACGACCCTCCCGGTCCTCGGCACCGTCAAGGAGGCGATGGAGCAGACCGGCGCGGACGTGTCGGTCGTGTTCGTCCCGCCGAAGTTCACCAAGGACGCCGTCGTCGAGGCGATCGACGCGGAGATCCCCCTCTGCGTCGTGATCACCGAGGGCATCCCCGTCCACGACACCGCCTACTTCTGGGCGTACGCGGAGAAGAAGGGCGCTGCGTCTTCCGGAACCACGGGGACCCGCATCATCGGGCCGAACTGCCCCGGTATCACGTCCCCCGGCAAGTCGAACGCGGGCATCATCCCGGCCGACATCACCACGCCGGGCCGCATCGGCCTCGTGTCGAAGTCGGGCACGCTGACCTACCAGATGATGTACGAGCTGCGCGACGTCGGCTTCTCCACCTGCGTCGGCATCGGCGGAGACCCCGTCATCGGGACGACCCACATCGACGCCCTCAAGGCGTTCCAGGACGACCCGGACACCGACGCCATCGTCATGATCGGCGAGATCGGCGGTGACGCCGAGGAGCGCGCGGCCGCCTACATCGAGCAGAACGTGACCAAGCCGGTCGTCGGCTACGTCGCCGGGTTCACCGCCCCCGAGGGCAAGACCATGGGCCACGCCGGTGCGATCGTGTCCGGTTCGTCCGGCACGGCGGAGGCGAAGAAGGAAGCCCTGGAGAAGGTCGGCGTCCGCGTCGGCAAGACCCCCAGCGAGACGGCGGTCCTCATGCGGGAGATCATGAAGAACCTCTGATCCCACGCTTCGCGAAAGACGCCCGAGCCGCTTTCGGCCCGGGCGTCTTTCGTGTCCGGGGCTGGACGACAAAGGCGACACGCCGGGCTGGGGGGCGTCTGGGGGGCGGGCGTGGTGCCAGCATGGAGCGCGTGAGCGAAGCGAGCCCTGGACGGCGTGCGGTCCCCTCGCCGGGAGACGAGGCGCCGGAAGGCCCGGCGGGACGGGCGCCGCGGCGTCCGGGGCGAGGCGGGCAGCCGGTGCCGCCGGCGGCCAGGCCGCTGTACGTGACGGGGCTCGTGGCGGCGCTGTGGTGCATCGGGATCGGGCTGGCCGTGCTCACCACCGTCACGCTGATCGGGTGGATCGCCGCGCCCAAGACCGCTCTCGGCGACGGCCTGTCCGGGGTGTTCCGGACGGCCGTCAACTTCTGGCTCGTCTCCCATCACGCGGGCTTCTCCTACGGGCAGGGACGGGTGGGGCTGCTGCCGCTCGGTGTGCTCGTCCTGCCGGGGGCCCTGCTGTACCGCGGCGGCGGGTGGATGATCCGGGTGGCCGGGCTGACGCATCGTCCCCGGAAGGCGGTCGTGCACGTCGCGGTCGCGCTGGCGGCCCCGTACGCCGGGCTGGCCGGTCTGCTCGCGCTGGCGGCGGCGTCCCCGCAGGTCCGGCCGTCGGCGTGGCAGGCGCTCGTCGGGGGCTTCCTCGTCGCGGTCATCGCGGGCGGGCTGGGCGCCGCGCGGGCCGTCGTCGCGGCGCAGGTGGCGGCGCAGGCGCGCGGGGAGCGGGTCCGGTCCGGGCTCGGCGCGCTGCTGCGGCTGCTGCCCGACCGGCCGCGTTCGCTCGTGATCGGCGTGGCGGGGGCACTGGCCGTGCTGCTGGCGTCGGGGGCGCTGCTCGTGGGCGCGTCCCTCGCCGTGAACATGCCGGACGCCGACCACCTGTACGACCTCCTCGCCCCCGGTGTCGTCGGCGGCGTCCTGCTGCTGCTGGTGGAGCTGGCGTTCCTGCCGAACGCGGTGATCTGGGGGATGGCGTACGCGGTGGGGCCGGGCTTCTCCGTCGGCTCCGGGACGAGCGTGTCGCCGACCGGGGTCTTTCTGGACGCCGTCCCGGCGTTCCCTCCGCTCGCGGCCTTGCCCGACCCCGGCCCGGCGCCCGCGATCTCGCTGCTCGCGCTGGCCGCGCCGTTCGTCGCGGGCGCGGTGGGCGGCGCCCTCACGATCCGCTCGCTGCCCGCCCCCGTGTCGGAGGGCGCACCGATGTGGGGTTTCGTGTCGGGGGCGCTCACCGGCGCCGTGGTGGCGCTGCTGAGCGCGCTGTCGGGCGGGCCGCTCGGCGGCGGCCGGATGGCGACCGTGGGTCCCTCGGCCTGGCAGGTCGGGTTGCTGGCGGCCCTTGAGGTCGGCATCTCCGCGGCGATCGCGGCATGGGCGGCGAACACGATGATCCTGCGCCGTCCCGCCCGCGCGGCGTCCAAGCCCGGGAAGCGCTCCAGGAAACGGCCGGAGAAGAGCCCGGCGCGGCGTGCGCGGAGGGCTCCTGCGCCCGTGCCGCTGTCAGCGCCCGTCCCCGGTGACCACCAGAGCGCGCCCCGGCCCGCGCCCAGGGCCCCGTACGCGCCGGATCCGCTGGAGTTCGAGGAGGCCGATCCCGTCCTCGCGCCGCGCCGTCCCGCCCGCCGGAAGGCGGATCCGCTGCCGGACCTGGCCGAAGAGCGGCCCCGGCGGAAGCCGGAACCGCCGCTGCCGCCGCCGAGCGACGGCACCGTCGTCGTCGAAGGCCACCTCATGGACGATCCGGTCGACCCCGCCGGCATGGGCGGCCCGGCGGACGAGCCCGGCCCGGGGGAGCCGCCCGTCCCGCTCCCTCGCGAGGACCCCGGGCGTACCGAGAACCGCGGCGGCGCCATCTACGTCCTGCGCGAAGAGCCCGAACGGGACGACTAGCGCCCGCCGGCGGTCAGAGCAGGTCGCCGTACTGGTCCATGCTGCCGCGCGGCAGGCCGAGCTTGTCCTCGATCTTGGGGTAGTACTCGTCCCGGCAGGACTGCTTGTCGGCGCCGGTGTTGGCCGTGCTGAGGCAGTTCTGGTAGCCGCTCAGCTCCGACCACAGGAACACCGTCATCGAGACCGACAGCACCGAGAACACCAGGCCGACCGAGCCGAGCACGATGCCCGGGACGGCGCCGGGGGCGGCGTCGCCCCCGCGCCGCGCGGCCCGGCGGGCCCGGATGCCCACGACGAGCGCGGCGATGCCCAGCACGAGGCCGAGCGGGTAGAAGAAGAACGCGGTCAGCAGCGCGATGCCGCCGAGCCACAGTGCCCGCCAGCCGGTCTGCCGAGACTTGGGCGGTCCCGCGGGCGGCTGCCCCGCCGGCCGCCCGTCGGGGCGGTCTTCGGGCGGGGCCGGAGGGCCCGGCTGCTCGCTCACGTTCGTTCCTCCTGGCCTGGGGCGGATGTCGGCGTGGTCCGCTCTCCGCGTGGTCTGCTTTCCGGGTGCGCCGAACTGGCCCGATAGGCTTCGTGGTGGCCCGAACACAACCCCACCGTCCACCAGGGAGTCATGGTGTCCGCCCGGCTCGTCGTCCTCGTCTCCGGCGCGGGGACCAACCTACAAGCGCTGCTCGACGCGTGCGCGGATCCAGCCTACGGGGCGAAAGTGGTGGCCGTGGGAGCGGACCGTCCCGATACCGGCGGAAACGCCCGCGCCGAACGATCAGGTCTGCCCACTTTCACCGTCCGCATCCCCGATTTCCCGTCTCGCGACGAATGGGACGCGGCGCTGACGGAGGCGGTCGCCGAGCACGCACCGGACCTGGTGGTCTCCGCCGGGTTCATGAAGATCTTCGGGCCGCGTTTCCTGGCCGCGTTCGGCGGCCGGACGGTCAACACCCATCCGGCGCTGCTGCCGTCGTTCCCCGGCGCCCACGCCGTACGGGACGCCCTGGCGTACGGCGTGAAGGTGACGGGCTGTACCGTTCACTTCGTCGACGAAGGCGTGGACACCGGACCCGTCATCGCCCAGGAGACCGTTCCCGTGGGCCGGCATGACGACGAGGACTCCCTGCACGAGCGGATCAAGCAGGTGGAGCGCCGGCTCCTGGTCGACGTCGTCGGACGGCTCGCCCGCGACGGCTGGACCGCGCACGGCAGGCGGGTCTCGATGAAGTGCAGGACCTGTGGTGATGCGTCCGAGAGTGGTTCGTCCGATGAAGAGGGGAGCTCGGCCGGTGAGTCGGGTGGCGATTAAGCGCGCGCTGATCAGCGTGTACGACAAGACCGGGCTGGAGGAGCTGGCCCGCGGCCTGCACGAGGCGGGTGTGGAGATCGTCTCGACCGGGTCGACGGCGGGGCGGATCTCCTCCGCCGGCGTCCCGGTGATGAGGGTCGAGAAGCTCACCGGGTTCCCCGAGTGCCTGGACGGCCGGGTCAAGACCCTGCACCCGAAGGTGCACGCGGGCCTGCTCGCCGACCGCCGCAAAGAGGACCACCTCCAGCAGCTGGACGACCTGGCCGTCGAGCCGTTCGACCTGGTCGTGGCGAACCTGTACCCGTTCGCCGACACGGTCGACTCGGGCGCCAGGCCCGACGAGTGCGTCGAGCAGATCGACATCGGCGGCCCGACGATGGTCCGCGCCGCCGCGAAGAACCACGCGAGCGTCTCCGTCATCGTCGACCCGTCCGCCTACGGCGCCGTCCTGGACGCCGTGAAGGGCGGCGGTTTCACGCTGGAGGAGCGGCGCCGCCTGGCCGCGCGGGCCTTCGCGCACACCGCGTCCTACGACGTGGCCGTGGCGTCGTGGTTCGCGAGCAGCTACGCGCCGGACGAGACGGCCGCGCAAGCGCAGTGGCCCGACTTCCTCGGCGTGACGTGGGAGCGCGCGAACGTCCTCCGCTACGGCGAGAACCCCCACCAGCGCGCCGCCCTCTACACCGACGCGTCCGGCGGCGGTCTCGCCGGGGCGGAGCAGCTGCACGGCAAGGAGATGTCGTACAACAACTACGTGGACGCGGACGCCGCCCGCCGCGCCGCCCACGACTTCACCGAACCCGCCGTCGCGATCATCAAGCACGCCAACCCGTGCGGCATCGCGGTCGGCGCGGACGTCGCCGAGGCGCACCGCAAGGCGCACGCCTGCGACCCGCTGTCGGCGTTCGGCGGCGTGATCGCGGTGAACCGGCCGGTCACCGTCGCGATGGCCGAGCAGGTCGCGGAGATCTTCACCGAGGTGCTGGTCGCGCCCGCGTTCGAGGACGGCGCCCTCGACGTCCTGACCCGCAAGAAGAACATCCGGCTGCTGCGCTGCCCGCAGGGCCCCGCGAACCAGGCCGAGTACCGGCGGATCGACGGCGGTGTCCTGCTGCAGGGCGTCGACCGCGTGGACGCCGCCGGCGACGACCCGTCCACCTGGGAGCTGAAGACCGGCCCCGCCGCGGACGAGGCCGTGCTCGCCGACCTCGCGTTCGCCTGGCGGGCCGTCCGCTCGGTGAAGTCCAACGCGATCCTGCTGGCCGCGGACGGCGCCACCGTCGGCGTCGGCATGGGCCAGGTCAACCGCGTCGACTCCGCCAAACTCGCGGTCGCGCGGGCCGGGGAGGAGCGGGCCGCGTCCGCCGTGGGCGCGTCCGACGCGTTCTTCCCCTTCCCGGACGGCCTTGAGGTGCTCGCCGAGGCGGGTGTGCGGGCGATCGTGGAACCCGGCGGGTCCGTCAACGACGACAAGGTGATCGCCGCCGCGGAGAAGGCCGGAATCAGCCTCTACTTCACCGGCGTGCGCCACTTCTTCCACTGAGCAGCCCCGCTGGTCGGGCGCTGATCGGGCGCTGATCGGGCGCGGACCCGGTGTGGCGGAGAACACCGCCGCATCGGGTTTGAGTCGTCGCCTTCCCGGTTCGGTGCGGGTAGCCTCGGCTGGGCCGCGCCTCATGACCGCTTCTTGACTCCGGCGCGACCGTTCCATTGTTGAAGGGCTGGCGCCATGGACGTGCTGTTGTCGCTCATGCTGGGCGTGGTCTACCGGGCGGACACGCTGCTGATGGAGTCTCGGCAGATGATCGGCCTGCTCGCCGCCTTCCTCGCGGCGGTCCTCGCCGCCCAGCTCGGCTGGCACGGCACCGACCGCCTGATCGCCTGGCGGCAGGGCTCCTCCGAGGACTGACCGACCCCGAAGACCCGGCGGCCCCGGACGGATGGCGGGTGTTTCAGCGGAGCCGCGCCCGCAGCGCCTCGGCCGCGGCGGGCCAGTCGTCGTCCGTCATCCCGTAGGCGGCGGTGTCGCGGATCGACCCGTCCTCCCGGATCCGGTGCTTGCGGTGGATCCCCTCGAACGTCGCCCCGAGACGCTCGATCGCCGCACGTGACCGCCCGTTGCCCGCGTGGGTGTGCCAGCCGACCCGGATCGCGCCCAGCTCGTCGAACGCGCGTCCCATCAGCAGCAGCTTCGCCTCGGTGTTGACACCGGACCGGTGCCACCGCGCGCCGAGCCAGGTGTGCCCGATGCACAGTGCCCGATGGGACGGCGTGACCTCGTAGTACGACGTCATCCCGGCGACCTCCCCGGTCTGCGCGTCGATCTGCGCCCACGGAAGCTGGAAGCGCTTCTCGTGGCGCGCGAGGGCCTTGCCGACCAGTGCGCACATGTCGTCCGCGGTCGCGGGCTGCCGCTCGCTCAGCCACGTCCAGACGGCGGGGTCCTTGGACGCCTCGAACAGCCCCTCGGCGTGCCTGGGGGACAGCGGCTCCAGCCGGACGTACCGCCCGCTCAGGACGGGGCGCTCGAACCATTCGTGACGCGTGCCATGACTCATGCGGATCACGCTAAAAGCACGGGGGCCGTACCCGGCAGAGCCACCTGACGCTGATTTCCGCGTGCCACTCGGCCGCGGGTGGGCCGGATACCATGGATTCTTCACGCGACTGGCGCGGTCAAGGTGGATCACCACCGGGGAGCGAACGACAGTCCGGACACCGCGCGCCTGGGTGGACGGGACCCCATGGCGGCCGGGCTCCAAGCCGGGCCCGGGCCCTGGTGAGACCCCACGCGGAGGAACGCATGACGGCACAGATTCTGGACGGCAAGGCCACGGCCGCCGAGATCCGCTCGAACCTCAAGGTACGCGTCGAGGCGCTCCGCGACCGCGGCGTGACCGTCGGCCTCGGCACGGTCCTCGTCGGCGACGACCCCGGCAGCCACTCCTACGTCGGCATGAAGCACCGCGACTGCGCCGAGGTCGGCATCGAGAGCATCCGCCGCGACCTGCCCGCCACCGCCGCGCAGGACGACGTCGAACGCGCCGTCGCCGAACTGAACGCCGACCCGGCCTGCACCGGCTACATCGTCCAGCTTCCGCTGCCGAAGGGCCTGGACGAGCAGCGCGTCCTGGAGCGGATCGACCCGTCCAAGGACGCCGACGGCCTGCACCCGACGAACCTCGGGCGGCTCGTCCTCATGCAGCCCGGCCCGCTGCCGTGCACGCCGAAGGGCATCATCGAGCTGCTGCGCCGCTTCGACGTCCCGATCAAGGGCGCCGAGGTCACCGTCGTCGGCCGCGGCATCACCGTCGGACGTTCGCTCGGCCTCCTGCTGACCCGCCGCACCGAGAACGCGACCGTCACCCTCTGCCACACCGCCACCCGCGACCTGGCCGAGCACACCCGCAAGGCCGACATCGTCGTCGCCGCCGCCGGTGTCCCCGGCCTCATCACCGGCGACATGGTCAAGCCGGGCGCCGCCGTCCTGGACGTCGGCGTGTCCCGTGTGGACGGCAAGCTCGCCGGGGACGTCGCCGCCGACGTCCGCGACGTCGCCGGCTGGGTCGCGCCGAACCCGGGCGGCGTCGGCCCGATGACCCGCGCGATGCTGCTCGCGAACGTCGTGGAGGCCGCCGAGCGGCGGCCCGCCTGACACGCGGCGCGACGCACGTCCCGTGCCCGGCAAGCGGAGGCCGCCACCAGCACCCCGGTGGCGGCCTCCGCCGATACTGCGCCGGACGGAGCCGCGCCGTCACATGCGCGGCCCCGTACGGGCCGGTTCAGCGATCGCCCTCGTGTCGCGCTGCCGGAGAGGGCGACCGCAGGTTCATCTCAGCTCGCCCTCCGTCCCGCCGCGCTCGGCGCCGCACGATTCGGGGCGGTGGCATGGCCGTGTCCCGTGCCCGTCCTGCGGGTCTCGGCCGTGCCGCGGACCCCCGGGACCCGCCCGTCCATCGGCGGGCGGCCCTGCGGGACGTGCACCGGCGGCAGCGGCCGGACGAGGCCCATGGCGATGACCTCGTTGGCGAGCCGCGTGCGCCGGTTGGCGCCCTCGGGGATCCGGAACTTCTGGTAGAGGCGCAGCAGATGCTGCTTGACGGCCGCCTCCGTCACCACGAGCTCGCCGGCGATGTCGCGTGCCGTGGCGGGGGCCACGAACGCCTCGTCGGAGAGTGCGGGACGGCAGAGCGAGGTCAGCACGTCGACCTCGCGGCGGGTGAGCTCGGGTGCGACGGCACGCCTCAGTTCGACGTCCGGGTCGACCTCCTCACGGGGGATGCCCCCCATCCGGCAGCGCGCCGTGCCGAAGCTGACGACGTCACCGTCCTCCAGGACACGGCGGGCGATCGGCCTGCCGTTAACTCGGGTCCCGTTACGGGACAGGCCCATGTCCACCACGTAGATGTACGGACCACGTCGGACGATCTCTGCGTGCAATTGGGACACACTCGGGTCGTCGAGGCGTACGTCGACTCCTCTCCCTCTCCCGACCGTCGTCACGTCGGGGCGCAGCGGCACCACCAGCCCGCTGTCCTCGATCCGCATGAACGGCCCCTCCACGGCAGTCCTCCCAGCTAGTTAGCGACCCCTGTCTGCCGGGTTACCCGGGCGCGTCACCGTCACACCCTCCTACTGGCGAGTAGCACCGATGGCGCAGGGCATTCGGGCCTCTCGGGCATCCCTGCGGCCCCTTCCGTCCCGCCCACTTTTCCGTCCCGTCCGACAAGCCCGGCACCCCCGGACCTGCGGATGATCCCCGCGATGTGCGGCGGCGGACGAACGCCGCCCACCGGAAGAGGCCCACCGGACGAGTCGTGCCGAGCCCCGGATGCCGATACCGTGAGCCGAGCGGAGCTCGTCCGTTGAATGGCGGCGGGTGGGGGCTGGAGGACGGTGAGCCGAGCGGAGCTCGTCCGTTGAATGGCGGCGGGTGGGGGCTGGAGGACGGACCATGAGCACCGAGGTGCACCGGCGGAGGCGCAGGGCGCCGCGCGGCAAAGGCGCCGCGCCGCACTGGCTCGCGCAACTGCCCTACCTGATCGTGCTCAGCGGCGTCGGCGCCGGCCTCACGCTCTGCGCCTTCAACTACTTCCGCAAGGGATCCGGCCTGATGGCGGCCGCGCTGCTCATCGGCGCGCTCGCCCGGCTCCTGCTGCCGGAGTCCCAGCTCGGCCCGCTCGCCGTCCGCAGCAGGTCCATCGACTGCTGGACGCTCGTGATCCTCGGCGAAATGGTCGCGTTCGTGTCGCTGAGCGTGCCGCCGATGAACAAGACCGGGCTCGTCCTCGCGGGCGCCTTCGGGGTGCTGATCCTGCTCACCCTGGTGGCGCGCGGTGTGAAGCTTCTCATCACCGGACGCCGGGCCGGTCCGCAGGGCGGAGACGTCGCCCCAGGTGAGGGCGGTCATGGACGTCCGGAACCGCCGGGTCAGGTCTAGACCTCCCGAACGCCTCGGCTAGCCTTGCCAGTTGAGCCTTACAAGGACCGAGTCCCTTGCGTCCGGGGTGTCCCGGCGGCCCGACACCGCCACGCCCACCGGGGATGTGAGGGCTCACCGCTGGCCAGGTGTAGGAAAGGGACAGCAGCAGCATGCCCAAGATCAAAGTAGCGGGCCCGGTCGTCGAACTCGACGGCGACGAAATGACGCGGATCATCTGGAAATTCATCAAGGACCAGCTGATCCTGCCTTACCTCGATGTGGACCTTAAGTACTACGACCTGGGAATGGAACACCGTGACGCCACGGACGACCAGGTCACGATCGACGCCGCCAACGCGATCCGCGAGCACGGCGTCGGTGTCAAGTGCGCGACCATCACCCCCGACGAGGCGCGCGTCGAGGAGTTCGGCCTGAAGAAGATGTGGCGGTCCCCCAACGGGACGATCCGCAACATCCTGGGCGGCGTGGTGTTCCGCGAGCCGATCATCTGCTCCAACATCCCCCGGCTCGTCCCCGGCTGGACCAAGCCGATCATCATCGGCCGCCACGCGCACGGCGACCAGTACAAGGCCACCGACTTCGTGGTCCCCGGCCCCGGCACGGTGATGCTCACCTACACCCCCGAGGACGGCGGCGAGCCCATCGAGATGGAGGTCGCGAAGTTCACCGGCGGCGGTGTCGCCATGGGCATGTACAACTACGACGCCTCGATCCGCGACTTCGCGCGGGCGACGATGCGGTACGCGCTGGAGCGCGGGATGCCGCTGTACCTGTCGACGAAGAACACGATCCTCAAGGCCTACGACGGCCGCTTCAAGGACCTCTTCCAGGAGATCTACGAGAGCGAGTTCAAGGCCGAGTTCGAGTCCAAGGGGCTCAGCTACGAGCACCGCCTCATCGACGACATGGTCGCGGCGGCGCTCAAGTGGGAGGGCGGGTTCGTCTGGGCCGCCAAGAACTACGACGGCGACGTCCAGTCCGACACCCTCGCGCAGGGCTTCGGCTCCCTCGGCCTCATGACGTCCGTCCTCATGACCCCCGACGGCAAGACCGTCGAGGCCGAGGCCGCGCACGGCACGGTGACCCGGCACTACCGGCAGCACCAGCAGGGCAAGCCGACGTCGACCAACCCCATCGCGTCGATCTTCGCCTGGACCCGCGGCTTCGAGCACCGCGGCAAGCTCGACAACCAGCCCGAAGTCACCAACTTCGCGCAGCAGGTCGAGCGGGTCTGCATCGAGACCGTCGAGAGCGGCCAGATGACCAAGGACTTGGCCCTCCTCGTCGGCCGCGACACGCCCTTCTTGACCACGCAGGAATTTCTGGAGGCCCTCGACACCAACCTCCAGAAGAAGATCAACGGCTGATACGCCTCTCAGCACTGTTAGTGTTCGTGCGAATGCTCCTTGCTGATGCGAGGGTGACCCCCAGCCCGAGGTGAGCGAGTTCGCCCGGACGCTGTGCTCCCCGCGCACGCAGGGTTAAGGCCGTCCCGGATGCGTCCGGGGCGGCCTTTCGCGTGTTCGCCATGCCGGTTGGTGCACCTGGGCGATGGCGGGTAGGGGGTGCGCGATAGCCTGTGGCACGGAAATATCTCGACGGCGAGAGATCCCGCGCGGCGGCGGGCTCCAGGTCACCAGCAGCAGGAGAAGGACGCATGACTCGCACCCCAGTCACCGTTACCGTTACCGGCGCCGCGGGCCAGATTGGCTACGCGCTGCTGTTCCGCATCGCGTCCGGGCACCTCCTGGGCGCGGACGTACCCGTACGCCTGCGGCTGTTGGAGATTCCGCAGGCGGTGAAGGCCGCCGAGGGCACCGCGATGGAACTGGACGATTGCGCGTTCCCGCTGCTGTCCGGCATCGACATCCTCGACGACGCGACCAAGGCGTTCGACGGCGCCAACGTGGCCCTGCTGGTCGGGGCGCGGCCCCGGACGAAGGGCATGGAGCGCGGCGACCTGCTGGAGGCCAACGGCGGCATCTTCAAGCCGCAGGGCGAGGCCATCAACGCCGGCGCCGCCGACGACATCAAGGTCCTGGTGGTCGGCAACCCGGCCAACACCAACGCCCTGATCGCGCAGCAGCACGCCCCGGACGTCCCGGCCGGCCGCTTCACCGCGATGACGCGCCTCGACCACAACCGCGCCCTCGCGCAGCTGTCGAAGAAGGCGGGGGTGTCGGTCGCCGACATCCGCAAGCTGACGATCTGGGGCAACCACTCGGCCACCCAGTACCCGGACATCTTCCACGCCGAGATCTCCGGCAAGAACGCCGCCGAGACGGTCAACGACCAGGCCTGGCTGGAGAACGACTTCATCCCGACCGTCGCCAAGCGCGGCGCCGCCATCATCGAGGCGCGGGGCGCGTCGTCGGCCGCGTCCGCCGCGTCCGCCGCGATCGACCACGTGCACACCTGGGTGAACGGCACCGCCGACGGCACCTGGACGTCCATGGCCGTCGTGTCGGACGGCTCCTACGGCGTGCCCGAGGGCCTCATCTCGTCGTTCCCGGTCACCACCGAGAACGGCAAGTGGGAGATCGTCCAGGGCCTGGACATCAACGACTTCTCCCGCACCCGCATCGACGCGTCCGTGAACGAGCTGTCCGAGGAGCGCGACGCCGTCCGCAAGCTCGGCCTCATCTGAGTTTCCCAAGGTGCGCCCCGGACCGGTGTGTGGTCCGGGGCTCTTTTCTTCTTTGCTATGGATGGATGGAGGGCGTGCGGTCGCGGTGAAGGTGGTCTGGGCCGGGCTCGCGGAAGATCCAGGGTTTCGGCGGCGGTTCGTCCGTGAGGTGGAGGCGGCCCGCCGGGTGAGCGGCTTCTTCACGGGCCTCCTGGCCCTGGGCGCGCTAGCCTTCCTGACCTCCGACCGGACGGCAAGCCCGGTCCTCGAACGAACCGGCACCGACCTCTCCGAACGCGAGTAAACACCCGGCGCGTACGGCTGGTGGATCGTCGGGGTTTTGATCATGATTAGGGGGTGGATGGCAGGGAGAGTGTGGTGGGGGTGTTGTCGGGGCGTTATGAGCTCCTGGAGCCGTTGGGGCGCGGCGGTATGGGGGTGGTGTATCGGGCGCGTGACCAGCGGTTGGATCGGCTCGTGGCCGTCAAGGTGATGCCTGCTCAGATGCTGCGCGACGAGGGTTTCCGGGCCCGGTTCCGGAGGGAGGCGCGGGCGGTGGCGGGCTTGTCGCATCCCAATATCGCGGTCATCCACGACAGCGGCGAGGATGACGAGGGTGAAAGGCCGGTTCCGTATCTGGTCATGGAGCTGGTGGAGGGAAGGACGCTGGCCGATCTGCTGCGCGAGGCGCCGCCTACCCCTGCAGAGGCCGGGCAGATCGCGGTGGCGGTCCTAGAGGCGTTGGAGCACAGCCACGGGCGAGGGGTGGTGCACCGCGACATCAAGCCCGTCAACATCATGGTTCGCCGCGTCGGCGGCCGGATGCGAGCGAAGGTGCTGGATTTCGGGATCGCCAAGCTCATGTCGGAGACCGCGACCCGGTTGACCGCCACCGGATTGGTGATCGGCACCCCGTCCTACATGTCGCCCGAGCAGGCCGATGGCGAGGCCGCCGATGCGTGCTCCGATCTGTACTCCACTGGATGCGTGTTGTACGAGATGCTCACCGGCCGACCGCCCTTCACGGGCGACTCGCACAGCGTCGTGCTCTTCCAGCACCTGAACAAGACCCCGCCGCCGCCTTCACAGTTGAACTCGGTTCTGGATTTCTTCTGGGATCAGGTGCTGGCGACCGCGCTGGCCAAAGACCCGCAGCAGCGCTACCGGGACGCCGCGGCGATGCGACAGGCCATCGAGACCGGCGCGACCGCCCCCAGCCAGGCGCCCCCGCAGACTCCGCCCCCCACGTCGGCCCGCTTCGACGCCCCAACGCGGATCCACGTCGCTGCCGCGCCGCACCGGATCCTGACCCGCCGCCACCTGCTCACCGTACTCGGCGCCGGATTGGGGACCGCAGGCCTGGTCGCCATCCTGCCGGCCGCCGCGCGCGACATCCTCACCAGGGAAGACAGCAACGCCCCTCAGATCCTCAACAACCACACCGGCGCCGTCCGCTCGGTGGCGTTCAGTCCGGACGGCAAGCTCCTGGCCAGTTGCAGCAACGACGAAACCGTGCGGTTGTGGGACGTGGCCACCCGCCGCTCCATCGCCCGGCCCCTCACCGGGTACACGGACACTGTCAACGCGGTGGCGTTCAGCCCGGACGGCAAGCTCCTGGCTGTCGGGGGCAATGACACCACCGTCCGGTTGTGGGACGTGGCCACCCACATCCCCGTCGGCCGTCCCCTCACCGGCCACACCGACTCCGTCCACTCCCTGGCGTTCAGCCCAGACGGCAAAATCCTGGCCGTCGCAGATGACGACACAGTGTGGTTGTGGGACGTGGCAGCCCGCACAGCCATTGGCCGCCCCCGAGTCAAGCACGGCCCCCACGGGCTCGTCTTCGCGGTGGCGTTCAGCCCAGACGGCAGGATTCTGGCCGCCGACGAAAATGACACCGTGCGTTTGTGGGACGTGGCTACCCGCACCCCTACTGGCCGCCCCCTCGCCGGCCACACCGGCTACGTCTACTCCCTGGCGTTCAGCCCGGACGGGAAGCTCCTGGCCGCCGGCTGCGATGACGGGACGATGCGGTTGTGGGACGTGGCCACCCGCACCCCTATCGGCCACCCCCTCACCGGTCACCACGACGGCATCGGCTCTGTGGCGTTCAGTCCGGACGGGAAGGTTCTGGCCACCGCCAGTAGTGACGAGACCGTGCGGTTGTGGGACGTGGCTTCCCGCCGCCCCATCGGCCGTTCCCTTACCGACCACACCGCTCGCGTCAACTCGGTGGCGTTCAGCCCGGACGGCAAGCTCCTGGCCAGCGGCAGTCACGACGACACCGTGCGGTTGTGGCGACTGGAGGAGGTCTCATGACACGAACACTGTCCACGAGGCGCTGATGCTTTCGAGGCAGTTCATCTGGCGAGTGAGCCCTGCACTTCCGGGACCCGGTTGGGGTGAGGTCGGTGGTGGTGAGCCCGGTCCGGTGCTCCAGCCCGGCGAACCGGATGGGGCGGTTCTCGCGCCACACGCAAAGGTCGAAGCTCATCGTCCGCGCTCCAAGATCGGTTCGTGGTCGAGGGTGCATCAGACGTGCGCGCAAGCGAGGACGTTCCCCTGACCCTGGGGAGGCGGTCGGTCTACTTCGGGTGGCGTCGCTGTTCCAGGGATTCGAGCCGGCGATGAGCATGTCGAGGCCGAACTCGTACTCGGGGTCCAGGCCCGGTTCGGTCGCCGGCTCGTCACCGGTGACATAGCCTCCGGCCGCCATGATGGGGGCGAGATGCGGGAAGCGGTCGGCGGTGATGGCTTCGCGGAGTTTCTCCATCCCGTGCGGGCTGATGGTGACCTTGCCCTCCTCGGCGAGGACCTCTCCAGTTGCGAATCTGAGGTGATCAGAGTCTCGCCCCCGAACCCACGCCGGGCCTCGCCGTAGGCGAACGCGCGCTCGGGCGAGGTCGACGGCTCCTCCAGGAGAAGGAGCCTTCGTTGTGGACGGCGCGACCACGCTGGGCCGGACCGATACGAGCCACGGCCCCCGAGGCATCGTGTCCCGGTGGTTCCCTCAGGCGCAGGACAAATGCCTGATCTGGCTCGGTTGTCGGCTGTCCGGAGGGTGTCAATATTCTCACCCGGAAACTGTGAGACGGAGTGTGAGTGTTCGATAACATGGAGTCATGTGTTCGACTGGGAT